>CAZKUN010000126.1:0-25672 GCA_964555935.1 uncultured Armatimonadia bacterium | reverse complement strand
GCGGACGAGATGGAGCCGGGCGTGATGAAGGACCGGTTCCTGCTCGAAGGCGATCCCCATCAGGTTATCGAGGGCGCGATCATTACCGCGTACGCGATCGAGGCGTCCGAGGCCTACATTTTCCTGCGCTGGGAGTACCAGACCGCCGCAACCCACCTCGTCGGCGCGCTCACGCAGGCGTATCACAACGGGCGGCTCGGCGAGAACATCCTTGGCTCGGATTACAGCCTCAACATCCAGCTTCACCTCGGCGGCGGGCGGTACATGTGCGGCGAGGCCGAGGCGCTGTTGAGCGCGCTGGAGGGCAAGCGCGCGATCCCGCGGACCAAGCCGCCTCACCCGACCATCTGCGGACTGTGGGGCAAGCCGACGGTCGTGAATAACGTGGAGACCGTCTGCAACGTCCCCCACATCATCAATCACGGTCCTGAGTGGTACCGGGAACTGAGCCGGAGCGGCGAAGCGGGCACCAAGATATATGGAGTCAGCGGGCGGGTCAAGCGGCCCGGGCTCTGGGAGTTGCCGATGGGCACGCCGGCGCGTGAGATCCTGGAAGACCACGCGGGAGGCATGGCCGATGGATGCGCGTTCCGGGCCGTTCTTCCCGGTGGCGGATCGACCGCGTTTCTCCTTGACGAGCACCTCGACGTGCCCATGGACTTCAAGTCCGTGGAGGCGGTTGGGAGTCGGATGGGGACCGGGACGATGATCGTGCTCGACGACGGCAACTGCCCCGTGGGGATGGTCTGGGGGCTGTCGCAGTTCTTCGCGCGGGAGTCGTGCGGCTGGTGCACGCCGTGTCGAGAGGGGTTGCCGTGGGTGGCGAGGACGCTGGAAGCCATGGAGGCGGGGGAGGGCCAGCCGGGTGATATCGAGGTCCTCGATCACCACGTCAAGCTGCTCCAGATGGGACATACGTTCTGCGCGCTGGCACCGGGCGCGATGGCTCCGCTCGAGAGCGCGCTGAAGTACTTCAGACATGAATTCGAGGCTCACGTGGCCGAGGGAAAGTGCCCTTGGAGGTAAGTGGTGCCTACGATCTACGTTGACGGCAAACCGTGCGAGTTCGAGGGCCAGGATCGCAATCTCCTGGACGTCTGCCTGGAACTTGGGTTTGACATCCCGTACTACTGCTGGCACCCGGCGATGCATTCGGCGGGCGCTTGTCGGCAGTGCGCGGTCAAGCTCTACCGCAATGAGGAAGACACGGAGGGCCGCATCGTCATGGCGTGCATGACGCCGGCTAGCGAGGGCGCGCGGCTATCGATCGACGACCCCGAGGCGGTGGAATTTCGCGCGGCGGTCGCCGAATGGCTGATGCTGAGCCACCCGCACGATTGCCCTGTCTGCGATGAGGGTGGCGAGTGCCATCTCCAGGACATGACCCACCTGACGGGTCACGTATACCGGCGCACGCGATTCCCGAAACGCACCTTCGACAATCAGTATCTGGGGCCCCACATCAACCATGAGATGAACCGGTGCATCCACTGCTACCGGTGCGTGCGGTTCTGCCACGACGTCGCGGGCGAGCGCGACCTTGCCGCGTTCGGCTGGCACGATCACGTGTATTTCGGCAAGCACACCGACGGCGAATTGCGAAGCGGGCTGACCGGCAATCTGGTCGAGGTTTGCCCGACCGGATGCTTCACCGACAAGACCTTCAAGAAGCACTACGTGCGTCCATGGGACTTGCAGACGGCGCCGTCGATCTGCGTCCACTGCGGCCTGGGGTGCAACATACTGCCCGGCGAGCGCGACGGCAAACTGAGGCGCATCCGGAACCGGCACAACCCGGAGGTCAACGGGCACTTCATCTGCGATCGCGGGCGGTTCGGCTACGAATTCGTCAACAGCGACCGGCGCGTGAGGAAGCCCATGATGCGGGGAGCCGACGGGACGCTCGAGGAGGCAAGTCCGGAAGACGTCATGGCGCGGCTGGAGCCGCTGCTTCGCGAGAAGAGGGTGCTTGGGATCGGGTCGCCCAGAGCGTCGCTTGAGACCAACTTCGCCCTGCGACACCTGGTGGGAGCTGAGAACTTCTTCGACGGCACTTCGGCCAAGCACCATGAGCTGATGTCGCTGATGGTTGAGATGCTGATGCTCGGACCCGGGCGTAGCGCATCGCTGCGGGACGTTACCGAGTCCGACGCGGTGGTCGTCTTGGGCGAGGACGTCACGACGACCGCCCCAATGCTGGCGATCTCGCTACGTAACGCCGTCGTCCAGCAGGCCATGTCGATCGCGGGGACGCTGCAGATACACGAGTTTCACGACGGGTTGGTGCGCGAGGCTATCCAGCAAGACACCGGGCCGCTATTCATCGCATCGCCCGACGAGACAGGCGTGGACCGTAGCGCGACCGTAACCTATCGCCAAGGGCCGGAGGACATCGCGCGCATGGGGGCGGCGGTGGCTCAGCGGATTCATATCGACGCGCCGCCGGCTGATGATGTGGACGACGCCACGGGCATTCTCGCGGCGTGGATCGCTGATGAGCTGACACACGCCCAGCGCCCGCTGGTGATCTGCGGCTACGGGTCCGGCAGTCCGGAGGTCATCCGGGCGGCGACTAACATCGTCTGCGCGCTCGAGGCCGCCGGCAAGAACGCGGGCTTCGTCTGCACGGTGCCCGAGTGCAACAGCATGGGCGTCGCGCTGATGGACACCGAGGGCGTGGAGGGTGTCAGCCACGCAATCGAAGCGGGCGATGTTGGGGCGATTATCGTCGCCGAGAACGACCTCTGTCGCCGAATGACAAAGTCCGAACTCGAGACGTTCATGCCCGAGGGCGTCGAGTTGATCGTCATCGACCATCTGATGACCTGCACCGGCGAGATGGCCGACGTGGTCTTGCCGGCGGCGACGTTTGCCGAACACACCGGCACGCTGGTCAACGGGGAGGGGCGCGGGCAGCGGTCGCTACAGGTTTTCCAGCCGGAGGGCGATGTGAAGCCCTCCTGGCGCTGGTTGAGCGAGCTGGCGGCGCGGCGCGATGACGCAGGCTCTGCGACTTGGCGGACCTTCGATGAGATCGTCGAGCAGATCGCGCGAGAGTTTCCCGCCCTGGCGGGGATCACCGATCTCGCCCCTGACGCCGACTTTCGCATGCACGGGATGAAGGTCCCCCGTCAGTCGATCCGGCGTAGCGGCAGGACGGCGCTGCACGCGGCCAAGAGCGTCCACGAGCCGCGGCCGCCGCAGGATGAAGACGCGCCGATGGCGTTCTCCTCGGAGGGGTATCGCGGCGAAGTGGCCTCGGCGCTCGTCGCTAGACAGTGGGCGCCCGGATGGAACTCCCCGGCGGCCCTCAGCAAGGTCACCGCTCGGCGACAGGCGGGCGAGCATGTTGAGGCGGCGGGCAAACGGTTGCTCGAGCCCGCGGACCACAACAAGCTGTGTTACTACGATCCCGTGCCAGCCTTTGAGCGGCGTGATGATGAATGGCTGGCCGTGCCGATCTACCGGATTTTCGGCTCTGAGGAACTGAGCGCGCACAGCCCGGGATTGGCCGATCTGTCGGCGCCGCCGTATGTGGGCATGTCGCCTGACGACGCCGAGCGGATGCAGGTTGAGCAAGGACAGGAAGTCGGGGTAGCAGTCGGGCAGGACGTCTACACGTTGCCGGTGCGCGTGCGAGAGCAGCTTCCCGCGGGAGTGCTGGGTATCACGCCAGGGCTTCCGGGGCTTGAGGACCTTCAGCTCCCGGCGTGGGTCAAGTTGCTGGGCTCGGGCATGACGCCGTGGATGATATGAGTGACTGACATGGATGCAATCCTCGACATCATCAGAGCGATCGATTGGGCGCAAGCGCTGCCTCGCCTGGCGGTGGTTCTCGGCGTCTTGGTCGGCGCACTATCGGTCGCGGGGGGGATGACCTGGATCGAGCGGCGCCTCCTGGCGTTGTGGCAGGATCGCGTCGGCCCGAACCGCGTCGGCCCGTTCGGCGTGCTGCAGATTGTGGCGGATGCCATCAAGATGTTCACCAAGGAAGACTGGGTTCCGCCCTTCGCGGACCGAGTTGTCTTCGTAGTCGCGCCCGCGGTGATCGTGGCGGCGGCGTTGATGTCGTTTGCCGTCGTGCCGTTCGCGCCCGGGATCGTGGTCGCGGATATGAACGTGGGGCTGCTCTTCTTTCTGGCAATGTCATCGCTGGCGGTTTACAGCGTGGTGTTGGCGGGGTGGGCGTCCAACAGCAAGTACGCCCTGCTGTCGAGCTTGCGCGCCGCGAGTCAGCTTGTGAGCTACGAAGTCTTCATGGGGCTGAGCGTGCTCGGGGTCGTCGTGATGACGGGTTCATTCAACCTGGGCGAGATCGTCGAGGCGCAGGGAAAGGTGTGGTTCTGCGTCCCGCAAGTGGTGGGACTGGGCGTCTTCCTGATCGCGGGGCTGGCGGAATCGCGCCGCATCCCCTTCGACCTCCCGGAGGCCGAGGCGGAGCTGGTCGCGGGCTTCCACACGGAGTACTCGGGGATGAAGTTTGGGATGTTCTTCATCGGGGAGTACGCAGGGACCGCGCTGATTGCGGCCATCACGGTCGTGCTGTTCCTGGGTGGCTGGCGCGGGCCGTGGTTGCCGCCCATCGCGTGGTTCCTGATCAAGATGGCGCTTGTCCTGGCGTTCTTCGTGCTGATCAGGGGCTCGCTTCCGAGGTTGCGCTACGACCAGTTGATGCGACTCGGGTGGAAGGTGCTGTTGCCGCTGTCGTTGGCAAACTTGCTCGTGACGGGCGCCGTTGTGCTCGCGCTGCGTTAGGGAGATCGCATGCTCAGTTCTCTGAAGGCGCTTTGGTTGGTGTTTTGGCATGCATTTGCCAAGCGCTTCACCGTGCAATATCCGGAGGAGAAGCGTCCGCTTCCACCGCGTTTTCGCGGGCGGATCGTGCTGACGCGCGACCCAGACGGCGACGAGCGGTGCGTGGCATGTTACCTCTGCTCGGCGGCGTGTCCGGTTGATTGCATTTCGCTGCAGGCGACTGAACGCGGGGATGGGCGGCGCTATCCCGAGTACTTCCGGATCAACTTCAGCCGCTGCATCTTCTGCGGCTTCTGCGAAGAGGCGTGCCCGACGTGCTCCATTCAGTTGACGCCCGATCTCGAGCTGGCTGATTACCGCAGGCCGGATCTGGTATACGAGAAGGAAGACCTGCTGATCGATGGGCCGGGCAAGGTCCCTGGCTACAATTTCTACCGCGTCGCGGGGCTTGAGATCGCCAACAAGGCCAAGGGCGAAGGCGACAACGAGCTGCCCCCGGCAAACGTGAAACGACTGGCGCCCTAAGGAACCATGATCACAGCCAGCGCTCAAGCATTCTACATCATGTCGGCGATTGCGCTGATCGCGGCCCTGCTGGCCGTGACGCGGCGCAACGCCATCCACGCGCTGATGTACATGGTGCTACTGTTCCTGGCGCTCGGCGGCGTGTTCTACGTCCTCGGCGCGCCGTTTGCCGCGGTGGTGCAGGTCATCATCTACGCGGGCGCGATCATGGTGCTTTTCGTTTTCGCGATCATGGTGCTGAACCCGCCCGTCGGCGAGATGCCACGAGGGTGGCGCGGCGTGGCGGCGGCGGCCGGTCCTGCCGTGCTGGCACTGGCTCTCGTGGCCGCCCTGACGCGGGCATCGCTACAGGCGCCCGCCGCCGCTCTGGCCACCACGGTCGTTGGCCCCAAGCAGGTCGCGGAGACGCTCTTTGGCACGTACGCGATCGGTGTTGAGCTGGCATCGATGCTGCTGCTCGCGGGGCTGATCGGGGCGTACCACCTCGGTCGCCGGGCGACTACGAAGTCCTCGCATGAGGAGGGGTGCGAATGAACGCGCTACCTCTCTCACACGGGTTGGCTGTGGCGGCCGTGCTGTTTGGCATCGGCGTGGCCGGCCTGCTCGCGCGTCGCAACTTGATCTTCATGCTCATGTCGGTCGAGATACTGCTCGCGGCGGCGGGGATGGCGTTCGTCGTTGCGGGGTCGCGATGGGGCGAGCCGGACGGGCAGATCATGCTGGTGTTCATCCTGGCGATGGCGGCGGCGGAGCTGTCCGTTGGGCTCGCGCTGGTGATGCAGATCTACCATGCTCTGAAGACGCTCGATACGGATTCCATCAGACAGTTGCGGGGCTGAGATGCTCAGATTGGCCTGCCTCATCCCACTGTTCCCGTTCGCGGGCTTCGCGCTTCTTGCGTTAGCCGGCTCGCGCCTGTCTCGGCGCGTCGTGGCGGGTATTGGAGTGGGATCGGTAGCGCTCTCGGCGGCTGCGGCGTTCATCTCAAGCGGCGCGCTGGCGATGATTCCCGGGCCGGATCGCGGCTACGCAGCCACGCTCTGGACGTGGATGCAGAGCGGAGACTTGAGCGTCTCGATGGGGATCCACCTCGACCCGCTGGCGGCCGTGATGGCATGCGTCGTGACGGGCGTCGGCCTGCTGATCCACATCTACTCAACGGCTTACATGGCCGAGGAGCCTGATTACGCTCGGTTCTTCGCCTACATGAATCTGTTTGTCGCCTGCATGCTCGTGCTCGTGCTGGCCGACAACTTGCTGTCGCTCTATCTCGGCTGGGAGGGCGTCGGGCTCTGCAGCTACCTGCTGATCGGGTTCTGGTACCGCGATCGGGGCAACTGCGCGGCGGCCATGAAGGCGTTCATCGTGACGCGCATCGGCGATGCGGCCATGGCCGTGGGTTTGCTCCTCATCGCGGTCGAGTTGGGGACGCTCAACATCAGCGAAGCCCTCGCCCGGGCCCAGGAGCTTTGGCCGGTCGGCGGGACGTTGGCAACTGTCGCGGCGGGCTTGCTCCTGGCGGGCGCCATTGGGAAGTCCGCGCAGGTCCCCCTCCACGTGTGGCTCCCCGACGCGATGGCGGGGCCGACGCCTGTCAGCGCGCTGATCCACGCGGCAACGATGGTGACAGCCGGAGCGTATCTGCTGGCACGCATGCACGCTCTCACAGCCGTCGCGCCGGCCATCATGCTGACAATTGCCGTGATCGGCATCGCGTCGATACTGATCGGCGCGGTGAGCGCCCTCGCCCAGAGGGACCTCAAGCGAATCCTGGCGTATTCGACGATGAGCCAGGTCGGCTACATGTTCCTGGCGCTGGGCGTTGGCGCGTGGACGGCGGCGATCTTCCACCTCGTCACCCACGCGTTCTTCAAGTCTCTGCTCTTCCTCGCGGCGGGGGCGCTGATCCACGCAATGCGTGGTGAGCAGGACATCTTCGCCATGCGGGGCCTGCGACGGAAGCTGCCAATGGTCTTCACCGTGTTCGTGATCGGGTCGGCGGCGCTCGCGGGGCTGCCGCTCGTAACCGCCGGGTTCTACAGCAAAGAGATGATCCTCGGCGCCACGCTTCATCTGCCGACGTATGGGCCTTACTTCTGGGGCGCGGGACTGGTCGGCGTATTGTTGACATCGATCTACGCCTTCCGGGCCGCGTTCGTGGCCTTCCGCACGTCCGATGACGAGGCGGAGCCGCACGGCCTGAGCCTCGCGATGACAGTGCCGCTGGGAGTGCTGGCGGCGCTCTCGATCGTGGCCGGTATGTTGGGCACGCCCCATGGGCTGGGCAATGTCCAGATCCTCAGCCAGTTCCTCGCGCCCGCATCCCATGTTGGGGAGAGCGCGGTCGGGCCGCTCATCGTCGCCTCGGCGGCCTCGCTGCTCGGGATCGGCGTGGCATGGCTGGTCTACGTGCGGTTCAGAGAGTCCTCCGAGCGGCTGGCCGAGACAGACTGGGCGCTCGGGGTCACTGAGTTCTGCAAGGGCGGATGCCGCTTCGACGCGCTTTACAATACGATGCTCGTCGAGCCGTTCGCTTATGTTGCCGGCGCGAACGCGCCCGACATCATCGACCGAGGCTACGATCTCGTCGCGCGCGCGATCGGCAAAGCTCATCAGACCATCTCACGCTTGCAGGATGGTCGGCTGCGCTGGTACGTGGGCGGCCTGGCGCTGGGGGCGGTGTTCTTGGTCGGGGTGGTGGTCTTGCGATGATGCTCACCGCGCTCGTGTTTCTTCCAATCGTTGGCGGATTCATCGCCCTCACCGCAGGGCGGCGACGCGACGTGCTTGCCCGCTGGATCTCCCTCGCGACGCTGTCGGTCGGGCTGATCCTGACGCTTGTCACGTGGACGTCCGCCGGCCCCGGCGAGGGCATGTGGGTCAGCGAAGCACACGCGACGTGGATACCCTCGCTCGGGATTGGATTCCACCTCGGGATGGACGGGCTCAGCCTGGTGATGGTCCTGCTCAGCTATGCCCTTGGCATCGCGGCGGTGGTCGCGAGCTGGGAAGAGATCACCGACCGCGTTGGCGCGTTTCATCTGACCTTGATGGCCACCTTGAGCGGCGTGATCGGCGTGTTTGTCGCGGCGGATCTGTTCCTGTTTTACGTCTTCTGGGAACTGATGCTCGTGCCGATGTACTTCCTGATCGCCATCTGGGGACACGAGCGACGCCGACACGCGGCGATGAAGTTCGCGATCTTCACTCAGGCGGGCGGACTGGCGCTGCTGGTCGCGATTCTGGGGCTGTACTTCTCCGCCGGCGCGGCCACGTTCGAGTTAGTGCCGCTGCTTCAGGCGGCGGCCTCCGGCGGCGGGGCGCTGTGGATCGCCCTCTGCTTCTGCGTCGCATTCGCCGTGAAGCTGCCTGCCGTGCCGCTACACGTGTGGCTGGCCGACGCGCACACGGAGGCGCCGACGGCCGGTAGCGTAATCCTGGCGGGCTTGCTTCTGAAGACAGGCGGCTACGGCCTCGTGCGGTTCGTCTGGCCGCTCTTCCCGGATGCGGCAAGTCAGATCGCGCCGGTCGCGATGGCGGTGGGCGTCATCGGGATCATCTACGGCGCCGTGCTTGCCTTCGCCCAAACCGATCTCAAGCGCCTGGTGGCTTGCTCGAGCGTGAGCCACATGGGCTTCGTGCTGCTCGGCGTGTTTGCCGGCAATCGGCAGGGGTTGGATGGCGCGGTGTTCACGATGATATGCCACGGCGTGGCGACGGCTGCGCTGTTCATCATCGTGGGCGAGATCGCGCGCCAGACGGGCACGCGCGACATGCGAAAGCTCGGTGGGCTATGGGCCAAAGCACCCGCGCTCAGCGCCTGCGCCATGGTCTTCGCCCTCGCATCGCTCGGACTGCCCGGCCTCGGCAACTTCGTGGGCGAGTTCCTGGTGCTGCTAGGCACGTTCAAGGCCAACGTCGTGCTCGCATCGGTCGGCGCCTGCGGGATGGTGTTCGCGTCGATCTACGCGTTGCGGATGATGAAGGTCGCGTTCCTGGGGCCCGCGCGCGAGGGCCTGGAGGTCCGCGACCTGCGGCTGCGCGAGCGCGTCCTGATGGGCGCGATGATCCTTGGGATCGTCCTGCTTGGTCTGTTCGCCAAACCGACGCTCGACACGGTGGCGCCCGCGATTGATCGGATCCAGCAGACCTTGGATGGGGGGGAAGTGCCTTGACCGGTTCTGACCTGGCGCTGATTCTCCCCCTCATCGTGCTCGCGGCGACCTCGATTGCGCTGCTCTTCGTGGCCTCATTTGGCCGCTCGCACAAGCTCGCCTACGCAACGACGGTTCTCGGATTGCTCGGGGCGCTGGTGTCGGTCCTGACGCAAGACTCGGACGGCCAGTACGGGGCGGCATGGCTGTTCATGGTTGACGGCTACACGCGCTTCTACATGGTGCTCGTGCTGCTCGCGAGTATCGTGGTAACCGTGATTTCCTATGGTGTCGTCCAGCGCGGCGCGCCGCGGCGCGTGGAGTACTACGCGCTGCTCGCGATGTCAACACTTGGCGCGGTGACGCTGGTTGCGGCGAACCACATCGCGTCGCTGTTCCTGGGGCTTGAGTTGCTCTCCGTGTCTTTGTACGCGATGATCGCCTACCCGCGCTCGGGCGACCCGAAGGCGTTGGAGGCAGCGGCGAAGTACCTGATCCTGGCGGGAGCATCATCGGCGTTCCTGCTCTTCGGCGGGGCGCTGGTGTACGCTGAATTCGGGAGCATGGATCTCCACTGGATCGCGATGACGCTCCCAGGTGAGTCTGTATCGCCGCTGGTGCTCGCGGGTTTCGGCATGATTCTGGTGGGCGCGAGCTTCAAGCTGGGATTGGTGCCGTTCCACCTGTGGGCGCCGGACGTCTACGAGGGCGCTTGGGCTCCGGTGGCGGCGTATGTTGCCACATGCTCAAAGGCGGCTGTGCTAGGCGTGGTATTCCGCTACTTGGGGCCGCTGGCGGTCGAAATGAACCCCGGCATGTTGCTCGGGGTATCCGCCGTGGCAGTTGCGAGCATGATCGGCGGAAATCTCTACGCGCTCATGCAACGCGACCTCAGGCGGGTGTTGGGCTACTCGTCTGTCGCTCACATGGGTTACGCGCTGGTCGCGTTCATCGCGGGCGGCTCGTGGGGCAGCGTGGCGCTGGCGTTCTACCTGACAGGCTACTGCATCACCGTGCTCGCCGCGTTCGCGATACTCTCCGTGCTACCGGATCCTGGCGGCGGCTATCGAGGGCTGGCGCGGTCGCGGCCGTGGCTTGCCGGGGCGCTAGCGATGCTGCTGCTGTCCCTGGCGGGGATGCCACTCACGGCTGGGTTCTTGGGCAAGTTCTATCTGGCGACCGTGGGCGTTCGCGCGGGACTGTGGTCGCTGCTGGTCGCCATGGTCGTCGCCAACCTGATGGGACTGTTCGTCTATCTGCGAATACTGACGGCGCTGTTTGACGAGGCCGATGCAGGCGCCGAGGAAGCCCGACCGTCGGTGACGATCGGCGTGCTGGTGGCGGTGCTCATCGCGCTGCTGGTGTGGCTCGGAACGTACCCCGCGCCTGTGCTACGGCTGCTTGAGCGCGCGGTTGGCTTCGGCGCCGGATGGCTTTGGATCTCATCATGACCGACACAACAAGCGACCAGGCCGGCTTGCCAAAGGGCCTCGTGATGGCCGCGCGCGTGGTGCTGCTCGCAGGCATCGCGGCCTTCGCGGTGGGCGCGTGGTCCGCTCATGCCCAGGCCGCCTGGACGGTCCTTCTGGCGAACTTCCTGTTCTGGACAGGGCTGGCCCAAGCCGGCGTCGTGTGGGTGGCGGTCTTGGATGTCACCGGCGCTCGGTGGCGCGCGCCTGTCTGCACGGTGGCCTCGGCCTGCGCGGGCTTCCTGCCGATCTCGTTCATCCCGCTGATTCTCCTGGCCATCGGCCACCAGTGGATCTTCCCATGGATCGGCCACGTGGGCGATCGAGCTGCGTGGCTGAACGTGCCCGCGTTGTTCGCGCGCAACGCGGTTGGTCTGGCGCTCCTCACCGCGCTCAGTCTGATCTACGTCCGGCGACGCGAGGAACCGGGCCGCAAGGAATTTGCGCTGCCGGCCGTGATCCTCGTGGTGTACGCGGTGGTCTACAGTATTATCGCCTTCGATTTCGTGATGAGCCTCCACGCGTTCTGGGTCAGCACGCTCATCGGCCCGTACTTCTTCTGCGGAGCGATGTTCGCGGCGTTGGCGCTCATCGTCGTTCTCGCGGGGCCGCTGAAACAGACCACGCTCGAGCGCGCCCAGTGGTTGGACATTGGCAATCTCCTCCTGGCCTTCGGCATGCTCACCGGGTACATGCTCTTCGCCCAGATCATGGTGATCTGGTATGGTAACCTGCCCGAGGAAACCGGATTCCTGCTCGAACGCTACAACTCGCCGGCGTGGCGATGGGTCATGTGGTCGGTGGTCATTGGCGCGTTCCTGCTGCCATTCGCCGCGATGGTCATCCGTGAGGTGAAGACGAATCCGAAGGTGTTGGCTTGCGTCGCGTTCCTCGTGCTGGTCGCGATGATGGTCGAGCGGTACTTGCTCGTTGGGCCTTCGCTGATGCCCGGGCCGCCGCATCTTGGGCCAGTCGAAATCTTCACGACGCTGGGCTTTGCCGGGGCGTTTGCCATCGCGCTGGATTGGGCATTCAGATGGCCTTCGCACCGAGAAGGGGAGTAGGTCATGGATACATCTGCTGAGATGAACGGCGAGCTGCGCTCGGAGACAGTCGAGTGCAAGAAGCAGCCGGGATATCGCTCGCTCGGGCGGCAGCGTGATGGCAACTTCGCGCTGTCAGTCGGCGTGCCGACGGCATGCTTCACGGGCGAGCAGTTGCGCGGATTGGGTGAGGTGATCGAGCAATACGGCACGTTCGGTCATCTGTCTACAGCCCAGAGCGTGATCATCGTCGGGATCCCCGAAGAGAAGCTGGAGGCAGCTCGGCTGGCGGTCTCCGACGCGGGCTTCGACGTTCGCTCGATCGGGAAGGATGTCCGCCAGGTGAAGTGCTGCCCGGGCGCGGACTACTCCCCGTTCGGTCTCCAGCGCACGCTGCCAATGGCCAAGCTGATTGAGAAGACCTTCCGCGGCCTTCCGACCCCGGCGAAGTTCAAGATCAGCGTCAGCGGATGCCCGAACTGCTGCGCGAACACGATGATGAACGAGTTCGGCATCCACGGCACGGTCGACGGATGGAACGTGTTCATCGGCGGGAAGATGGGCCCAAATCCCGTCGTCGCCCAGGAGCTGGCGGTCGGCGTTGAGTCTGATGATGTCCCCAAGTACCTTGCGGCAACGGCGCGCGTGTTTCGAGAGGTCGCCGAGACCAACGAGCGACTTGCCGCAACCATTGAGCGCCTCGGCTTCCAAACGTTCCGGCACATGGTGATGACCGCGCTGGACGCGCCGCATGACGATCTCGCCGAGCTGGCTCGCGCAGCCCGCGACCAGACGGCGCGGTAGCCCCTCCTCGGGAGTTTCTCGCACAGACTCCTGCGTTCTAGCTCATGGGAGGGAGCGAGTAGGGGGTGGCGGCATGTCTGATGCCTTACCGATTGGGCAGTACCTCTTGCAGCAACTCCATCAGCACGGCGTGGAGCACGCCTTCGGCGTCCCGGGCGATTACGTCCTCGGCTTCTACCAACAGCTCGAAGACAGTCCCATCGATAGTATTGGCACAACGCGCGAGGACGCCGCGGGCTTCGCGGCGGACGCTTACGCGCGGATCCGAGGCATCGGCGCGGCGGTCGTGACTTACAGCGTCGGGGGCCTGAGTATCGCCAACGCGATCGCCGGGGCCTACGCCGAGAAATCGCCGGCCATCGTCATCAGCGGCGCTCCTGACCTCAAAGGTCGCGAGACTCACCCGCTGCTGCACCACTTCGTGCGCGACTTCAACACGCAGTTTGATGTCATGTCTCGGCTGACGGTCGCAAGCGCGTCGCTTGACGATCCGCTGACCGCGTGCCACGAGATCGACCGCGTCATCCATGCCGTCGAACGCTACAAGCGGCCTGGCTATATCGAGCTGCCCCGCGACATGGTCGACGTGACGCAGGCCCACCAGCACCGCGACTTCACCCTGGCCGAAATGACGGACGAAGGCGCGCTTGAGGAATGCGTCGCCGAGGCGGTCGCGATGATGAACGCGAGCGTGCGGCCCGTCGTGTTGGCGGGCGTTGAGGTGCAGCGCTTCGGGTTAGGCGGGGCGCTGACGCAGTTCATCGAGCAGACCAACATACCGGTTGCGACGACGCTGCTGGGCAAGTCGGTCATCAGCGAGGCGCATCCGCTGCACCTGGGGGTCTACGCGGGAGCGATGGGCCGCGACGACGTGCGCGAATATGTCGAGTCCTCCGACCTGGTGCTGATGCTCGGGTGCTTCATGACCGACATCAACCTCGGCGTCTACACGGCTGATATCGACCCGAGCCTCACCGTCCGGGCTACCTCCGAGAAGACAACCGTCGGGCATCACCACTATGAGAACGTGCCCTTCCGGCGGTTCATCGCGGCGCTGCTGGACGCTCCTATCCAGCGACGGATCACGCCGGACTTGCCAGCCACCGAGGCGCCCTCATCGTGTGAGATCGGCGGCGACGATCGCATCACGGTACGGTCTCTATTCAGCGACCTCGACGAGTACGTTACCGATGGCACGGTGATCGTGTCTGATGTCGGGGATTGCCTGTTCGGCGCGCTCGATCTTGGGCATCGGCGGCAAGTGGAGTTCCTGGGCCCGGCGTACTACGCGTCGATGGGGTTTGGGGTGCCGGCGGCGCTTGGCGCGCAGCTTGCCCTGCCATCGCAACGGCCGCTCGTGCTGGTTGGGGACGGCGCGTTTCAGATGACGGGTATGGAGCTGTCGACGATCGCGCGGCTCGGCCTGAATCCGATCGTGATCGTGCTGAACAACCACGGTTACAGCACCGAGCGCCAGATCATGGACGGCCCGTTCAATGACATCCAGAACTGGCATTTCTCAAAGATCGTGGACGTCCTGGGCGCCGGGCTCGGATTCCGGGCTCAGACGCCCGGCGAGTTGCAGGCGGCGCTGAACGCCGCTCATGCGAATCTCGACAGCTTCTCGCTGATCGAAGTCGATCTCGACCCGTACGACATTTCGCCCACGCTCCAGCGGCTCGGTGAAGAACTCGGGAAACGTGCGAGGACCGAGACGGTCTAGCCCATTGGCGTTGTGCCGGCGGGTCTCCTGACCCGCCGGCACGGCACAAAGGCCTACGGCTTCCTGCGTATGTAAGTGACCGCAATGCCATCGCGCGGCTGGATGGCGACGATGGTCGTCTGCATGTTGGGGTCTGAGTTCATCAACTCGAAGTATGGCCCCAGCGCCTCAGCGGCCGAAATGGCGTTATGAGCCACGACAAGAGAGCGTTTCGTCAGCATGGGCCGCGAGAGTTCGAAGTATTTGGGGTAGTCTGACTTGACCGCATCCAGGAAGACGAAATCGAACTTCCCGGTCTGCGCGGGGATCGTCTCCAGCGCGTCCCCCTGAACAACCGTGATGCGGCCAGACATCCCCGCTCGCTCGATGTTGGCGCGCGCCTGTTTCACCTTCTCCGGATCGATGTCGAGCGTGACAAGCTCCCCGCCCGTCTTCTCCAAGCCCAGCCCGATCCAAAGCGACGAGTAGCCGTTGGATGTGCCGACCTCCAGCACCCGTTTCGCCCCCGACATCTCCACGAGCGATCGTAGGAATTCGCCGTGCGAGCGGGGGACGTTCAGGTTCTGGCGCCCCATCGGCTCGAGTTCCCGCAGTATCGGGTCGATCTCCGCCAGACGCTCATCCATGGCCTTCGCCGGCGCATCCTGACCCAGGCCGGTCGTGGCAATAGCGGCGATCACAGCAAGGGTAATGATGGTCTTCATGGCGCGCGTGCCTCCCAATTGGTTGGGCGAGTGGATTGCTCAGAATCCGCCGCGACGAGGCGGCTCGGGATCAACCGTAAACACGGATGCATCGAAACACCGCTTCATCATGTCGAGCTTCAGCGACTGATGCTCGGGCGCATCCCAGAGATTCTCGAACTCATCCGGATCGGCCTCCAGATCATACAGCTCGCCTTCGTCGGAGCCGTGGACCACGCAGATCTTGTGGCGCCCGTCAAACAGCATCGTGACCTGTGCCGCGCGACCGTGGCCCGGCATCGCGTTGTAATACTCGCTGTAGACGCTGTCTCGGTGGTGCGAGGCGTCGGCCTGGCCCGTGAGGATCGGCCAGAGCGATCTTCCTTGCATGCGGTCAGGTACTTCGTAGCCACACGCCTGCATGATGGTTGGCGCCAGATCGATGAGTTCCACGAGCGCATCCGTGCGGAGGCCCTGCTCTACGTGACCGGGCCACGAGATGATGAGCGGCACGCGCACGGCGCAATCGTAGAAGTGCGGCCCCTTCAGCAGGATCCCGTGATCGCCCAGCATCTCGCCGTGATCGCTGTGGAAGAGGATCAGCGTGTTCTCGCGCTGGCCGGTCTCCTCCAGCGCATCCAGGATGCGCCCCATTTGATCATCAATGAGTTCGATCATCGCGTAGTAGGCGGCGACGACCTCGCGTTTCTGCCGCTCATTCTGCCGCAGCGGCGTGATGCCATGGCCTCCGTACGCGCCCGCGTGATCGACCTGCTGGAACCGGGGTTTGTTGTCCAGCTCCCCCTCACGATATTTCGGAGCGGGCACATCGTCGGGGTCGTAGCGATTCATGTATTCTTGCGGCGGGTCGAAGGGATGGTGAGGGTCGAACGGGTTGACGCTCATGAGCCATGGACCCTCGCGCGCCTCGCTCATGAATTCGATCGTCTTCTCCGCGCAGAACGTCGTCTGATGGTGCTCCGCCGGCATGCCTGGCCATGTCTCGAAGTGGTCGGGAATGGGCTTGCACAGGTCGTGGTAACTGACGCCCTTCTCCGCGAGCCAGTCGTTGTAGTCGTCGCGCGGCCAGCTCGGTTGCGGGTGATGGCTCCACCAGAAGCGCCGGTAGCCATCGTCGATGCGCTCCTCGTAATCGTGCTTGCTCGCCTGGCACGGCGCGAGGTGGAGTTTGCCGGCCAGGCCACAGTCGTAGCCCTCGTCCGCGAGCATCCGCGGCACGAGCACCTCATCATCGGGGATTCTCTGCCCATTCTGCCGACAGCGCGTGGTGCGCGGGTAACGTCCCGTCAGGAAACACGCGCGGCTCGGCGTGCAGACGGGGCTCTGCGAGTAGCACCTCGTGAACGCCACGCCCTCGCCGACGAGTCGGTCGAGATTCGGCGTTCGGATATGCTCATTCCCCAGCGCGTGGATCGTATCGAAACGCTGCTGATCGGTGCAGATCCAGAGGATGTTCGGGCGCTCGTTGGCCAAGGCCGCCTCCCGGTTGTGTGGTGACCGGGAGTTCGCCGCGACCTCGGGGGGATTCCTCTGAGGCCGCGGATCTAACCCGATCCCCGCAGCATCCAGTGGAGCGCGTAGGCCTGGAGGCCACCGGTGGTGAGAGCCAGGAGGGCAAAGCTAGTCCAACACACTTTGGAGAGGAGCCATGCGCCGGAGGACAGGTCGGCCAGCGTCGCGGGGAGACGCCCCGGCCCTCGCGGATGCCGCAAGTAACACCAGCCAACAGCGATCCCGAGCAGCACCAGGAGCGCTCCTGCGCAGATGTACGGCATGGCCGCTTCCCAGGGCGATGTCTCGCCGCTATAGATTGTCGCGTGGGCGGGGAGGGTGCATACCGCCAAGCACAGCAGCGCCGACAACGCGGCGGCCGTCGCCCGTCCGGTGCGGCGGCGCAGAACCAAGAACCGCGCGAGGTGCAAGCCCAGCGCCACCAGCGTGAGCACGATGGCGAGGGCGAGCATCCCCTCACCGAGATACCATCCGAGGATCGCTGTGAGCAGGGGGGCCTCGACCTTACGCCACCCCTCCGTCCCGTGGCTCGCGGCGCCGGCGGCCCGAGCGCCCTTGGCGGACGTGGCGAGGGCCTTATCGGCCAGGTCGCTTCGCCCGTGCGACACGCAGTAACTGACGAACTCGCGCAGGGCGGCGACGCTCCGGTGAGCTTGGGAATCACTGTCGGGCGTTGTGGCTGCATAACGCCCGCGCCACGTCGCCCGCGCCACCCACGGCGGCGGGTAGCGCCAAGTACCGAACCCCTCCCAGAGGGGAGACTCGGTGACCAGGCCGTTGAGACGGAGGAGAGAGGCGTAGATCGACAGCGCCTCCTCATGTCGGCCGTGGGCCTCATGTCTCGCGGCCACCTCGGCGGCGAGATGCCTGACAGCCACCCGCAAACTTGCTCCAGGGCGTCCCGGGCGCGCCTGCTCCAGCGCGGTCAGGCGGGCACGGAACGGGTATTGGCCAAGGGCCTCCGAGGCCCGGCAGACCGCGTCGGCGAGGTCTGATGCGTGTTCGTCATACCCATCCGCTGCGACGGCGCGCTCCAGGTGCCGGACGGCCGAGTCGATGTCATCGTCGACGACCGCCAGCACCAGCCCCGTCGAATCCCAGAGCCCATTGTCCGGCTCCGCAGCCCTCCCTTGGGCGATCGCCTCCTCCAGAGCGGCGCGGTGCCAGGGCTTGAGTGGCGTGGGTTCACTATCGGAATCGGCTCGGGGGACTGCAACCTGCACAGGGCCGCTCGGTCCGCTCACAACCGCCGCCCACGTACGCGGGTCCACGGGGGCCAGGCTCCGAAGGTGCTCAAGCGCGGCCTGGAATGAGGCGTCGCCGTCGTCGGACTGCAGATCTGCCGCCATGAGGCACGCGAGCCAGGCATCGACCTCGGCATCGCCGGCCTCACCGGCGACCCCGGCGAAATCGCTCGCGTCGACCACGGCCTCGGGCTCTATCGTCAGCGACATCCCTCCCTCGCGAAGCGGGATGTACCCGGCGTTGGGTGGCGTGAGGCCGGTCAGAAACTGTAGCTGCACTATGGCCACGGACCGGCTCGGCTCCCAGCCCAACACACTGGCGAGTAGTAGCAGCGCTGCGACCCGGCCGCCGGTGTACCGGCGCGGTTTCTTGCGCGTTGAGGTCTCGTGCGGCGCGTCGGGTGGCATGGAAACGTGCTCCGAAGGGAAGGACGTTCGGCTTGAAGCGATGCCTCGGGCGGGAGGGGCGATCCACGAAGCGGAGAAGCACTGAGCAAACGGAGGTCCTCGCCAATGGTCTGCCTGTTGATCGTCTGCTTCGTCGTGGTCGCCGCGTCGGCCGATCTGATCCCCTTCGATTCGCGCTGGGAGTACCCGCATCACGTGACCTTCCGGCCGGCTGACGGGCAGGTGCCGAGCGTCAACCCGCCGCGGATGTCATGGCCCTACGTGCCGCACGTGATCACGAGCGAGACCGTCCCGGTACGAAGTTTTTGGCTGCAGCTCTCGCGTGTGGGCGACTTCGCCGCGCCGGATGTTGAGGTCCGCGACACGCCCTACAACTTCCACAACGCGCTGCCCGTGCTGGAGGCGGGGGAGTGGCGCTGGCGCGTGGGTTACTCCGTCGGGACCGACTATGAGGTCTGGAGCGCCGCGCGTTCCTTCATCATCGCGGGGGACACGCCGACTTGGGACCGGACGGCCATCGACCGCGCGGCGGAGATTCTGGCAGCAAAGCCCCACCCTCGACTCGCGCCCGGGATAGGCTGGGACGAGTGGCGGGAAGTGCTGGAGGCCGATCCGGAGACGGCCGCCTGGCTGGGCCAGGTGATCGGCAACGCGGACAAGGCAGCCAAGCGCGACTGGTGGGCCGACTTCCCGGTCACCGACGCGAAGGATGAGTCCCCCTATGACGACCAGCAGTGGGCGGGCATCGCGGGCGAGATCGCGGCGGCGGCGTTTGCCTACAGGCTGACCGGTGACGAGAAGTACGCGCCTGCGCGTGACCTGGCAGTGGCGCTGGCAGGCTTTGCGAAGGGTGGGATGGCCTCGCCCGAGTACCACGGCCCGCCGCGCAAGTGGCCGACGCAGATCACCGAGTACCTCGCCGTATGCTACGACTGGCTATACGAGGACATGGACGAGGCCGACCGCGCGACAGTTCGCGATTCGGTACAGTGGCGGCTGCGCGCGACATACCTTGAGAAGGCCTCGTGGCAGGCAGGCGGAGACATCCATCGCTCGGGCGTCTCGATGTTCTGCCAGAGCCACCCGTACGAGAATTTCATGTGGTCGATGCCGGGCGTGATGCTCATGGCGGGAGACCTCGACTTGGCCGACGAGTTGGTGCCTCTCTGCCTGAATTACCTGACCGGCGTGACGAGCGCCCACGGGCCGGATGAGGGCTGGAATGAGGGGCTGGCGTATGGCGGGTGGAAGGGCGAATCGATGCTCCGCGCATCGATGTACGTTCAGCTTCTCGTGCCTGATCTGCGCCTCGACCGCAATCCGTATTACGCGCGGCTCGGCGACTGGTACGCGCACCTCATGCCGCTGGGCATCCAGCGGATCGCCTTCGGCGATTACGCGGCAGACCCGAAGGGCAAGCGCGGCACGCAGCGCAATGACGCCCGCTACGCGTTCATGCTGACGGGCGAGACGCGCTTTCGCGACCGGTGGCACGCGCTGCGGGAGGAGCTGGGCAGCGATTTCTCAGCGCGGCCGTGGCTCGAGATGCTCGCGTCTGGGACGCTCCCGGTTGAGGAGACGCCGAGCGAAGAGATCCCGAGCGATGTCTTCAAAGAAGCCGGATGGGTGATGGCGAGCACGCGGAAGCCATCCGAGCCGGGCACCTATGAGGACGCGGTGGGGATGATCTTCAAGTGCCGGCCGCGCGGCGGATACGGCCACTCGTTCCGGTCAGAAGGCGACTTCGTGTGGCATGCCTTCGGACAAGTTCTGAGCGCCGGCGGAGGCAGCACCGCGTACCCCGACCCTCACGCCAGGCATTCGATGAGCCACAACGTGGTGCTGGTCAATGGCGTCGGCCAGGAGTGGAATCCGCGCGATCCCGCGTACCCGTTCTGCGGGCGGCTCTTGGCCTACCAGGAGGCCGACGGTTACACCTACTGGGCGGGCGACATGACTAATGCCTACCAAACGGTGCCGGGCCTGCTGCGCTGGCATCGGCACGTTGTGTTCGTGGGAGGTGAGTGGTTCGCGATCTACGACGACCTCGCGATGAAGCCGGGGGCGGATCCGGCGCGGTTCAGCCGCCTCTTCCACGTCGCGCCGGACGCGGCGCTGAACTTGGACGGCGCCACCGCGACCTACGCGATGGAGAACGTGCGAGCGAATGTCAGCTTCGGCCGGCCCGATGGCCTCGACATCGTCGACGCGGGCGGGCGAGAGAGCTTCCGCAACCAAATCACGGGCGAGGACATGTACGAGAAGACCTCCGAAGCTCTGCAGAGCAAAGGGCGCGGTATCGCTGAAGCGAATTGGATGGCTCATAGCATCTGGGCGACGAACACGGAGCCGGCCATGTCGGCGGGTTTCATCACGGTGCTGACGGCATGGCGCGATTCCGACGCGGAGCCGCGGATCATCATGGGTGAAGCCTCCGCCGAGGTCGAAGGTGTCGCCGTTTCGTTTGGCGGGGGCGATGCCGACATCGTTGTCGATGTCCCCGCAACTCGCGAGCATGCCTTGGCCACTGATCCGCTGCCCGCGTTCACCGGCGCTGACGCGGACTCAGTCGAGATCGGCGGCGACGCGTACCAGGTCGAATGGATCGCGAAGGAGACCTTCGATGGTGGCCTTCAGCGGTGGGCCATCGAAGGAACGAGCGAGGTGCAGGTCCGCGACGGGAAGCTGGCGGTCCGCGATATCCTGGATGACAAGGCGAACGTGGGCACGTTCTGGTTCCGACAGGACTTGCCGCGCGACGTATTCATCCGGTTCCGCGCCAAAGCCGTGGCACCGGCCGACCAAAACGCGGCGAACCTGAACCTGTTCCTCCACGCCACGGAGCTGGATGGGAGCCCGCTTAGGTATGGCCGAACGGGCCAGTACAGCCTCTACCACGAGATCCCGAACTACATCGTGACGCTCGTGGGCGGCACTCGGGACGGCTGGAGCCGGGCTCGGCGCGATCCCGGCTTCAACCTCATCCACGAGGCCGAAGCGCGAAGCGAAGTCGGCACCGAGTACGAGATCTGCGTGACGTACGTGGATGGCCGACTGAGGTACTACCTTGACGGCAAGAAGCTGCACGACGTTACCGATGAGGACCCGCTGCCCGGAGGCAAGTTCGGCATCCGAACGTGGAGCACGGATGCCTGGTGGGATGATGTGGAGATCGGGCGCGTGGTCTCGGAATAGGGTCGGGCCGTCTCAGGGGACGACGCGCATAAGCACGTCTCGGAGTCGCGGCTCGATCTCCTCGGGGCGCGCGCCGGTGAGGCTCGATGGGCCGAAGTTCTCCACGACGATCGACGCCAGCGCCGTCCCCATCGCGGCCGCCTCGATGATGCCTCGGGGCGATGTGTCCCCCGTTCGAGCGAGCTGGCCGATCAGGCCTCCCGCGAGGACGTCCCCGGCTCCCGTGGGATCCACTGCGCCCGTCGCCGGCGCGGGGATCTCCCACACGTCGTCGCCGATCCACAGCAGGGCGCCCTGGGCTCCCCGCTTCACGACGACCCGTTTCGCGCCCCCATCCATGAGCGCCTTGGCGGATGCCTGAGCGTCCACCTCACCCGTCAGCAGTATGGCCTCGGCCTCGTTCATCAGCGCCAGGTCGGCCTCGCACATCACCGACCAAACGCTCTCGCGGTCGGCTTCGATCCACATCGACATTGTGTCCGCGACGATGAACTCGGGTGCCCTGAGTTGCTCCCACGCGTGGCGTTGCAGCAGTGGGGGGAGGTTCGCCAGCAGCACCCAGCGGCAGTCCCGGCAGTGCGTCGGGATCTCCGGGGTGAAGGCCTCGAAGACGCCAAGCCTCGCCCACAGCATCTCCGGTTCTGAGAGTGACTCGTCGTATCGCGCGCCCCAGGCCAGCGTCTGCCCGTCGTCGTGCACGCGCAGACCGGCGAGGTCGATCCGCAACTCATCAAGTGCGCCACGGTGCTTGCTCGGGAAGTCGGCGCCGACCGCGCTAACCAAGTGCGGCTGAGCCAGTTTCGAGCATGCGATGGCCGCGTAGGCCGCCGATCCACCCAGAAGATCATAGGCGTCACCCATCGGCAGATTGAGCGTATCAAGACTGATGGAGCCGATGATCAGGGCACTGGGTTTGGGTTCGCTGATCATGCCGCCACCTCGCTCCTTTAGGCTTGAAAAGTGGCCCGGAATCAGGCGGTTGACCGAGCCACTTCGTTCTGCTATACTCTGGGGCCGATGAGGTCGGGGCGTAGCGCAGTTTGGTAGCGCGTACGGTTCGGGACCGTAAGGTCGCCGGTTCAAATCCGGCCGCCCCGACCAGTTATTTCCATATAAGCGATGACGCGGCCCTCTGTGAGGGCCGCGTGTTGCGTTCTACGGGTAAGACGCCGGATGCGCGCCCTACAGCAGGTCGATGACCTGGCCGGTTTCGCTGGACTTGTAGATCGACAGGATCAGCTCCACCGCTCGCCGAGCCTCGCGGCCGGAGAGCCTTGGATCGCGGTCCTCCTTGATCGCGGCGACCACGTCTGCGATCTGGCTCGTATGGGCCGCAATCCCTCGCTCAAGTCCCGCGCGTGGGTCGGCGGCGGCCGTCGCCTTGACGGGTCCACGCGCCTCCTGGATCTCTTCTCCCTCGATGTCCCACAGCCGGATCTCATCAGCCTCGTAGTGGATGTTGCCCTTCGTGCCGTGAATCTCCAGCCGCGCCGGCCGGCCCCTGTGCGTGCAAGTCGAGCCCTGGATCGTCGCCTGCGCGCCGCTCTCAAATAGCACGGCCGCGCTCGCCATGTCCTCGACCTCGATGTTGTCATGTCCGAGCGTCGCGGCGAAACCGGCCACTTTGCTCGCCCGCCCCATGATGTAGAGCAACAGGTCGATGTAGTGGATCGATTGGTTGATCAGCGCGCCCCCGCCGTCGAGGGCTTTGGTGCCATGCCATCCGTCGGAGTAGTACGTGTCGCTGCGGTACCACGGCACGACCGCGTTGGCGTACGTCGGGCGGCCGAGCCGGCCCGAGGCCATCGCATCGGCGGCGCGGATGTATACCGGGTAACCTCGGAGCTGGTGCGTGGCCGCGATCTTGACGCCATTGCTGTCGCCGGCCGCGATCAGCGCGTCGATCGCCTCGAGGGTGATATCGATCGGCTTCGTGCAGATGACATGCTTGCCCGCCTTCGCCGCATCGATCCCGAGCTTGGCATGCAGCCCGGATGGCACAACGATATCGATGATGTGGATGTCGTCGCGCTTGAGCATCTCGGTGTAATCGAGATAGTAGTCGCAGCCCGCCTGGTCGGCCTTCGCGCGCGCGGCGGTCTCGTTCTTGTCGCAGACGGCGACGAGGCGCGCGTCTGACACTCCGGCGATGGCGGCAATGTGCGTGTCAGATATCACGCCGCACCCAAGCAAGCCGACGCCGAGTGATTCGGAATTGCCTGACATCAGGTACCCTCCAGATACTCCATGCGAATCCAATACCCGCCGAGCAAGCGGCGGGTCGCGCCATTTCCCGATGCGTGGTCGGAGGACCTTCGTCTAGACGATGCCCGATGCCAGGCGCGACAGTTCGTCTGCCAGGCGCGTGCCGACGTCGCGGGTGAACGGGAAGTTGCCGCACATTTGCGGCACGGTCGCCGCCGCGTAGCCGCCGCGCTCGAAGTCCTCGGGGTCGGGCACGTAGCCGATGAAGTCGTTGACGTAACCGGCGACGAGGACATGGCGGGGCGCAAACTGTTCCTTCAGTTCCAGGCCGAACTCGCAGAACAGCTCGCTTCCATGCGCGAGCACCAGCGCGTCGCCGATGCGAAATGCCTGGATCTCTGTCTGCAGAGCCTGCGGCGCGCCCTGCTCGTGAACTTCGAGAAGATGCTTGGCCGCGCCCAAGCTCATCCTCGCGCTCGGGTCTTGGTTAGCGGCTTCCTGCGTCGCGGCTACGGTTGCTTCCAGCTCAAGCGGCGCGATGACGTCGAGCGGCAACTCCACCAGCGCGGATGAGGCGGCGAGTGATGGAGCCTCCATGTAGGCAATGCCGCCGCGCGTTGAGCGGACGGCGGCTGACGCAATCTTGGCGGCCTCCTCGGGCTCTCCGGTATGGTTCAACACCGGATTCACGTCGCCACACGAGCCCTGCAGGAAGAGCGCCTCGCCGCCGATCTCCTCCGCGATCTGGCGCGCGGCGGCTCCGGGCCAATCGGCCGAGACGAGCGTGTTCAGGTGGAAGTTGGTGACCGCGTGAGCCGTCACGTTGAAGACCGTCGCGAGCGGCGCGCCATCCGGCCGGTCGACGCGGATGATGACCATCCCGGTATCGAGCGGCCCCGTATCGCCCTCGACGCGGTTGAACCCTAGCCCCGGAGCGTCCGTTCCGCCCGCTCCCAATTGAGCCGGCTCCAGCGCGGCGTGGGCCTGAATGACGGCGTCAGCTAGCAGACCTGGCAGCGTGGCGACATAGTCCCAGTCAACCACGCCACAGCCTCGGATGTCGATGGTCGCCGGGCCCGCGTGCGTGTGCGAGCAGGCGAACATGACGCTGTCGCCTGGGATGCCTGTGGAATCCGCAATGACGGCGCGGGCCTCCGCCACTGTCTTGGGCATCAGGCCGACCAGGTCGCACGATACGATCGCGATCTGCGTTGAGCCATCGTCGAGCACCAGCGCCCGCGCCTTAAGACGATCTCGGACGCCCGTTGAGGCTCGCTCGAGGTAGAAGCCATACCCGCACAATTCAACGCCGACGGGCGGCGTGACATCAACCGAGACAACGCCTGCTGATAGGGCCATGTTGGGAGCCTCCATTGCTGCGGCGATCACGGCGTCGCGCAGACGCGGGATTTCGGCAATTCGGGCAAGATCGCCTGCCCGCGTAGGGTAATCACCTGCAGATCGCGAAACAACCTATTCGCGGCGGCGTGACGAGTGGAGCCTGGCCGCGTGGGAGATTGGATTGATCGCCAACAGACAGGCCATGGCCTTCCTGATGGCCGCTCTCTTCAGCGGCGCTGTGCAGGCGCAAGTGAACCTCGCCTCCGCGCGCGAGGGCGGTCGCGTGGTGGCTTCGTCTAGCGTGCTCGACGAGGCGGGGCGCGCGGAGAACGCCATCGACGAGGACCCGAGCACTACCTGGGCAACGGGCGACGGCAAGACGGAGAATGAATGGATCATCATCCGCCTGGCCGGCGACGGCGTCGAGCAGATCGGCGCCGTGGCGCTCGACAACACGCCGGCAAGCGGGCATCCGGATGAAGCCGGGCTCCGAGACTTCCGAGTTTCGGCCTCAACGACCGGCCGCGCCCGCGCCGACTTTCGTAGCATCCACATCGGCTCGTGTCGGATGACCGGCGGGCGGCAGGTGT
>CAZKUN010000125.1:0-25674 GCA_964555935.1 uncultured Armatimonadia bacterium | reverse complement strand
CAGGCCGGGCTTGGTCGTCACCATCTTGCCCGAACCGTGAATCAACCAAATCGCACTCTACGGGCTTGCGGGGGACGCCGCGACTCGCGCCTTCCTGGCGTACCAATCTGAGGTCGTCCGCCAGGCCCCGCAAGACGTGCGCCTCCACGGTATCGACCGGCTGGGGCTCGACGACCTCGAGAGGTTCGCCACCGAGAACGAGATACCCATGACAGCCCGAGCCAATTACCTGCGGGGGCTGTACCAGGTCGCAGCGGCCATGGCGCATTGCGCCGAGACGGCCTACGAGAAACACAAGAAGGTCCTGTATCTGCTGACCGTCGGCGGTTTGAACGCGCCCGCTGAGTCACTTGGTGTACGCACGGACCGCCAAGACTCGATCTTAGCGACCATGGGGGTCACGCCAAGCGCGGATGCCGTGGGCTGCTGGCCAGCCCTGCTCGCCGAGTACGCCAAGCGAAAGGACATGAGCCGCGACGAGGCCTACAACTGCGTTAGGGCGGTGGTAGTCGGGCTTCGCACCCTCGGCCCGCCGGAGGACGTCATCGACCCGCGCGAACACGCGCTGAGTCTATGTCGGCAAGTGATCCCGAAAGCCCATTGGAGCGACATCGGCGACTGGTTGGACCAAACAGCGCAAGATCAGACCAGGTGACCGCAACCCGATGCGGGAACCTTCATCGACCGACCGCCGCCGCTGAGGTAGCAGGCCCCCAACGGAATGCTGACGCGAGGTGGAGGACTTGATATGGTAAGGTCCAACGAATGGCAGCAACGCCGACCGAACGTGAACGACTGCATTCTGACTTACCACACTAGCGGTACTCACCCGTAACAGAACATCATCCTGCGGAGGGCGGATGTTCGGCGCGCATCGGAGGGCTGAGCGCAGACTCAGCGAACAGACTGTCAGCCCGAGCCTGACGTATTGGCGTGTTGCGCTCGGGCACGCAAGGAGGAGCGCTATGACTACTGCCCCATGGGTATTGGCTGGCTTGCCGGCCCTTTCCATCGCGGCCGTCGCGGGGGCACAACCCGAGGGTGGATACTGGCGGGGCGTGCACCTGATGATCAGCAGCAGCGATGACGTGGCGGCCATGACTCGGCTAATAGAGGGCCACCTGGCGCCGATGGGCGTGAACGCACTCGTGCTCGAGATGGACTACAGCTACCAGTTCGAGAGCCACCCGGAACTCAATACCAGCGGACTCTCCAAGAGCGATGCCCGGACCATCAGCGCGGCATGCCGAGACAACGGCATTCGGTTAATCCCCCTGATGAACTGTCTAGGGCATCAGTCGTGGAAAGCCGACACCGGCGCGCTGCTACAGGCGTATCCTGAGTTCGAGGAACCGCCCGAGATCCCCATCACCGATCCGAACTTCTACTGCCAGAGCTGGTGCCCGCAGCATCCGGACGTGAACCAAATCGCGTTCGATCTGATGGATGAGCTGCTCGACGCGTTCGAGGCGGACGCGTTCCACATAGGGATGGACGAAGTGTTCGTTCTCGCGAGCGACAACTGCCCGCGATGCAAGGGCGAAGATCCCGCGAAGCTGTTCGCCCGCGCGGTGAATGACTACCACAAACACTTGGTGGGGGAGCGGGGCGTTGAGATGCTGATGTGGGGCGACCGGTTTCTGGACGCTGAGGAAACAGGATACGGAGTCTGGGAAGCGGCGGGGAATGGGACCGCGCCATCAATCGACATGGTGCCGACTGACATCATCATGTGCGACTGGCACTATGAGGTCCTCGATCGATACCCGTCGTTGAAGCTGTTCCAGGAGAAGGGCTTTCGAGTCTGGCCGGGGCCGTGGCGGAACGTCGAGGCGGCCAACCGTCTGATCGCGGCGTCGAAGGATGGCGCGACCGAGATGATGCTCGGAGTCCTGAGCACTGGTTGGAGTTCGGGCGGCGGCGGCAAGTCGCTGCTAAGAGCGCTCGAGGGCGACATAGAGCCCGATGAAGCGAAGAAGCTGGAGAGCGCGGTCGGGCACGCGGAGGTACTGAAGGTCAGCATGGATGCGTTTGCTGAGTAGATGAGGGGGCATCGACGATCGAGACGATCGTCGTACGGGACGTCGACGGCACCCGCGCAGCGGCAAGCGGCGTCAGTCGATCATGATCGCCGGCGGCCCCGGCCAGATCATGTGGATGGTCAGCCAGATCGTGAAGATCACATTCATCCCCAATACGAGCCCGAAGGCGACGGGACGCAGACGACGGAAGAGGCGGTACCCCCCGAGGCGAACAACCGCGGTCTTGAGCACCCACCCAACGAACACCGAACTCCAATAGCGGTCAATCGGCCAGCTCAGCCACGTCACGAATCCAAGCGGGTGCAGTGGCCACCACACGAACCGCCGTCGCAGCACGAACAGACTCCACGTTGTCGCCGCGCCCAGGCCTATCGACAGCCAGTCGACCGGAGCCATGTTCGCGGGCTTGCCCACGAGGCTGCCAATCCCCCGGGCCGTGTTGAGTCCCGCCTGGCTCGGCCAGGGCGCGAGTTTCGGCACTCCCCACCGGTAGATGATCCACGGAGCGACGAAGTGGCAGACAAGGATGGCCACGGCGATGGCCGCCATGGCAAGCATCAGGATTGTCCCGCGCCGCGCGCCGATGTCAGAACCGATACGGTAGCCCTGGAAGACCGCGGCCGAGTTCTGGGTGGCGGTCGACCGGATCTGACACCAACTCGTCATCGTCATCAGCGTCACGTTCATGGGGCCCAGGCGCTGGGTGCCAAACACCGTGAATATGGCCTCATTGAAGCCGGCCACGTACCCGCCAAGGGGGGCGCTGTAGACGAACATCCCCGCCTCGCAGATCACGCGAGCCACCACCATTCCCACCAGCGGGAAGAACACATACTGCGCGATCGCCCACACGGGACTCATCCCGAAGTAGACGCACCAGCAGACAACGAACACGAAGGCCCCGACGAAGCTGAACACGATCAGACGGTACGGCTCCTTGGCATCCGGGTCCTCAGGCCGACGCCGCAAGGTGCCGATCGCGAGCGCGAGCACGCGACGCAAATGGGTCCGGGCCGAGTAGAGCAGCGCTCCGGCCAGCAACACGTATCCGCCGAGGGTCTGAAGCCTGAAGAATCGGTAGTCCCCGGTGTTGATGCCCACGGCGAGTCGAACGAACTGCTGGGCGCGGCGCATCAGCAGGAAGAACCATAGCGAGAGCCCCACATCCGCCGCGAGCAGGTAGGCGATACCCACCATGTCCATCCGTAGCCATAGCAGCAGACCGTTGAAGGCCGCCATCGGCCCAGTGAAGCGCAGCGGCGAGGTGGGTTCAAGGTTTAGGTAGGGGATCACCGGCCAGTATCCGTGTAACCCCTTGAGCGTGTAATGAACGCACGGCACGACGAAGGCGATCCATGTCAACGAGTCGCGCAGCATCGGCGCCGCCGCCAACGGCTCGCCCTCCGCAATCTCCAGAGGCACGCGCACCAGCGGGTACGGCAACTTCTCCTCCTGCTCCCAGCGCCAAGCCAATACCGCCGCGAACGTCAGAACCATCCAGTAGACGGCGAGGAGGAACGGTGTCCACACCACCAATGGACGCACCCACGCGCGCCACGGCATCGATGCGCCCGCGGGCAGACCTTCCTGGGCGTATAGCGCGACCTTACCCGCCGGATCCGTATCCGGCAGGAGCATGGGATTCAGGTCCTCGAGGTACACGTCGGGGGCGACAATGTCGGGAGTGGCGTAGTAGACGAGGCCGATCAGCTTCAGGTAGAAGTGCTGAGCGAACTCCTGACCGGCGATGGCACCGACGACCATCAGTAGCAGGAAGACAAGCAGAAGCTCTTGGGCGGTCAGAGGTCTGATATTCAGGCGTTTGAACCGGCGCAGGCCAACGTTGACGACTATGAGCGCCAGCATCAGCGCAACGGCGCCGCGCGGCAGATAGCCCGTGCCGATGATCTCATAGCGCAGGAGGACTGAGAAGCATCCGGCCGCCGTGAAGGCGATGACCAGAATGAACGCGATGACGATCGCCCGTGGCGTGATGGCGGGCGTCGAGGCGCCCTCGCCGGGCGCATCGCCGGCTGCGATTATCGGATTGGGGTCTGCTGTCACCAAATCATCCCTGGACGTCCGGACTCACCGTGGTGTCACGTGCATATGTCGCCTTATTGTAGGGGAATCCCTCCCGCCCGACGGCAATCAGAATGGGTCATCTCCGAGGCCATGCTTCATCGTCAAGGCCCCACAAGTAGACACGAGCCACCGGGGAAGCCAAGAGCGGCAGGTGTCCGGAGCCCGCAAGGCGCAGTGCATCTGCGAAACGCTGACTGATCACTTCGCGCATCCCGCGCGTCCCTTCCCGCGACGGAGGCCGGCAATGAAGAGCCCATGGCAGATTGCGATACTGGTATCCGTACTGGCGAGCTCAACCGTGTCAGGACAGCAGGGCGTCCTCATCGAGCCCGCCGAGGACGGAACGTACACCTACGTTGACGACTTCGCGACCCCCAAGTGCCTGACGGATGCGTTCCTGAGCAATACGGGGGTCGAGGTCTGGGCGGCCGGGTCGCTGCAGTCGAAGGGGCCCGCGCGCAACCGGACACTCGTCTACCGCTTCCATGGCACGCGGGCCATCACGAGCGCTCGCATCGCGGTGCAGCAGAGGGCCAATGGTCCCAACCTCGGCGGGCGAAACCTCCTATACGTCTCGCCGAACGGGCTGGACTGGCGGGTGGTGGCCGACAGCAAGGATCAGCCCGGTGACCCGAGGCCGGCGAACCGGTGGCAAGAGGAGCCCTTCGAGGTGGTTGCCGAGGAGGGGGACGGCATCATCGGGGGCACGGAGCTGTGGCTGAAGCTGGTGATGGACAATTACAGCGCTCTCGAGACGTACACGTCGAACTTCATCCAGAACCTGGAGGTGAGGCTGGACCTCGGCGACGAGCCCGGGGCAAGCGCTGACCCGCAGGCGGAGTTGCGGGCGCTCTGGGGAGAGGCGCGCGAGCGTAGCGGCTGGACAAGCATTGCGCTAGACGCCACCGACCCCGAGGGACGACGAGCCCCCCACTACTACGAGGACGCCGACGGCCGCGTGCGGGCGCCCGGCGACTCGCCGCACCTGGACACTCGCGAGGCAGAGAGTTTCCGGGTCCATCGGACGTATCTTCAGGACCGGCGGTCTCCGCTGTCGCTCGTCACGTTCGTCGGCACCGGCAAGGCCCGGGACCATCTCATGGCGCGCATCACCGTCCGGGCAACGCGCGACGCGTCGCGTCGGGTGCGGGTGACGTGGGACGGGCGAGAGGTCGCCCGGTTCGACTGCGCCAGCTTCTTCGAGAGCGAGAAGGTCATCTTCGCTCGACTTGATGGGCACCAACCAGGCGCGCGCGAGCTACGCGTCGCGCCCGAGGACGAGGGCTTGGTGGTCGTGCGCGAGGTGGCGGTGGCGGGGCCGAGGGGCGTGGCGTGGGCGGCGAAGCCGGCACTGCCCGCGGGCCGTCCCCTCGAGGTCCTGAGCGCGGCGTACCTACCCGACCCGCCGCCTCCGGCGGCATCCCAGGTTGTCGAAGGCCGTCATGCCAAGCAGCAGGACGGTCTCGTCATGGCGGGCCTGCAGGCCATGCACTCAGAACACGGCGACTTCGGCGCGCTGCGGATCATACTGAGGAACCCCGGACGAGCGCCGGTGCAAGTCGGCGACGAGGTGCGCCTGAACGACGAGCCGATTGCCGAGAGCTATGTTGACTTCGTGAAGAGCGAATGGGACGCGCGCGGGGTGGTGTGGCATCGCATGCGCCCGCAGCTTCTGGGCGCCGGAGAGTGCGCGGAGCTGTACGTCCGGTTCCGCAGGCGGCCAGCGGGAGAATCGGCGCGCGTCACGATCCCCTGCGAGAACGCGCCCACGGTCTCGCTTGAAATCCCATACGATTCGCCCAAGGCGGTCATCGACTACGTGACCACCGACGAGGAGGGCGAACTCCTGTATGTCTACGCGCGGGCGACTCGCGACGGCGCGCCCGGGGCGCTGGCATCAGTGGCCCTTGACGGCCAGGCGCTGCGCGAGACCAAGGTCTATGGCGGCGACTTCGCGGGCGGCGTGGTGCTAGTGGTCGCGCGGCCGACTCGCCGACTCGAGCCGATGTCATTCCACGCAATAACCGTGCGGCTGGCGTCGGGCGAGGTGGTGGGCGCGCAGTTTCGCGTCCTCCCCTGGTTCTTCCCCCGCAGCTCCATCCACGTGCCTTCGGCGCTGTGTGAGGAGATGAACATGAACCTGGGCATGTGGCACTTGCGGTCGGAGGAGGAATGCCGGGAGCACGACCTGCCCACCACCACCAACACGCACCGCATGTTCGATGCGCATGAATGGGTGCGGTACATCCTGGGGCCCGACGAGCCCGACGCCGGGGACAATCGCGGCGGCGGCTACGCCCAGGGCCTGGGGTCACACGCGCGCCGGCTGGAGGAATCAGGCTGGGCCAGGCTCGTGGAGAATCAGGCGCCCCATGTGGCGACGTGGCTCATCATGAACGGGACGACGCGCCCGCTGAACTGGTGCGTCTACGGTCAGTTCGCCGACGTCTGCTGCTTCGACCCATACCCGGTCAACTTCTACGGAGCCGACCATGCGTACGTGAGGGAGAGCTTAAGCTATGCTCGGCAGAGCGGGATGCCCAGGCGGATGCTGGCTTGCCTCGAGGCCTTCGGTTGGTCCGCGGGACAGGGAGTGCCGTCAAATCGCCGAGGACCCCTGCCCGAGGAGTGGCGTCAGAACGTGGTGCAGGCAATCGGCAGCGGCGCGAAGGGTCTGACGAGCTGGGTCTACGTGGCGGGCGCGGGCGGCTGGCAGATAGACGAGGCGGCGCGTGAGGAGATGGCGCTGGTCAACGCGCTCGTGGAGGGCATCGAGGACGACCTGCTGCTCGGAGTCCCGGTGGACTGGGCGGAGACCGACGCGGGGACGGTTATGACGGGCGTGGTGGGCGAGGAGAAATGGCCGAAGGAGCGGGTTTGGGCGGGGGCACTGCTTTGCGGCCCCGATACGGTCGTGGTCGCGGTGGCGAATCACATACCGCCCAGCAAGCCGGACCCGCCGACCATTCTTCCGGCGCGCGACGTGACGGTGACCGTGCGACTGCCGGACTATCTCTCCCAGGTCAGCGCCGCCGAGGCGACCGAGGACGGACCCGAACCCGTGCCTTGCACGGTCGAAGACGGAGTGGCGCGGCTGAGCATCGGAGACGTCGAGTCGGGACGAGTGTTTGTGCTGCGGCGCTAGACGGCGGACGGAACAACTACGGCCGCAGGCAAGAATGCCTGCGCCACGAGACGGCTGGAGGCGCGAGGCACTGGGCGACGGGCGGCTCACTCGGCGAGCGCGGCGGTGATGGCGAGGACGAAGAGCGATGTGCTGGCGCTCGCGTCTGATTCCAACTCGATGTGTTTGACGGTCTTGTTCGGTGTCGGATTTGTCCACTGGAGATTGTACAGGTAGCGCTTGTCGATCAGGTTTTCCGGGTCCGCGATGATGACGTTCCGCAGGCGCTCGTTGACCACTTGGGTGACGGAAGGCCACCAGTCCTGCGTCGTCGCCTCCTCGCGCATCCTCTCGGCGACGTCCAGGTGCTCGCTGCCTGACCCAAACGGGATGATGTCGATGGACGCCGATGTATCGTCATCGTAGACGATGCGATACTCGCCCGCCTTCCCGTGCTTGGCCCACCCGCAGCCATGCAGGAAGTACAGAGCGGCAACCTCCTTGCCCAGCGGGACCGTGACGTTGGCAGGAACGTCGATCTCCCCCGTCTTCGCGACCTTGTGCGACCGAAGGGCGATGCAGGCAAGCGCTCCGTCAGTCGGATCGAGGATCTGGAACGGGACGCCCTGGAAGCGCGCCTCTCCCCCATCGAGCCAGTCCAGCGTCAGGCCGCCCACGCCCATCCAGCCACCCTCGCCGCGCATCGGTCGGTTGGCGAGGGCCGACAGGTCGACAGGTTGCCAGCGCTCGGGCGCTACCCCGGCGGCCTCGGGGAAGGGCGTGGAGTGATTCTCGTCCACGAGTTCCCGCTGCTTCTGGTCCAGCAGAGCCTTGGCGGCATCGGCGTCGAAGTCCGCGGGATCGGCATCCGCGGTCGGGCGGGGCGCTCGGGCGGGGCTGTCCGCGCCGACCCAGAAGTTGAGGTTCTCCGGATCCGCGAACTGAGGGTCGGCGAAGATCGACGTCTTGTCCTTGCCGGTGATCGCCTGCCACTCGGCCAGGTCCATGTTCACGCCCGACAGCGAGATCGGGCGGGGCGTTTCCGTATCATGCCAGACATTGCCCTCGGACTTGAGCGTGCCGACGAACAGATCCGGGTCGTTGTAGGCGATGTTCATACCCTTCTGGCTGCGCCCGCGGCTGACGAAGACGTTGCCTAGCAGCGACCACTTGTCGATCTGCAGGACGAGGTCCTGCTCCCCGCCGCCCCATGCCCAGTCCTTCACAGCCCGATCGCGCGGGCCCTGGACGAGAATCTGCGCGTTGCGATTCGCGTAGATGGCATTGCCTTCGAGCGTGACGCGGCTGGAGTTCGTGGATGACACGCCATGCTCGTTCATGGCGATGACGCTGTTCTTGATCGTGATCGGGCCCGGGTTAGCCTCGATGAAGATTCCCGCCCGCGAGTTGCGAACCCACCAGGCGTCCTCGACTACGATATCGCCGCAGTCGTAGTCGAACCAGAAGCCCAGCGCGTAGTTGCCGACGGACCGATTCCGGCGCCACAGCGCGTGTTTGGTCTCGAGAAACTTGGTGCCGCCTACCGACCAGGTGTCGTACTCGCCCCACTCGCCACGCCAGTTGTTGTAGGAGTTTTCCGTGTCCTCAAACAGCGCGTTGTGCAGTCGGCTTCCGGCGAAGCCGCTGGAGCCGTTGTTGTTCGAGACGACGCGGCGGACAGTGAAGTCCCGGACCGTGTTGAAGCTCAATCCGGTGCTGTTGTTCCACTCGAACCGGCAGTCCTCGATCAGGAAGTTCGTGGTCGCGCCGCTGAAGCTGCAGGCCTGCCCGCGCTCGTAGTAGCTGTTGTCGTGCCGGAACGTGAGCCCTCGCACCACGATGTTCTTCTGCCTCTGCACCGCGAGGAGGCGCGCGCGAACGGGCACCTCCATCAATGCCGTGCGGGCGTCGAGGCCTCGGGGGAGCCATGCGATCAGCTTCTCATCCGCCTCTGACACGTAACAGGTTCCCTCGCGGAGCTGCAATGGCGATAGCACGAGCCGAAGCAGTTGGCCGTTGGCGTAGACGGTCTCGCGACGGAGGAGGATGGGTTTGAAGAATATGCCGCACCTGACCCACACGGGGTCGCTGATTTGCGCGTGAGGCCCCCACTTGTGGGGCCAGTGGTGCCAGTAGAGGTTCTCGTCACCCTCGACGGGCTGCCAATCGGTGAACACGTCAGCCCCGCTGACCACGACGGCGCCGGGCTCGGTCGCCTCGAACACGACGGGCGCGTCGGTGCTGTTCTCGTCGCGCTTGGGAACGGGTATGGATTCCCGATAGATGCCGGGCGCGATGAGCACTTTCGAGCCGGTGCCCTCCGCGTTGTTCTGGAAGGCGACCTCGGAGGCGCGTGAGATGGACTTCAGCGGAAGCGCCTCGGTGCCTGGGTTGTCGTCGGCGCTCTTGGGGTGGTCAGCGCTCACGTGCAGGATCGCGGTGACCTCGTGCTCGGGCACGTTGGCGCCGGTTACCGGCTCGTGGGGAACGCCGACCTCATCCTGCGCATCCACGCAGGCGCAGAGCGGCAGGATTGCGGCGGCGATCAACGCGCTCCATGTCATGGGCGTGCTCTCCTATTCGCCAATCAGCGCCATGTCGCGTATCCCGATTCCCTCAACGACGGTGCCGAGGACTTCACCGGTGGCGCGACTGACGCGGAATATCTTATCGACGTCTGGGTGGCTGTGCGCGACGAGTATCTCGTCGCCGAGATCGAGAACCGGTCGCAGACCCCACGCCGGCTTGTCCTCGGGGAAGACGGCCTGGCACAGCGGTCGGGACGCGGGCGGGTCGACCGTGTTGACGATGGTGAGCCCCCCAGGCGCGTTGCCATTGACGACGATGAGTCGAGTGTCAGACAGCGCCGCTACTCCCGTGCCGTTGCCGTGCCGGCTGATCCACCAATCGATCTTGCCCACGCGCTGGCCGAAGCCCTCGATGTTATCGGGATCCAGGAGCTTGAGCAGGCCCTCGGGCAACCCGCCAAGCATGTATGAGGTCAGCTTGCCCTGAGTGCTGAGCCACAACTCGCCACGGGGCGTGATGGCAGCGTCGAACAGGCCGCCCTCGAGCACGGCATCGCGAGCGCCCACTGGGATCGGGCTGCCATCGGTGAGTTCCTTGGGTCTCATGATGATCTCGGCCCGCTCGAATTCGTCTCTCAGGGGAATGGGGCGCAAGAACTCGCCGGCAGCCGGGTCGAAGGGGATCACGCAGACCCACCGCCCGCTCACGCGGCCTTCGTCGCCTTCCTCCCAGGGCCCGGCGGCATTCTCTTCATGATCGATGGTGTAGACGATGTGGGCTTTGCCGCGCCAGTGCAGGACCTTCGACACTGTCAAGCCGGCGCCGAGCGCCTCGGAGCGGAACTCGGTGTGGTCGGCCGTCGAGGTATACCGCCGGAGGACAAGCGCCTCGCCGTCCGCTGACGCAGCATAGACGCTCGGCTGAGCGTCGGTGCCGATGACCCACGATTCGCCCCAGGAGGCGATCTGCTCGCCACCTCGGTACAGCAACAGACTCCCCTTGGTGCGGACCACCAGATCGCCGGACTCAAACGAGACGCCTGGCTGGGCTGACGTGAGTGTACGCGGCAGGAAGCACGCCAAACCAAATGGCAGCGCCAGCAACCAGGGCAGTCCGGGATGCGGCCTCATCGGTCTTCGCGTCGGGCAGTTGCGGGTGCCTGGCAACGGGAGTGCATCCATGCGAGTCTCTGGGCAGACGCTGTATACTTCGCCAGTGGGCGGCGGCTCCCTCTCCGGTCGCGCGAATGTCGGGAGGCCACAGCGTCACCCACACCGAAGACTTCGCCGAGGTTTCCGTCGGCTTCCATGGGAGCCCGGCAGAGATCGGCAGGAGAATCAGCGACATCGCGGAGAGGCACCATGCCCCGGCCATTTGATGAGGTCCGCAATCGGTTGGAGAGGCAATACGCGGACGTCAAGTTCGATCCCGCCTCCGGGCTGTCCAAGGATGAGCTTGTGGAGGAGCTTGATCGGCATCGCGCCGACCACCCCGACGAGCCCCGGATCATGACCCGGGCGTGGCTCTTCCACCTGCTCTGCGCCAAGGCGCGCATCGCGGTCGAGCCCGACGACCACTTCGCCGACAAGCTGGAGCACCACGGTCTCCTGGTCGGATTGCGCGAGGAGTGGCGGCGGGAGGAGGAGTCGCGAGAGTTCGCAGACGATCCGCCGGCCGTTCCGGGCGCATGGCGGGCACAACTGGACCTCGGTCACCTCTGTCCGGACTGGCGGAATCTGCTCAGGTACGGATTCACCGGTCTGCGTGACCGCGCCGCAGCCCGGTCGGGCATCTTCTATGAGGCTGTGGCCCTCGTGTACGACGCCGCCATCACGCTGGCCGGGCGATTTGCGCGAGAGCTGCCGAACACGGCCATCGCACCCCTCGCAGAGCGCCCGCCGGAGAGCCTCCACGAGGCGCTGCAATTGGCCTACCTCTACCACGAACTTCAGGAGATGGAGGACGGCTACTCTGTTCGGTCGATGGGCAGGTTCGACCAGCTCTACCATGATTTCTACGCCAACGACCTGAGAGCGGGACGCCTCAACCGCGAGCAGGCCAAGGAGCTGCTCAAGTACTTCTGGGTGAAGTTCTTCGCGAAGACCCAAGGGAAGCTGTACGGCAAGCCGTTCCTGTTCGGACCCGATGTCAACGAGCTGTCTTATCTCGCCTTCGAGGTCTACCGCGAGATGCAGATCGTTGACCCCAAGCTCCACGTCCGGCTCGCGGAGCGCACGCCACGGGACTTCTTCGAGCAAGTGGTCGGGTGCATCCAAGCCGGCTGCACCGGCATCGTGATGGTCAATGACGCGGGGCAGGTTGAGATGCTACGCCGGAACGGCAAGACGCTCGAGGACGCCAGTGACTACATCCTCATCGGCTGCTATGAGCCGGCCGTCATGGGCAAGGAGCTGAACTGCTCCGGGGCAAGCGCGGTCAACCTTGCCAAGGCGGTTGAGCTGGTCCTCGCGTCGGGCGACCATGCCTCCTTCGAGGAACTGATGGCCGCCTATCTCGGGGTTATTGACTCGCAGATCGCCCTCGCCACCGAGAAGGTGCGCAGGGAGGAACGTCTGTGGCCGGAGGTGGGCCCAGCGCCGCTAATTTCGGGCACGATGGACTCATGCATCGAACGAGGCCTCGACGTCTCCCAGGCCGGAGCCACGCACAACACGAGCGGATGCCTGTGCCTCGGCCTCGCGAATGCGACGGACTCGCTGGCGGCTATCAGGCAGCTTGTTTATGAGGAGAGTCAGTGCACCCTCGCCGAACTCAGAGGCGCTCTGGCAGCCAACTGGAGAGGTTACGAGGACCTGCGCCTGACAGCCCAACATGGCGCACCAAAATGGGGCAACAACGACGATGGGGTGGACTCAATAGCCATCGAGATCACTGACTTCCTCGCGAGGCGAATCAACCACGAACCGAACGCCCGCGGCGGCGTCTTCCAGGCGGCTCTCTACGCGATCCTCGACACGGCGAAGTCATACGGAGAGCAGACCGGGGCGCTGCCCGATGGGCGTCTGTCCGGGGAGCCCCTGACCATGAACACGGGCGCAACGATCGGCATGGACAAGAAGGGCGTCACCTCGCTCATCAACTCGGTCACGAGGATCGATCTCTCCGGGTTCCCCAACGGAACGGTGCTGGACATCATGCTGCATCCAAGCGTCGTGGATGGCCTCGACGGCATCCAGACGATCTGCTCGATCATACAGAGCCATTTCGCGCAAGGCGGCATGGCCATCCAGTTCAATATCTTCGATGCCGAGCTGCTGCGAGATGCCCAGCGCAGCCCCGAGAAATACGCCAACCTGCAGGTGAGGGTGTGTGGGTGGAACGTGCGGTTCATCGACCTCGCCCCGGCGGAGCAGGAGATCTTCATCACCAAAGCGGAGGTCGCCTGATGGTGGGGCGGGTGCTGGAGATAGAGCGCATGTGCGTCCACGACGGCCCCGGGATCAGGACGACGATCTTCCTGAAGGGCTGCCCTCTGCAGTGCCGCTGGTGCCACAACCCGGAGAGCGTCTCGCCCGACCCCGAGATCGGCTTCTCGAAGAGGAAATGCATCGCCTGCGGGAGGTGCGCGGAGGTCTGTCCGAGCGGCGCGCATGTCCTTGGTGACGGCGGCCATCATCTCAACCGCGAGCTGTGCGCAGCCTGCGGGAAATGCGCCGAGGCCTGCCTGCCCGGCGCTCTGGAGTACCACGGGGAGGCCATTCTCGCCGAGGAGGCGGCTGCCGCCGTCCTCGAGGACAGGACCTTCTACGCCACTTCCGGCGGCGGCTGCACCATCTCCGGCGGGGAGCCGCTCTGGCAGGCCGGATTCTGTGCGGAGGTCTTCGAGGTCTTGCGGAACGAGGGCATCCACTGCGCCATCGACACATCCGGAGCAGTGGACTGGGAGAGCATCCGAACCGTCCTGCCCTACACCGACATGTTTCTGTACGATGTGAAGCACGCCGACGACGGGCTGCATCGTGAGCACACCGGCGGGTCCAATCGCGGAATCATCGACAACCTCAGACGCCTATCGGAGCGCGGCGTGTCGATCGAGATCCGCATCCCGATGATCCCCGGTTTCAACGCCGACGAGCAGAGCATGTCCGCCATGGGGAAGCTGCTGAGCGGACTGGCGAACATCGTGAGGGTGCGATTGCTGCCGTACCATCTGGCGAGATCGAAGTACGAGACGGTCGGGCGGCCGGACACCATGCCGGATGCTGCGCCTCCGGACGCCGCCACGGTGGCCGGCGCGGCCGCCATCCTGCGGGAATGTGGTCTCGCCGCCGTGGCGTGACGCGTACGCGAGGGAGCGACAGTGACCCGACGCGCAACACGACACCGGATCATGAGCATAGGCAGCCTCGCTGCCTGGGGAGCGCTTCTGTGCGCCTGGGCGCATGCCGAGGAGCTGCGCGTTCAGGTAGAGGTCCGTCCGAACCGGCTTCAGGGCCGGATCAGTCCGAACATCTTCGGCGCCGGCATCGACGCCAAGACGAATCCGCTGCGCGCTCCCCGGTATCCGGAGCAGGTGTCGCGTGACATCGCGGAGTCGGGCTTGCGCATCGCGCGCTATCCCGGGGGGTTTGTCTTCAACCGCAATGACCATCGCGGCTCGTGGGCTAACTTCTACTGGCAGGACCATATCGGGCAGAACCCCGAGCGCCACCCCACCGAGGTCTACGATCTCGACACCTTCGTCCAGCTCTGCGAGCGCTTCGGCATTGAGCCCCTGATGCAGATCAACTTCGTGGGCGAACCCCAAGAATCCGTGCAGGGATACATCGAGTACCTCGTGGGCGACGGTGATGTTGACGGCGACGGCACTGACTGGGCGGCCAGGCGCGCGGCGAACGGTCGCGCGGAGCCATACAACATCACCTACTGGCAACTCGGCAATGAGGTCCACAGTTACCCGCAGGGCTTCCAGGAGAACGCGGAGGGCGCGCGGGAGTACGCCGAAGCGCTCAACCGCCTCGTCCCGGTGATTCGCAGGATGTCGCCCGGCGCAAAGGTCGTCGTCCCCCTCATCAACATTCAGCGTCCTCGGTCCGAGATGAAGCTCGGCGGCGGTGAGGTTGACATCAACTTCGCCACCAGCAGCGAGTTTGCTCAGGCATTTCTGAGGAACCTGGACGTCAGCGTTGACTACTTCGACTGGCATTTCTACGCCGCCAACGGCTGGGGCGGCAGCTACCCGCACCTCGGCACGGATGACGAGTGGAAGCACTACTACTGCTGGGGGACGAAGTTCCGCGAGTGCTACGAGGCAATCGTCGGGCTGATCCAGGCGGAGCGAGGACTGGACCCGCTGCCGGGAATCATCGTCGGGGAATGGTCGGGCGACTGGACCGGCGCGATCTTCCGGGAACATGAGGACAGCTTCCGGGGATCGATGATGCGCACCATGGCGTCGGGAGTGTTCATGGCCGACATCCTGATGTTCATGATGGAGAAGAGCGTGCCCTCGGAGCACATCCACGCGGCGTTCTGGCACGCCTTCTGCAATGACGCGCAGGCGCTCTTTTCCATCCAGACCACCCGCGCGCAAGGGATCTCCTACAAGGGAGAGAGCACGGACGAGGGATACGGTTACCGGATGCCGATCTATTGGGTGTTTAAGCTGCTGAGCGAACAGCGCGGCGAGGACCTGGTCGAGAGCCACCTGGAGGGCGAGAACAGCATTGCCGCCCCCGCGGATGGTCTGTACACCGACCCGGAGTACGATTTCCAGCGGGTCACCCACTGCGCGTCACGCACCGGCGACGGGCTTTACCTCGCGCTCCTGAACAAGGATGCACACGAATCGGTCGAGGTCGGGATCGACGTCCGTGCCTGGAAGCTTCGGCCGGCGGTCGAGATCTACGAGGTCGGGGCCGACAGCTACCTCGCGGAGAACACTATCGAGCAGCCTGACCAGGTAACGCTCCACGGACCGGAGACGCGGGCCATGCAGGGCTCCCGCAGGATGGAGTACCACCTCCGGCCGAACACGCTGGCCGTGCTGCGATTCCAGCGGGCCGCGCGAGGCCGCTGAGCCGCCAGTAGCGGGTCAATGCGGGCACGGCCGATGCATGAGTCACCTGGGGTTCTCGGGTGGGTCTACTGCTTCACGAGCGCCGCAACCCAGCCGCCCTGATACGGCGCGGAGAGCGTCACAACGCCGCCTCCCTGGATGGTCTTGTCCATCAAGCGATAGCCCCCAGCGGCCGACGACTCAGTGACTGTGCCCATCGAAACGCTGATCCACGTGACACCGAAGGTGCCCGGCGCGTCGGACAGATCCAGCCCAACGGACCCGCCATCCGTGAAGTAGAGCGCGTAGCTCTCACCGGGCTCCGCCGCCAGATAGGCTTCGTTGCTCTCGCGATCCGAAAGCAAATCCATCCGCGGCGTGATGTCCCAGAACTTGATCAGACCCTCGAGAATCCGCGCTGCCTTGATGCTCCCCTTGGCGAAGTCATTGAGCCCGTTGCCGGCGTCCGGACGGTGGAACCGGGCGCCGGCAGAGCCGCCGAGGATGTCTCGCCAGAATCGCTCAACGCCATCCTCAGGCCCGCCCGTCCCGAAGGTGTAGTACCCGCTCCCGTAGATCTTCGTGTGGTTGCTGGGGCGCGGATGCGCGCTGACGTGTTGCAGGAGCCACTGCAGCCTATCCCAGTGCGTCTCATCGAAGTTCCGGCTGTTGACCTGCGAGATATCGGCAAACATGTAGTGCTCGGGGTCGGCGAAGATGAGCCGAGTATGCTCTGCGTTCTCGGCCTCGAACGCGTCGTCGAACATGTCGGTCGTGCAGACCGTCACGCCTTCCTCCGCGGCTTTGGCCTGGATTAACTGAATCCAATACTGTCCCCAGCCCGCCTCGGACGATGTTTCGTTGTTCATGCAGTAGAGGACGTGACCGTAAGGCAAGCTGTACGACAGCATCTTGGCGACGAATGCCTCTTGGTATCTCCGGATCAAGTCATAGCGGCTGAGGTAATGCTCCGTGCCGTCAATGGTGTGGAAGAAGGGGTGTTCGTCATTGTAGAGTTGCGTGTTGGCGTAGTCGGTTGCGAAACCCGATTCGTCGTAGGAATAGTTGGTGTTGTTCTTGGGATTCCACGGACTGGTCTCCCAGTTCTGCGTCGCATAGTCGAAGCGATCCCAAACCTCGATCTGCACGATGATCTCGCGCTCGGAAGTCCACGCCAGCATGTCCTGGAAGCGCTGCCAATACTCGTCGTTCCACTGGTCCAAGTCGAACTGCCCGTCCGGCAGCAGCTTGTGCGGCTTGAGGGCCTGCCCCTCGCGCTGACTCATCGTGCAGCGGACGTAGTTGGCGCCGACCGCCTGGATCTCGTCCAGGTGTGGTTCAAGGTCGTCGAGCAGAAAGATGTGATCGGTTTGGCTGCCGCCCAACAGCATCACGGGCTCGCCCTTGTACTGCCAGTAGCGCGGATTGTTGGCGTGGGGTTTGATCCGATCCGCACCATCGTCGTCGGCTGCCGACGGCGTGGCAGCCAGCGACAGTAGCGACAGCGCGATGGTGATCCAGGCACCACACATCCAGGATTGGGCGCCATCTGCAATTGGCATCGGCTTGGGTCCTCTCAGGTCGAGTCTCATTGGCTGGGCCCTGTTGGCGGGGATTCCCCCTGTGGAGCTGGCGCCTCGGCGTTGGCCGGACGGTCAACCGCTATTCGCGATGCTTCACGCTCCAGACGCCCGAAACCTGCACATCCGGCTGCGAGGCCCGATAGCTGCGCGTTGCGATCCCGGAGGTCATGGACCCGCGGCGGGAGAACGGATTGCGGAGCAATAGCGCGCGGCGACGCAAGGAGGCGACGAGATGAACGCGATCTGGATTACGGTGGATAGCTTCAGACAGGACCACATTCACTGCTATCGGCCCGAGGGAACGCGCGACCCCAGCGGCGAGAGCATCAACGTGCAGACGCCGAACATGGACCGGCTCGCGCGTGAGGGCGTGAAGTTCACCCGGATGCGAGCCGAGGCGCTCCCGACCGTGCCATGTCGCAGGGGGAGCTTCACCGGGCGGCGCGTGTTTCCGTTCGTCGAGGAGGCGCCGATGAAGGGCATGTACATCACGCTTCCGGGTTGGCGCCCGATCCCGCAGGACGATGTCACGATCGCCGAACACCTCAGCGAGCGCGGCTACACGTGCGGCTTGGTGGCGGACGTGTATCACTTGATGAAGCCATCGCAGAACTTCCATCGAGGCTACCAGAGCTTCCAGTGGGAGCGCGGCCAAGAGTACGACATGTATCAGAGCGGCCCGCTGCCGGAGGGGTACATCGAGCGGTTCGTCAAGCCCGGAACGGAGATGACGCCGGGACGGATGCGCGTCCTCACGCAGTACCTCCAGAACCAGCTTCACCGCGAGGGTGACCACGACTTCCAGGCGGCCAAGACGTTCCGGCGCGCGATCGAATGGCTGGAGCGGAATCACGAACAGGAGAACTTCTACCTGACCGTCGAGAGCTTCGATCCGCACGAGCCGTTCGAGGCGCCGCAACGGTTCATCGACATGTATGACCCCGACTGGGACGGGCCGGAGCTGATCTACGGGAACATCTATCAGCGCAGCGAACTGACCGACGCGGAGCACCACCACGTGCGGGCGAGGTATGCGGCGGAATGCACGATGGTGGACTTCTGGATCGGGCAACTGCTCAACACCCTCGACCGGCTCGGGCTCGCGGAGAACACGGTCATCGTGCTGATGTCAGATCACGGGAAGATCCTCGGCGAGCACGGGCATTATGGTATGCCGCCGCAGGACACGGGGCTTGAGTTGAACGCCGTGCCGTGCTTCATCCGTCACCCGAAGGGCGAGCACGCGGGCACGACGTGCGATGGGTGGCTCTACAACACCGATCTCGTCGCGACGATGCTGAGCATGATGGGCGCGGGGGAGAAAGAGCGGATGGATGGGATCGATGTCTGGCCGGGCGTGGATAGCGGCGATCTGAGAGACCACGCGGTAGGGGGGCATGGGCAGATGGTCTCCTGCTGGCGGGAGGACTGGCTGTATCTCACCAACACCGAGCAGAACACGACGGCGCTGTATAACCTGGCCGACGACCCGTATCGGCAAGATGATGTGGCTGGGAAGTATGCGAGCGTGAGGGATGAGATGAAGGGTTTGGTGGAGGCGGTTGTAGGAGAGTGACGGGCGCGGACGACGGAATGGTGGAGGTGATGCGGCTGTGAGGAACATCCGTTTCGGGTTGGTGATCGTGGCGGCCATGCTGGTGGCAGGTTGCGAATCGACGGAGAGGCAAGCGGCGGGACTCAGCGCGCAAACGGGCGTGGTTGAACGCCCCCGGCTGACGCCGATTCCGCAGGTCGCCAAGATCGGCCGCTGGACGGACATGACGTTCAGCCCCGACGGGACGCGAATCGCCGCCGGCACGGACAGAGGCCTGTACATATGGGACGTTGCGACGGGCTCCGTCATCGTCGGGTTCGATGGCAACCCACCCAACCACGGGTGGGAGAAGCCCGTCTACTCCGTGGACGGATCGCTCCTGGCCATTTGCCAGTCGCCGGGGCTGATCACGGTGCTCGAGACGGAAAAACACAGCGTGGTCGCTCGGCTGCGCCCTCCGGACGACATCGGCAACCCGGCGGGATTTGCGTTCGGGGAGGCGGAGCGCGGACGGCCCATCCTCGCAATCACGTACGACGCGCGGGTGGCGATTTGGGATTCGGAAGACTGGACCGTGGAGATCGCGCCCGAGCGCCTCGTCAACTGGTGGAACCTCCCGATCCGCTACGTGCCGTCGGCCCGGCGCTTCCTGATTGTCAGTAAGAGCGAGCATCTGATCTACTCGGTGAGTACGGACGGGGCCGATGCTGAGATGATCGAATGGCCCACCGGCGAGGCAGACGGGGAGCCGCTGGCGTTGGAGATTGGCCGGGGGCCGACCGATGTGTTTCTGTGTCGGGGCGCGGAGCGGGTGGCGTCATTCTGGGAGCTGGGAAACGGCAAGATGGAGATGGTGGGCGAACTCCTAGAGGCCGTGCGGGGTCTGACGCTCACCCCGATTGGGCGTGGCGAGCAGGTTCTGGTGTGGCAGAACGGCATGTCCGCCGCCCGGTTCGGTCCTCCGAGAGGGATCCAGGTCCGGGATGTCCGCACCGGCGAGACGATTCGCGAGTTCGGAGGCGAGATAGAGCCAGAGGCGGTGCTCGCCAGCCCCGACGGGAGGCGCGTGGCCACGCGCACGCGCGGGGAGGCGGTGCTGTGGGACGCTGAGACGGGCGAGCGGATCGGCGAGCTGGGCCTGGCGGACCACCCGCCCTTCGCCGCGCCGGTCGCCGTCAGTCCCGATGGGCGGATGATCGCATCGCTTATGCCGGACGGGCGCGGGGCGCTGTGGGACCTGACGGACGTGCGGATGCTCCGGGCGTTGAAGGGGGCAGTGGGACACAAGCTGCAGTTCTCGCGCGACGGTCAGCGACTGATCGCGTTCAACGGGGAGAAGGCGGTGGTCTGGGACGTGTCGTCCGGGAGGAAGCTGGGGACTGTCCGCCCGGGGGCCTGGGGCCCTGAGCGCCCAAGTTCGTTTCATCTGTCGCCTGACGGCAAGCTGGTCGCAGCGGCGCTGCAGAACGACGACGCGCGATGGTTGGCCGTAAGGCTCTACGACGCCTCGAGCAACAAGCCGGTCGGGACGCCCGTGGACCAGAGGCACGCGCTGCGCATCGGAACTGTGGCCTGGTCACCGGATGGCAGTCGGCTACTGATCAGCGGGCACGAAGCCAGGCAGTGGGGGCCGCCCCGCCTGATTCTGCTGGAGGTGGACGGTGGCGAGATCGTTTGGGAGAACAGCGATGGCCTGGAAGCCGCCTATGAGTTCCCGGTCACGAGTGATGGACTCCACGCGATCGTCAGGGACGGAAGGCGGATCGCGGCAATCGACATGCGGACGGGGCAGGTCGTATCCGAGCACGAGATGCAGGTCTCGGTAGCCTACATGCGCGTCGCCGCCGACGGGGAGATCGCGATGTTCCACGATGGGGCGGAGACGCATGTAATCGAGCCCCTGACGTGGCGGACGATCGGCGAGTCGCCGTTGCCGGTCAGGATACCGACGGCGCCAGGGCCGGGCGGGCGGTGGGTCGCGCACTCACGCGGCGCGGGGATCAGCCTTAGGGACGCCCGAACGAGCGCAACCAAGCTGACGCTGTGGGCGGTTACCGAGCGGGAGGGCGAGCGGGAGGGCGAGCGGAAGGCGACGTGGGAGGACGAGTGGGTGGCGTTCACGCCGGAGGGGTATTGGACGGGATCGGACGGGGCGGGGGGGCATTTGAGGTGGATGGATGAAGCGGGGGCGATGTTCACGGCGGATGAGGCCCCGTGGCTGGAGGATGCCGAGAAGGTGCGGGGGGCGTTGGCGGAGTGAGGGGCGGCGGACGGAACCAAGCTGGCGCTTGGCGGTACGACGGAAGCGGCGACGGCGTCGGGGCTGAAGCCCCTCTTACATGGGCTAGCGCTAGTCGGCGTAGGCCATGACCTCGACAAGGTGGCGGCCGGTGTTGGCGGAGTTGTGCGTCTGATTGATCCGGATGAATCGGGCAAGGCGAGGCTCGAACTCGCACGTGTATCCGAGCGAGGTGGAGGGCTCGGTGTTGTCACGCATGTCGCTAGCGAGGTCCCACGATTCGCCGTCGAGCGAGGTCTCAACCGTGAAGCCGTAGTAACGTTCGTCCCCGTAGAAACCCACTACCACGACGCGAGAGACCGAGGTCGGGTCCTCAAGATCGACCTGCCACCAAGCGTCCCGGCCATCGCCGACATCGGTCGCCCAGAACGCGTTGGTGTTCCATGTGATGCCGTCGTTGGCGAGGTGCATGGGGAACGGGTCCAGGGCGTGGGAGCATGACGTGGGCTTGCCGGTGGTGAGGCTCACCGCGTCCGGGGCGAAGACGCCACCGTACTTCTCGAGCAACTCCGTAGCGATTCTGATGCTGCTCCCGCGCGGCCTCGTAGCGTGATGTTCGGAGGCCTTCGGCCAGGCCTGCTCGTGGGCGTTGATATCCGCAAGCCACCCGTCCGTGTCGAACTCTCGATCCTCTCTCACCGCGGCCAGCATGTGGTCGGCGACGGCCTGCCACCGGCCCCGGTAGTACACGTCGATCATCCCCGCCCACTCCTTGCGGGCGTAGTCGTTGATGGCACCCGTGCCCCAGAGCGTCAGGACGTTTCGCGAATTCCACTCATAGAGCGCGCGCTCTTCAGGCGTGTTACCCCAGCGCCTCGCGTCAGCGATGTTTCGGCCGAGCAAGAACTCCTCGCGGGTCGCCAGCAACCGATCGAGGTCGCTCAGCACTCCCTCGTACTCAGCGATCGCCGCGACCAACGCCGCCTCGTCTTTGCCGTGGAATGCCTTCGTGGCCCGCGCGTGGATGTGCGGGGCTATGTTGACCAACACCTGCCGGCCTACGTTGACCACGTCGAAAGCATAGGTGTCGACGCCCTCCATCTTGTCCGCGCAACTCAGCAGCTTCCGCCAGGCCTCGACAAGGTCGGGCGTGGAGTACCTGGCGCTGCCGCTCGGTCCGATGCCGGGTCGGTGCGTGATGTTCGATCTCGACCCCGAGTTGCCCGAGTAGACCAGCCGCAACAGATCTTCCCACGCGCTTGCCGCGGCGGCCGAGCGCCGACCATAGCGGTGCCTGGCGTGGTCGCGTATCCATGCCCGTTCATTGACGGGCCCGTCGCGCCACGTCTGTTCCAAAAGGAACTCGAAGGCAACCGGGTTGTAGCCGAACCCCTCGTTGACGGAGCCGATCCCCGACAGCCTGCCCGAGTCCGGCGAGGCCATCGCATCATGCAGATCGCGGTTGATCTTAGGGACGTTGCCCTCAAGGCGGATGGTGCGGCCGAAGTTCTGAACCACGCACCAGAGCCAGGGCTTGCCGTAGAAGGCGTCGGTCTTCGACCAAGCGGGGTTGATCTCGCAGTAGAGGTCGAGCAGGAGCAGACGGTCATCCGGCACGGCGTCGAGGAAGGCTCGCGCGCGAGGTTCAGTCCAGAAGCCGGGGTTGTTGACGAAGAGCCACCCCTGGAGGACCCACGTGGCGTCGGGATCGACGGAGGTCATGCCAGACAGGATGGCTTGGCTGAGATCCGCGAGGTACTCCGGCTCGCCGCTTGGCGGGCTCATCTCGATGAAGGTGTCGGCGGCATAGATGTGATCGGTGCCGAACAGCTTCTCTTGCTCCTCCATGAAGGCGCGGGCGACCTCCTGGAAGGCAGGTGAAGTGGGCTCGAGGAGATGGGTCTGCCACTCGATCCAGTGGATGGTGTGGAGCTTGGCCTCGGGATAGAGCCGGGCCACGCCCGGAGGGACGTGTCCGGTGAAGCCCTGGAGCACGGGGGTCATGCCGAGCGAGCGTTCGCGCTCGAGGATCTGCTTCTGGAGGGTCACGTGCTCGTCGATCCACTCTTGCGGCAGCGGCCCGCCAAAGCCATCCAGGCATCCCATCCAGCCGAAGGGCAGGTACGGCGGCCCGGCGATGAACTCGCTCATCTCCTCATCGGTGAGACCGATTCGCTTGCCGACCGCCTGCCAAACCGCCTCCTGCCCGGTGACGGCGAGAGGCATGTTCACTCCGTTCAGCGCCATCCAGTCGATCAGCCGTCCCCACTGCTCCCAATCCCACCACACCATCATGTAGCCGAAGGCGCAGTAGTTCAGCAGATAGCGACACTCGTGCGGGCTCGTCCTGCGCAATACCGGCGAGACGTCCGGCAGCACACCGGGAAGATCGAGCTGATTCCCATACAACGACACGTGACAGTGGCAGTAGTACTTGAGGTACCAGTTGAGCCCGGACGCAATTGAGACTCCGTTGTTGCCGCGGATCGTGACGCGCCCGTCGCGCGCTTCAATCTCGAAGACATCGCCGTCGGGATCGGGCAGGTCGACCTCGAAGGTGAAGTCGCGGGCACGGTCGCCGAGGACTCGCTTAGCGAGGGCGTCGACGGCAGCGACATCGGCGGATGCGGTGGCGGAGCAACAGATCAAGATGGCGGCGAGCGCGCGGGTCATTGAGGTGCACCCCAGACGAAATGCACCGGCGAGGGCGCCGGTGCTACGAACGACAGGGATTAGGCGAACATGCGGAGGATGTTCGCGTAGTTGGCGCGGACGTCATCGCGGCCGGAGATGGTGGGTCCGTGGCCGGGGAGGACGTGCTCGACATCCAGGTCTGAGATGCGGCTGACCTCGCGCATGAGCGTCTCGTGGTCGCCGCCAGGGAAGTCGGTGCGGCCAACCCCGCCCGCAAAGACCAGATCGCCTGTAACGAGGGCTTTCTCAGCGGGCCAGTAGACGCAGATCGAGCCCGGTTCGTGGCCAGGGGTGTGGTAGATCTCGATGGCATTGTCGAGAGCCTCGACGGGTCCCTCTTCGAGAAGGTCGGTGGCCTCGAAGACAGGAATCTCACTCGCCAGGAACTGGTACATGATGTCGCCAACCTGGTCGAGGTACTCGATGGCAGCGGGGTGCGCGCCGATCGGGACGCCCATGTTGGCGAAGCGCGCGATTCCCTCGAGGTGGTCGGGGTGCGAATGTGTCGCGATCACCATACGCAGTTGCTCCGGATCGACGCCGTCGGCGCGAAGGCGGCTAATGAGATCGTCCGCGAAACGCGCGTGGCCGACGTCAACCAGCACTCGCAGGTCGCCGCCGAAGTAGTATGAGTTGCAGTTGTTCTCGAATTGCTCCCACGGATAGGCGTATAGGTTTTCGGTGAGTTTCATCGGAGTTTCTCCGGGGCGAGATGGAAGGCGTCGGGGTTGAAACCCCTCCTACAACGACGCGCGACTAGTCCGCAGGCAGGCGGTTGATGCACTCGGCGAGGGCCTCGGCGTATGGACGAAGAGGCGCGATGCCGGCCTTGGGCAGATTGACGCTGGCGAGAGGAGCATAGGCCGGGCGGGCGGCGGGCTGATTGAGGTCGGCGCTTTTGATCGGATCGACAGGAACATTGCTCAGGCCGGCTGCCGCGACGATATCGCGCGCGAACTGAAGGCGCGAGACGATCCCAGCGTTGGTCATGTGGTACGTGCCATAGGCTGTCGTCGCCGCGAGCCGCCAGATGCCGTCCGCAAGATCGGGCGCGTAGGTCGGGCATCCGACCTGGTCGTCGACGACCGTCAGAGCGCCCCGTTCCTTCGCCGCGCGGATGATCGAACGCACGAAGTTGTGGCCCCACGGCGCGAACGTCCAGGCCGTCCGCACGATGAAGTGCTCGGCGAGCTTAGCCCGGACGCGCTCTTCGCCATCCAACTTCGAGGCGCCGTACACGCTGATCGGCGACGTGGGACTGTCTTCGGTGTAGGGCTCGGAACCCTTGCCATCGAAGACGAAATCCGTGCTCACCTGCACCATCGCCGCGCCGGACTCCGCGCAGAGGGACGCCAGAAGCTGAGGCGCCTGCGCGTTGACGAGGTAGACAACGTCCGGGTCGTCCTCGCACTTGTCGACATCGGTGAGCGCGGCGCAGTGGATCACGAGATCCGGCCGGAACTCCTCCACGCAACGTCGCGTGGCCTTCTCGTTCGTCACGTTGATCTCGTCAATGTCGACTGCCAGGACCTCAGCCTCATCGCCGATGCGCTCAACCAACGAACGCCCAAGCATGCCCTTGCCGCCGGTAATCAAGACACGTCGCAAAGCGCGCTCCTTTGGTCTCACTCGTATTCGCTGAACAACCCATGTTCCCACGCGATGCTAGATGCATCGTAGTAAGATTGGTGTGATTCTCCGGCATCGGCCCAGACCGAATCGAGCACGCCGTGTTGCAGCGTGCCTCGCTTCAGGTAGGCGTTGTTGACGTCGGTGATCTCAAGCTCGCCCCGGCCTGATGGCA
>CAZKUN010000124.1:25374-25837 GCA_964555935.1 uncultured Armatimonadia bacterium | reverse complement strand
GCGGAGTAGGCGCAAGCGGATGGCTGCCGGCTGAGCGTCCTCAATCGCACATCAGTTGGCGCTGCCGCGCGTGACCACAAGGCGGCACACCGACAGGGCCGGCAGCTCGGCCTCGGCCGAGCCGCCCACGCTCCGCGCGCGAGGAATGTCAACGATCCGCCAGGGCTGGTCCTCGCTGTCAAGCCGAAAGCGCTCCGAGACATCATCGGCGACGTAGGCCTCCGCGGCTGTCAGGCGCGCGTTCCGCCAGGCCCTTGGCAGAGCGACTTTGGTCTGCTGCGAGGAGGCGTGCGTGTTGAACATGACGATGTGCAATTCCGACCGGGAGGCGTTCATCGAGGCGAGCCACTGGAGCCCTCCGCTGATCGTGTTGTCAGTCTGCCACAGTCGCGTGCTTGAGAACCGCCCCCCCCCGTGTCGCCAGTGCCGACTAGCAACGGGCATCTCTCGACGGCTTCGTTCA
>CAZKUN010000124.1:0-25364 GCA_964555935.1 uncultured Armatimonadia bacterium | reverse complement strand
CCGAGAGCCATGCGCGGCTTGCGAAGCGGATCGGGGATGCGCACGTTCTCGGGCTCCCACAGGTGCCAGATCTCCCCATTCGACACGAACAGCAGTCCGCCGAGCATGTTCAGGGAGTGGATGCCGGCGATCCAATCAACGCGCGGGTCGGCAAGAAGGTCGGCCGTCACCTTACCGTGGTGGAGGGCGCCCCAGAGGAAGGTCTGATCGCCCGTCGTCGGGTGGGCGACGTAGCGCCATTCGGTAACGATGAACCTCATGTGCCGGCAGTTCGGGTTGGGCGCGATCAGATCGCGATGGAAGTTCACGGGCCCGAAGCCGGAGGCGTTGTAGGCCTCGTTCTGGCCGTAGAGATGCAGGATCAGGTAATCAATCAGCCTGGCATCCCTACCCAGCGCCGCAAGCGTCCGCGCGCTGAATTCCGTCAACTCCTGGTAGCCGCGGCCTTCCTCCGTCGTCGCGCCCTTCCAGCCAGCCCCCATGGCAACGCCGGGAACGGCGATCTTGATGCCGGGATCGACGGCCTTCATCGCCCTGGCGCACACCGCATTCAGACGCGCCAATACCTCCGGCTCGCACTTCCGCGAGTAGCCGTATGTCTCGTTGCCGAGTTCCCAGGCGACCACCGTGTCGGCGTAATCGTGGTCGGCCACCCACTGCACGAAGCGGGCCGCGTTCCGAGCGCACGCCTCGGGGAAGAGCAGGCCGTCGAGGGCGCGGTCCGTATCGACATCGTAGAACAGCGGGAGGTTGACCATCGCGATGATATTGATGTCGTTCTCCCGGCAAAATGAGAAGAAGAGCTCCGGGTCGAACCACTCATACCACAGCGCTTCCATGTCATCCGCGCCAGTCGTCAGACGGGCCAGCTTGAGCGTTGCGTCGGCGCCGGCGAAGTCGTAGCGCAGCATGGTTGCGAAGCGGAGGACCTTGACGCCACCCTCCCGCAGATGGCGCGCGAACTCGTGCCGTCGAGGGCCTAGCAGGTTGGCGAACTCGACACCGTTGATGCAGAAGTCCTCGGCATCGGCGCCGAGAGCGGAGCGCGTCAGGTCCTTGGTGACCACTGGACGGGTGAGATCGATGACGTGACCGCTAGGACTGCCGATGGCCGAGCCGGCGAGGGTGATGGCGGCGACGGTGGCAATGGTCATGCTTGCACCTCAGGCCTGTCAGGTCCACGCCCCGGCGACATCGTGGTGGGGCCGGTGGCGTCTTAGGTCTCGCCACCCCGTTCGCCGGCGCGCGGAGCGATGCCTCGGTGGCCGACCCGCCTGTGGCTGCCGTAGCGGGATTGGGAGGCCCTGGCCTGGACGCGCGCGAAACTTGCCGGGGCGATTGGCTGCAACCTGCCATCGCCCGACGACGAGACGCCACAGCCAGGGGGAAGCCACGACCATGTCGAGCGCACCGAGGGGTACACGCTACGGGGCTGTGACGGTGGCTGTCATCTCACTCGTTTCCGCCACTGTGTCTGCTTTAGCGCTCGACCTCCCCACCACTGCCGAGACCCACGCCACCTCCGACCTGGAGATCACGTCCCGCGGCCGCTCCCGCTACCAGATCGTAATCCCAAGAGATGCCACACCGGTCGCGCGTTACGCGGCGCAAGAGCTGCAGAGCTTCCTGCTCGAAATGTCGGGCGCCGAGTTGCCGATTGTCGAGGAGCCGAGCAAGGGCAAAGGGCCGGCGCTGTACATCGGCCCCTGCCGGCGGACGCGCCGGGTGCTGCCGCGCCGGGAGCTAGGCCAGCTCAAGGAGGACGGCGTCGCGATCCGGACGGACGGTGACGACATCGTGCTCACGGGCGGAAACGAGCGCGGGCAGCTCTACTCGGTCTATGAACTGCTGGAGCGCTTCCTTGGTGTCCGTTTCCTGGCGCGAGATTGCACGGTCGTCCCGAAACGGGGCACGGTCACGCTGCCCGCTATCGATCACTCGCACTCGCCTCCGTTCATGTACAGAGAAACGCTCTATGCCGATAGCTACGCTCGCGAGATCGCGGCCCGGCAGCGACTGAATGGCCCCGCCACGCTATGCGACGAGACGACCGGCGGCAAGATTGCGATCCACCCGTACGTGCACAGCTTCCGAAACCTCGTGTCGCCCGACGAGTTCTTCGAGGAGCACCCGGAGTATTTCAGTCTGGTCGGCGGCGAGCGGACGAGCGAAACCGTTCACGGCCAGCTCTGCCTCACGAACCCCGACGTTCTCCGCATCGCGACCGAGAGAGTTCTGGCGTGGCTGGACGAGCATCCCGATGTCCCCATCTTCGATGTGTCCCAGAACGACGGCAACGGCGCCTGCGAGTGCGCGGACTGCATGGAGATCGTCGAGGAGGAAGACTCGCAGCACGGGCCGATCTTGCGCTTCGTGAACGCCATCGCCGACGAGGTGGCAAAGAAAGACCCTGATCGGTGGGTGGAGACGCTGGCCTACGCCTACGCGATGAAGCCGCCTGCCATCACTCGGCCACGGGAGAACGTCATCACGCGGCTGTGCCACGCCGGATGCTACTTCCACGGCTTCGAGCATTGCGATCTGGGGTCGGCATACACGGAGAACCTGCGTGAGTGGTCGAAACTGACCGACCGCATCTTGATCTGGCACTACGGCACCAACTTCTCTCACTACTTCGCGCCCACCCCAAACCTCAATAGCCTCGTGTTGGACATCCGGGCCTATGCCGGCAGCGGCGTGAACGGTCTGATGGTCCAGGGCAACTACCAGAGCCCCGGTGGCGAGTTGGCCGAACTCAGGCAGTACCTCGCCGCGCAACTGATGTGGGACCCGACCAAGGATCCGGTGGCAATCCGCACCGAGTTCTGCCGTGGCTACTACGGAGCGGCAGCGGGTGAAGTGCTGGCATACCTGGCCCGCCTCGACGACGAGGCCGACCGCCCGGATGTGCATGCCTTCGCTGCCTGGGCGCCGCAGACGACCGTGTCATCCGAGCTTGTGGAAGAAGGCCTGGAGATCCTGGACCGAGCGCGGACAGCGGCCGATACGCCGGAGGTCGGTGACCGCGTCGCGCGGCTGATGCTCGGGCTCTGGTACATGCAGACGAGGTATCCCGAGCAATACGGGCTCGACCTGACCGAGGCCCCCGCCATCGTCGCCGAGGCGAAACGCTTGGTCGAGGAGCACGGCATTACCCACGTCCTCGAAGGCGGCGAGAGCGCTACGGCGTGGGTCAGCGAACTGGAGGCGCGGTACGGTGACGTCCCGTAATCGGCAGGGCGCGATCCGTGCCTTCGCGCTGGCGCCTGCCCTTCCCGTTACAGGTCCAACGGAAGACGTCGCGCGGAGCCGCACCCTCATGTGCCCGGAGACAGGTCGCGAATCCAGATGCTGCGGAATTCAACGGGGCTGCCATGCCCCTGAACGACGAGCGGAAGCCTCGGAACATGCGGCGATTGCTTGGGCGACGCTCGGTGCGCCGTTGCGCCGACAATCTTGGTGCTGTCATGCACCAGAACGCCGTTGTGGAGCATGGTAACCGTTGCCGGCTCGACGAGTTGGTCGTTCTCGAATACCGGTGCCTTGAAAATGATGTCATAGCTCTGCCATTCGCCGGGCCTCCTGCACGCGTTCACCAAGGGTGGCGTCTGGCCGTAGACCGCAGCCGCAGACCCGTCGGCGTAGATCTTCGACGAGTATGAGTCGTAGATCTGGATCTCGTAGCGCTGCATCATGAAGATGCCGCTGTTGCCCATGTTGACGGGTTCGCCGGTTGGAGGGTTGGGCGCGCGCCACTCTACGTGCAGTTGGCAGTCGCCAAAGGCCTCGTTCGTTTGCAGGTTCCCGTCGCTCGCGGCGAGGACGCCGTCCCTAACCTCCCACTCAGCCTCTTGGAATTGGTCGAGCGTAGAGCCGTCGAAGAGCACGATGGCGTCGGATGGTGGAGACGCCGGTTCCTCTGGCGCTGGAGGTGCGGTCACTCGGGGCGGCTGTGGCCGGTCGCGCTGATGGACTCTGAACGTGGAGCCGGGGATCAGTTCGGTGTCGGTATAGCCCTCGTACTCGAATTCGTGGAACCCATCCTCTGCACACGCGAACGACGGCGCGCAGAGCAGTGCCATCACGAGGCTTGGTCGTCTCATGCCTTGGCCTCCCAATCACGCAAACAGCTTGAACGCCGGCGCCGCGCCTATCGACACGCTCACTAGGACACGACCCAGTAGCGCGTGTTCCCTCCGGACATCTCCGCGCCCTTCCGCTCCCGGCTAGCCCGTCCCCACGCCGAGGCGCGACCAGGGACAGGGGCTCCGCGCGGGGAAAGAGTGGACTCGTTTCAGGGGCCAGGGCCGGCTTGCCCTTCGGGGATGGCTGAGACCAACGACTCCACGGGTTCTGGCCGGTACCATGACTGGGGGCAGGTGACAGATGCGCCGGATCATCCTCGTAGTAGCAATTGCTGCGGGTCCCGCCATGCCAGCGCTGGCCTACAGTGTTGAGTACGCAGGCGACTGGCAGATAACCACGTTCGGGGACGGTGTCATGGGCTACGTCGGGCCTGACAAGGGCCAGGCGCCTGTTCGCGTTACTTCGGTCAACCTCAGCAAGAAGATCACGGTCCACGGCGAGGAGCGGTACCTGCCGGCGTTCGTCATGGTTGACTTGGGCGTGGCGCGCCCAACCTACCTGACCCCGTATTTCTCAGTCACCGGTTTCCGCCTGTTCTGCCCTATGGTGCGGGTGGGCGATGCATCGACATTCGTCGGCTCCGCCCATCGGAGCAGGTTCGAGTTCCTGCGGGTCACCGAAGATGGTGACATTGCCTTCGCGTACGAGTTCATCTACCGGACCTGGCCCATTGAGACCGAGAGGGACTTGTTCAGGATTGCCGGCGAGATGACTCTGTCCGCCTCCCAAGACGGCATCGTTGCCGACAGTACCTGCAGGCTGGAGAACATCTCCGGCGAGCCCGTGCAGATCGACAAGTGGGCGGACGAAGCCAATCCCATGTTCAAGGCAGGCAGTCTCTTCAGGATGCTCATGCTCCAGTCCGGCTATTGCTGTGAGCCGGTGAGTGACGGTGACTTCGATGAGTACCTCAAAGAATCGCACGAGGGGCGAGGCAACAACGGGGATTACCTCTTCCATACGGACGATCTGATGGCCAAGGAGAAGGTGCTCATGCCGCCGTATGCGAGCCGCAGCGTCTTCTTCACCGATGCGGATGGGGAGACGGAATACCGACTGAGCAATGACAGGTCGAGGCTCCTCACGTACGGCGTCGACTGGATGGTCGGCGCCGATACGATCCGGGGAGCCCACGGCACGTCTGACGTGACCGAGATACGCTCACACAACGATCTCATGCCCCACGCGAGCTGGAGCGTGAGGCTGGTCTCAACGTCTGGGTCGCTGGGCGATGGGCTGAAGGGCACCATGACCCAGGCCATCGAGAACGAACACGGGCCCGACGGGGACACCATCACCGCGGGCTACTCGCCCGATGCCGACTACCTGGTGCAAAACGACGGGGCCATCCCCGCCGACTTCCGACAGAACCTCCGTTTCGTCGTCAGCAACCCTCCCCAGGGCACGCTGATCCGCCGCCCCGCTGCACCGAGTATCGTAGAGGTCTCCAGGGAGAGACTTGTGGTCGAGACCGGAATCGATCTGCCGGACGGCTACGGCAGTCTGCCAGTGAGCGTCCAGCTCTACTTGTCGGAACAGCCGCTCGTGGATGACACGATGCCGCCGGTGGCTCTGGAGAGAGATTTTGATCTGAGCAAGAGCAAAGAAGAAGTCGAGGTAGACATCGGAGACCTTACGGCGGAGAGCGAGGAGTTGAGGTACGGACGGATACTCGTTCACTTCAAACGCAACTATGCGATCGATCAGACGAGCTACCAGATCGCGGTCGCTGACTTTGAGCTGTGAGCCTCACGAGCTGAAATCCGAGCACAGCAGTGTCTGGCATTGATGAACTCATCACCAACCCTGAGGCTGCGACACAGGCCCCACTTTCGGCAGGTCGTGAGCCGGCGCCAGGCCAACCCCACGGCGTAGAACATCCCGGGGGAGGGGCAGCATCTCATGCGTCGCGACCTCACCATATGGATCGTTGCGCTGTCGGTGGCGGCGGGCGCGGCAAGTGCTCAAGGGTTTGAGGTGGTCAGGGACGGCGAGCCGCGCGCGGCCCTGGTGATAGACTCCAGGCGCTCGCCGCTGCACGACGACGCGACCGATCGGTGGGAGATCGGGGAACGCGCGGTCGCCAACATCGCGTCCACAGTGGTGGAGTACGTCCGCAAGAGCACCGGCGCTACACTGTCGGTCGTAGACCTCGCGGTCGACCGGCCGCCGACGGACCGGGCCCACGTGTACATCGGGCGCAGCCGGTACGTGGACCGTGAGGTCGGGCGGAAACTGGACAAGCTCGACCCATCCGGCTACCTCATTCGCGTAGTGGACGACCGGCACTTGATCATCGCGGGCCCGACTTCAGAGGGCACGGAGTTCGGCACGTTCGAGTTCCTGGAACGCTTCGTGGGGGTCCGGTGGCTGTTCCCCACTGAGGTTGGGGACTATGTGCCCGAGCGCGAGGACCTCGTCGTCCCGTCCAATACGAGGGTCACGGACGAGCCGGCCTTCATGCAAGTGCCCCGGGTGGCCTCGAGGCCGACCCATCGCGCGTGGGCGCGCCGGATGCGCTTCTGGACGCGGCTGCGCTTCCACCACAACCTCTCCAAACTGTTCCCGCCGACCGAGTACACGAAGACTCACCCCGAGTTCTTCCCAGTCCCGAGTGTTGGCGCCACCGAGCGGCAACTACCCACGAGCAATACGGAAGACTGGCAGCCCTGTTTCACCGCGCCGGGGATCGTCGAGGAGGCGGCCGCGAACATCATCGCCTACTTCGACGGCAATCCGCGTATCCGAAGCTACTCCTTTGGCGTCAACGACAGCCACACGTATTGCCAGTGCGAGCACTGCCGGGCCGAGTACATCCCCGGAGAGACCTTCCTCGGCATGGCGTGCTATTCGGATGCCTACTTCAAGTTCGTGAATGCCGTCGCCGAGAAGGTCCTTGAGGCGCATCCGGACGCGTGGTTCGGGTGCCTGGCGTACAGCAACGTTGGGAAGCCGCCGGTGAGGGTCGGCGTGCATCCGCGGGTCGTCCCCTTCCTGACCTATGACACGATGCAGCTCCTCGATCCGGAGCGCCGCGAGGCTCACGAATCGTTGGTGAATGCCTGGGGCGAGAAGTGCACCTTCCTGGGTCGCTATGACTACACGTACGGCGACCATCACGTGCCGCCGCGTATCTACCTGCGTCACTGGGCGGACTACGTTCGCTGGGCGCGCGACCACCAGGTCCGGGCGTGGTACGCGGAGACATACCCGTTCTTCGGCGAAGGGCCCAAGTACTACGTGATGGCCAAGATCTGGTGGGACCCGGACCGCGACGTGGATGCCCTACTGGACGAATGGTATCGGCTGGCTTTCGGTAAGGCGGCGCCGCCGATGAAGGCTTACTTCGATCACTGGGAGGCCTATTGGACAGAGCGCGTGCCGCGGAGCGAGTACTTCGAGCGGTGCAAGAGCTACCAGTATCTGCTGGGAGCGCCGGAGTGGTTGGAGACGCTGCGGACCGAGGACGTCGAGAAGGCGGACGCGTGGATCGCGGAGGCCGGACAGTCTGCCGACACGTCGGAGACGAAGGCTCGCGTGGCAGTCATGGCCCGGTCGTGGGAATACTATCGGGCGGTCATAACGACGTACATCGGGCGCAGGGAGTTTGACGCGACGGGGTCGGTGGAGGGCGCCCTGGCGATGCTCGAGCACGCAAGCGACGCGGCGACTCGCGCCCCTAAGGCACTCCATGACAGCCTGATGGAGGATCCGATCCTCACGTTCACCTGGACTGTCTCCTACCCATACGACGCGCCCGAGAGAAAGCCATTCCTCGACGCGGCCGAAACATACCTGGACACGCGCGACGAGCGGCTGGGTGAGAGGCTCGACGGACTCACTCAGGCAACGGAGGGCGAGCTGGCCCCGCTGGCGTCGACCTTCCTCGCCATCGCCGCCGGCAGAGGTCGGAACCTCGTCCCGAATTCGGGCTTCGAGGCCGAGAACCCGCTGGACGGTTGGTGGGCGGGGATGCATCAAGGCGCTGGACAGTGCCGCGTGATCGAGGAGAATCCCTACGAGGGCGTCCACGCCGTGGAGGTCACGGGGCCTCCCGACGCGTATGGCGGGGTCTTCCGCACGGATGTTCCCGTGAAGCCGGGGGCGCGCTACCTCTTCGTGCTGCGCGCCCGCCGGGAGGGAGAACCAGATCCGGCCACGGAGTGTCAGATGCTCACGCAGTTTGCCGATGAGAGAGGCCGGATATTGCCCAGTTCCTGGAGCGTCGACCGCTTCCATTGCATCGACGATTGGCGCTCCGCCACGCTTGAGACCCGAGCCGCGCCCGCGGACGCAGCCTTCCTGCAGGTCCGCGTCGACGCGCTAGAGCAGCAGACAGGCCACCGGACCTACTTCGACGCGCTAGAAGTGTACGAGATCGGTGAGGAGTCAGCAGTCTCCCCGGAAACGACCCCCTAGCCGCGGGCGCTGTGTCACGCGGATGGCCAGGCTAGTCGATGCGATGGACGGACTCCACTCCGGGCTGCGTGTGGTAGACGTTGCCGCGCATGGTGATATCATCTTCCCTCATGCCGACCAGGTGGACGACGCCGCCATTCACCTCGGCTCGAGCGTCGCGGAACGTGTTGCCCTCAAAGACCACATCGCGGCACCGAGACAACACGACAGCTTGCGTGTCGCGGCTCGCGTCGGGAGCGACGGTGAATGTGTTCCTCCGGATCGTGACGTTGGAGAATGACTCCAGCATCAGCCCGTGATGGAGGGGCAACTCGCCGCGCGCCAGGATCCCAAACTCGTTGTCTTCGATGAGCAGTCGACCTTCCGCCGGCGGCTTGAGCCGGTATTTCGAGGGGCCGGTCCGAAGCCCTAAGAAGAAGGGCCATGCCCCCTTGATGTGGTTCCGGCGGAAGACGCCATCGACCACGCGCCCGAAGAAATCCCCATCGATGCCGTAGGCTGTATCCTCGATCCGGTTCCCCTCGACGAGCACCCGCCCGCCGATCAGCATGGCTTCCTTCAACTGAGTCCGGAAGGTGCAGTTGCGGATGATGAGAGGGTTCTCCGGGACGCGGAAGGCAAGCGTGCAGCGCGACTCGGGGGCCGGGCCATCGGCGGGAAGATCCGCCAGCGCCTGGAGGCCTTCGATGGGCCGGTCGAACGTCACGAAGGCGTCGTGGCTGCCCACGGGCTCGACCTTCACAACCTCCGCCTCACCGAGGTCCTTCCCCTCGATCTGATCCCAGAATCTCAGCCGGTCGCCCGGCGTGACCCAGAGCGGATACCAGGCGATGTCGGTGTACATGAGCCGCAGGCGGGTCGGTGATTCGATCGTCCAAACGCGGTGGGCCATGGAGCCGACGCTGATCGAATCATCGCCCAATGCCTCGAACTCGCAGTTCTCAATGGTCGGCCCGCTACGCGTGCGACCGTGGAAGGCATCCGAGTTCCCCGCGCAGAGCCGCGTCGTGCCCGGCCGGCGGATGACGCGGATGTTGCGGAGAACGAGATCGTCACACGCATCGAAGCGAATGGTCATCCTCGGCGAGCTATAGTGATCCACGTTCTCGATCACGCAGTCCGGACTGTGCCGCAACGCGATGCTCGCCGCCGGCGCTGACTCGCACCGGCGGTTCTCGTCATATACGAAGCGCGCCTCGAACTCGCCTGGGACGTGATCGTTCAGGAAGAACCAGAAGCGCTGCGTGGGTTGCGCGGAATTGCGCACCACGTCGCGATGGGGCTCGGTCGGGTGGATGGTGTAGAGGCCCGGCTCGCCCTCGACAGGCGTCACGGCCTCGACGTAGACCCAGCGGTGAGTGTACTTGCGGCTGGGGGCGGGCTCGATGAAGCATCCGTGGTCGTAGTCGATGTCTTCCTGGGGCGGGGCGGGATAGCCTTCCTCCAAGCGCCACGTGAAGGTGCCGCTCTCGGCGTCGACCGTCTCGACCTCGCCCTGCGTGAAGGGGAGCGGGTCGTAGTCGATGATGAAGTCCCGGATCGTGATGGCCTCGCTGTTCAGCACGGTGAAGGCCATGTTCTGCCGGCTGATCTTCAGCTCGGCTCCTCGGCCATCCACCGCGATGTCTCGACCGCCGATGATCGGCAGAGCGTGCCACCGTTCGCTCCAGGGCCCAACGCAGTAGACGCGGTCCGCGCGGAAGCGGACGACATGCTTGCCTTGGTCATCCCGTTGCGAGGCGTCAACCGCCGCTTGCAGCGCCGCGCGGATTGCAGGCCCATCGTCGGTGACGCCATCGCCCACCGCGCCGAAGTCATGCACGTCAATCGGCGCCGCGACGCCGGGCAGCGCGACGGCCAGCAGCAGGGCAGGGGTTACTGCGAGCATCAGTCGACCTCCAGGGGATGGGCGCGAGGCCCACGGACCATAGTCAAGAGACCCATTCGCTCCGATGCCGCCCGCGCCTCCCCTCGCAGTATTGCCGGGCGCGCAGGTGCTCGCAATCTGGCCGCCGAAGCGCCGAATATCATCGGGCCGGCGGATGACGTGGACCGACTCGCGCGGGCAATAGCCCGGGAAGGTGACAGTTGCGATGAACATGCCAACGCTGAAGGTCGCGCTGGTTTCCGTCCTGATCGCCGCGGCCGCCGCGCCCCACGCGCAACCGATCTGGGTCGAGGACTTCGAAGGGCCCGGCGACCTCGCGAGCCGAGGCTGGCGGGTCGAGGCCGACGAGACCCAAAGCCACTGGACCATCCGCGACGGATATCTCGAGCTGCAGGGCCTGCGCAAGCCGTACAAGGGCGGACGCGTCGTGCACGATGTGCCCGTCGTCGAGCGGGGCGTGCTGGAGTTCGACTGCCTGCTCGCGGCCCAAGGGGCATCCAACTACGATCACCTCTCCCTGGGGCTGAAGCTCTTTGGGCACCTCATGGCCTTCAAGAACTACGCCGGGCACCATCTCCTCGTCCACGTCCCCGCCGAGAACATCATGTACTCGGCCACCGGCAAGGTGCCCCTGGGCGAATGGGTCCACTTCCGGGTCGAGTTCGACGCGCCGCGCGGACGCGTTGAGTACTACCTGGGCGACGCCCGCGATCCCCTGATGATCGACACGCGACTGACGATGAACACCGAGGGCGAGACCGGGGAGTTCGAGTGGTTCAACTACGGTCTGACCAAGGGGACGGTCACGAACCTGGTCGACAACGTGAGTCTTCGGAGCCTCGACGCCGGCGACGATCAGGACGCGGGCGTGCGCGACCGGACGCTCCTGGTGCTGGGGACCACCTCGGAACGCCTCGGAGTCGAGGGCATCCTGCGCGAGGCAGTTCCGGCGGACAACCTCTCCGCCTACATCATGCAGACCCGCAGCTCGGCGACTCGTCCGAGCAACATCTTCACGCTGGACAGCGTGCCGGGCGCCGCGACGTGGCGGGCGGCGCAATGTATCATCCTCGCCGACGTGCCGGCCGGGCCGAGGGAGTGTCTCCCCCCGCACATGCTTGAGGACCTTGAACGCGCAGTGCGCGATGGCGCCGACCTCCTGGTGCTTGGCGGGCCCTTCGCTCTGGGCAATGGCGGCTACGCGGGCACGGTTCTCGAAGACCTCCTGCCGGTGACGCTTGGTGGACCATTCCACCTGCGGCGTTTCGACGCGCCGCAGCCACTCGCGGGTGAGAATGGCGAGCCCGCGCTGCTCTGGCGCCACGACGCTCCTGCGAAGGACGCCACGGTGAAGACGACCCTCACCGCGGGCGACCAGCCACTATATGCGTGGTGGCCTTACGGGAACGGAAGGGTCGGCGTGTTCCTCGGCGCTGCGTTGGGGAGCGCCGAGGACTTCGGCGAGGCCGTGCCCTTCTGGCAGTGGGACGGATGGCCCGGGCTGATTGAGAGAATGATGACCATCAGCGGCGTTGCCGGGGAGGAGGGATGAACATGAAGCGGATCCGAATCCTCGCGCTGGCAATCGTGGTCGCTGCTTCGTGCGCGCTCCCGGCGCTGGCTGCAATTGAGCTGGAGCAGAACGACCAGGGCGCGGTCATTCGAACGCCCGCCTACGCCGCCACCATCAGCACCACGGGCGGGGCTGCTCTCACAGGCCTGACAGATCTGGTAGCGGGGCGCGAGCTTCGCATCACGCGCGCGGGACTGACCATAACCGCTGAGCGCGACCGTCCGGAATGGTCGGATGCGTGGACCCCCGCGCCCGTCATTCATGACGAGGCCAAGGCCGCCGCCGACACGAGGTTCGAATCGCGTGGCGCCGGTGTAGCCTGCGTCTCCCAGTGGTCCTGTCCGGTGGCCGAGGTCGAGAAGACGATGCTCTTCACCGACGATTCCCCCGCGATTGAGATTGCGTGGCACGTGCGCGTGACCAGCCCGGTGGAGGAGATCACCTACTGGCTCCAAACCAGCGACGCAGGGCTCTTCCGGGAGGCGCGCGTCTATCCCGGCGACGAGCGCATGGTGTCGCGAGGCGGTCACTCGGCCCGCTACCGCGCCGCGCCGGCACTCGTCTACTGCCACGATGGCAAGACGGGCCTCGGACTGGCGGCCTCGCGAGAACGCGACGGCATCCGCGCCGTGGCGTCCGCCATCATGCCGGGCCCGAACGCCGTTCAACTCGCCGCATATAGCGAGGTCCTGCGCTGGCGGGAGACGCCCTTTGAGTTTGACATGCGCGTCCGCGTTCCCGTCGGGTCCAATCCCGAAGAGACGCTGGCCTGGCACCGCGCCACCACGCCCGACCTCGAGCCGCTGGCCATCACCAAACTGGCGGTCGACAAGCTCATCCACCGTTCAACCGAGGCGGGCCACGCGTGGGTCACGCTCACAAACAACTCAGACGGACCCCGCCAGGCGCGGCTTACCGCCCGGATCGAGGGTGGAGTGGACCAGTCGCGCGATCTGCCGGAGCAGGCGGTGGACCTGGCCGCGGGCGAGACCACGCGCCTGCCCATCGAGTGGGAGAATCAGGGGCAGCACGGCTTTTCCCTCGCGGCCTCGCTCCTGGACGCGGATGGCCAAGAACTCGACAGCGCGCGCGAGCATTTCGCGGTCGCCGACAACTTCTCGCGCGTGGGGCAGATGGCGGTCTTCAACCCCGGCTGGATGAGCAAGGAGTGGCTGATCCCAAGTCAGATCGAGTTGGCGAAAGACAACTACGTCGGCACGATCGAGTACTACTGCTGGGCTCCCGACCAGGTCTTCGACTTGACCCCCGACACCGAGGAGTTCGAGCCGCATACGGAATCCCAGGGCTCCTATCGGACGCAACTGACGCGCTCGTTCGTGCAGGACCTGGTGCGACAAGCGCATGATAGCGGGCTGCGGGTGGTGGCGATGGACACGGGGTGGGCGAGCCTCAAGGGCGCGCTGGATCACCCCGACTGGATGAAGTACACGCGCGACGGGCAGATCTACCTCTACAACGGGAACATGCACGACGGCAAGCGCTTCAACGCGGTGGGCGCCCACGTCTTCACCCCCGAGCGCTCGCGGCAGTGGGCGCGCGAGATGGCCGCCTCGGTGGACATGTTCGGCTGGGACGGAGTGCGCTTCGACTGGAACTTCATCCCCATCTCGCCCGGCGACCCGCTCTATCTCGATTCCGGGAAGCCCGAGGAGGCCGACGAGCACGAGTGGTTCGATTCCGAGGGACGGTCGGCGCGCGACCTGTTCCCCGATCCCGATGCCACGGCCGCGCAACTCTGCCGCGCGTGGCGAGAGACGGTGGCGGAGCAGCATCCGGATTTCGTCTACCACGCCAACTACCAGGTTGACGATGAGATCGCCGCCCGTTTCCCTCAGTACACGCAGGCGGTCGGCACGGATTCGGGGATCCTGCGCGAGGGCTTGCTTGACGTCGCCAGGCGCTACCCCACGTGGCAGGAGTGGACGGCGGCGCTCATGGACACGACGCGCATCCTTCGCCCGCTCGGCGGACAACCGTCGGTGGGATGGATGCGCGGCTACGCGCCGGGCAGCGTGTCGCAGCGGACGCTTCAGAACTGCATGATCGCATCGGGCTTCCACTGGTACGGGAGCGCGCAGTCGCCCGGCTCCATTGATGACACGCACCGGCGCTTCGCCCACGCGTTGCGTTTTTCGGAGTACTTCTACGATCCCGGCTTCCTGCCGGTGGATGATCCCGCGGCGACCGTCGAGGTCGCGGGCGAGGGCTCCGAGCGCGTGCTCTGGCAACCCTTCGTGTTCGAGCGCGAGGCGGGGGAGACGCGCGAGACCCTCGCGCATCTCATCAACCTCCCCGAGAGCGACCACATCATCCAGCGCCACGAGTTGCCGCCCGCGAGAACGGACCTGACCGTGGCCGTCTCCCTCGCGCCTGGCGCCGAAGTGACCGCGTGTTGGATGATCTCTCCCGATCCCGAGCCTCGTGCTGTGGAGATCCCCTGGGAGGCGGACGCGGCGGGGCGCGCGGTCTGCCGAGTGCCCGATCTGCGGAGCATAGTTTCCATCGTCCTGGTGACGGACGCGCCGCCTATGGAACGTTGACGACAGGAGTCCGGATCGAGTCCAGGGAACCGTGGATTGCCTGGCGCATAACCCATTCAGCCTGTGGAGGCCACGCCCATGACCGCTCGCGAGCGCTTCTTGGAGACGTTCCGCTTCGGCAGCCCCGACCGCCCCTACATGATGCCCCAGTGGGTGTTCGGCGAGACCGTCGCCCGCTGGCAGAGCGAGGGGATGCCTGCCGACGTCCACTTCGCCGACTACTTCGGCTTCGACCGGTACGAGGTCTGCCCCATCAACACGGGCCTCGTCCCCGCGATCAAGGAGCAGATGATCGAGGAGACCGAGGAGTACAGCCTCATTGAGGATGAACTCGGCGGGCTGATGAAGGTTCACAAGAGCCGCGAGATCGGCATGCCCCAGTGGATCACGTACCCGCTCCGAGACCGCGACACGTGGCAGGAGTTCAAGCGGCGGCTCGACCCCGATTCCCCCACTCGCTACCCCGACCACTGGGATGACCTCGCGCGCTGCTACAAGGACCGCGACTACCCGCTCGGGATCCATGCCGGCTCGTACTACGGTTGGCTGCGCAACTGGATGGGCATGGAGCACCTGGCCGTGCTCTACCATGACGACCCGGACCTCGTCGCGGAGATGAGCGACGACGTCGGCAACTTCATGCAACGATTGATCCAGCGCGCCGTCGAGGCCGTGGATTTTGACTTCGCCATCTACTGGGAAGACATGGCGATGAAGACAGGATCGCTCATCGCGCCCGATCTCTTCCGCCGGTACATGTCCCCGAGCTACGCGACGATCAACAGCTACCTGCGCGACCACGGGATCGATATCCACATGGTCGATTCAGATGGCAACGTCGATGAGCTGATCCCCCTCTGGCTCGAGGTGGGCGTGAACATGGTCTACCCGATGGAGGTGGCGGCTGGCTGTGACATCCTCGCGTATCGAGAGCAGTACGGCACCGACCTCATCATCATGGGCGGCGTCGACAAGCGCGAGTTGCGAACCGACAAGGCGGCCGTCGAGGCCGAGGTGATGGGCAAGATCCCGCAGATGGTGAAAGCCGGCGGCTTCTCGCCGATGGTGGATCACGCCGTCCCGCCGGACGTGCCTTTCGCCAACTTCCAGCACTATCTCGACCTCTGCAGAGAGATCTACGCGGCTAACTAAAACGCAGATTGGTGAATGACCAAAATGACGCGAGGCAAGCACTTCCACGTGGCCTGGCTGGCAACGTTGCTCGTGGCGCTGGCCGCCCACGCCACCGCATCCGTAACGCTCTACTGCCCGTTCGAGGGCTCGGCGCAGGCTGAGATCCACGCGGGCGATCCCACGCCCGCGCTCGAGGGTGTGGAGGAATACGTCGAAGGCGTCCAAGGCCGCGGGCTGGTCGTCGGCGATGGCGGGGCGCATCTTGAGTACGCCGCCGCGGGCAACTACGACGTCCGCGAGAGTACCGTCTCCTTCTGGGTGAAGCCGCTCGACTGGGAGGGGACCGACGACAAGTTCCACGTCTTCTTCCAGTGCTCCGCGCCCGCCGGCGGCGACAGCAAGGGCTCGCGGTTGCTCTACAAGTACCTCGTGCCCGGGCGCTTCCTGATGCTGGCCATTCCAGACGGCGAGATCCCCTACGTGAATTACCAGGGCGCGGGCTATGCCGACATCGCCTCGTGGAAGCCAGGCGAGTGGCACCATGTCGTCGGGTGTTGGCGCGCGGCGGGGATGACGCTCTACCTCGACGGCCAGCCAATCGGCGGGCGCGTCTACACCAACATGCCGATGGATTTGGGCGAGACCATCAAGTTCGGCGACAGCCCGTGGCACCTCGAGCGCGAGGCCCGAACCGTCGCTGACGAACTGACCATCTACGATCGCGCGCTCAGCGCCATCGAGGTCGAGCTGCTGCGCCGCCGCCCGACGATGGATGGTCTATCGGTCGCCGTGGAACCGCACTTCCTCGAAGGCCACATCACGGCGCGCGTGGATGCGTGGGACCTGAAAGATGACGCGCGGGTGAACGTCAAGCTCGTGACGGCCGGCTCCGCCGCAGCCGCTAGCCAGGTCAAGACGCGCGTCTTGCCGGGAACGGACTTGATCGCGGTTGATGTCCCGCTGAAGGGCGTCGATCCCGGCGACTACCGCGTCGTCGCGTCCGCCGAGGGCAAGAGCGCCGAGGCGGAGTTGGTGATCCCCGAGCAACCGCCGTGGCTGGGCTCGCGGGTCGGTATCAGCGAGGACGTCCCGCCGCCGTGGACGCCGATGCGCGAGACTGGCGGCACGATCGAGTGCTGGAACAGGTCCTACGAGATCGCGTCCGGTCCCCTGCCGCAACAGATCACCTCCGCCGGCGAGCCCGTGCTCGCCGGGCCTGTCGAGATCCAGGTCGCTGTTGGCGGCGAGACGGTCGAGTGGGGTGATCGCAGCACCGCCATCACCCGCCAGGCGGCAACTGAAGTCGCATACGAGGCCCGCGCATCGGCGGATGACCTCCGGCTCGCGGTTGACGCCCGCGTTGAGTTCGATGGCATGTGCTGGTTCGACGTGTCTCTGTCCGGCCCACCGGGCAGCTCCGTCGATGGGGTAGCGCTCAACATCCCGCTGCGCGGAGAGATCGCGACCTTCTACCAAGGCGTCTTCGACGATCCCAATGAGCCGGAGTCGGGCGACGTGCCCGAGGGCGAAGGCGTCCTGTTCGAGCGTCCCTTCGTGCCCGTCCTCTGGGTGGGCAACGACGACAGAGGCCTGCAGTGGTTCACCGAAACCAGCGAGCCATGGGACGACCCGGAACGTCCAGCCAGCGTACGACTCGCGCGCAAAGGCGCGACAGTTGAGCTGCGCGTCGAACCGGTGGTCAGCCAACTCGCTCTCGACAAGCCGTGGAAGTTCAGCTTCGGGCTTCAGGCGTCGCCGATCCGCCCCGTCGATCCCGAGTGGCGGCGCGGTCGGCTGTCGGGGATGCCGGGCACGGTTCACATGATTTGGGCGAATCAGGAAGACATGATTTGGTTCGGCTACCCGAAGGCCCGCGACCCCGAGGCGCTGCGGGCGAAGGTCGCCGGATTCCAGAAACCCGGCGCTCGGGTCATTCCCTACAGCACCCCGTTCGTGCTGTCGATCGACTCCCCCGAGAGCCGTCTGTATGGCCACGAGTGGCTGCGCGTCGGCGAGGGCGATAGCGGCTCCTCGGACGTAGTGCGGATGGGAGGCTGCGCCCAATACACCTGCCCGAGCGCGCCACACTACGCGGACTTCACCACGTGGGCGCACGAACGGTTCGTCGATGAGATCGGCTTCGACGGACTGTACTTCGACATCTCGGGGCTGCGTTCGATGGATTTTGAGCCGGGCGGATGCGGCTATCGGCGAGACGGTAAGCTGATCCCGACCTACCCGATCCTCGGCAAGCGCGAGATCACGAAGCGGATGTACGTGATGCTCAAACAGCGAGATCCCCAGGGCTTCCTCATGATCCACTGCTCGGGTCAGGCCGTGCTGCCCTTCATGGGTTTCGCGGACATCCGGGCGATGGGCGAGGACCTCTCGATGCGCCTCGGCAAGACTCCCAACTACCGCATGGTCGTGCCCGAGGCGGGCTGGCGAGCGATCCAGTCAGGGCACCCCTATGGCTTCTCAAACGTGCTCCTGCCGATGCTGAAAGGTCAGGAGGACAACCCCACGCCGATGGAGCAGGCGATGGGTCTGGTCCTGCTCTACGGGATGGGTATCTGGCCGGGCTACGGGCATAAACCCTCGCAAAGCGCCATGCGTAAGGCCTGTGACCAGTTCGACACTGTCGGCGCGGAATACGTGCCGTTTTGGCGGGATGATCTGCCGGTCAAGGCTTCCGAGCCGAGCGCTCGCGTAAGTATCTATCGCCAGCCAGGCCGCGTCATGATCGTGGTGACGAACGAGTCGGACGTGGCAGTGCAGACGACGCTGACAGTCGACGTCGATGCTCTGGGTCTGCCGGCCGATGCGCCGTGGACGGATCTTCTTGCGGAGCAACCGATGGAACCGGCGGCGCCGCGCGAGATCGGTCCGGGCGGGTATTGTCTGATCCAGATCGGTGGGTAACGAGCCATGGTCACGCTCAAGGAGTCGCTGACGCTGGCCGGCGAGAACATGCTCAGCAACCTCTCGCTCGACTGGGACCACTTCCCCTTCTGGTCCGTTTCGATCGGTCGAGATTTGCGGGCGAAATGCAACATGGACGGGCCCGGGCACAATGTCGGGCGTTGGTGGGACGCGATGCTCCGGCTGGAGGCGGCGACGGGTTTCGCCATTCCCGAACCCATCGAGGCGGCGATGCTCCGAAATCTGGAGATCTGCCTCGACAACCCCTTCGGGCTGAGCGGACACACATACGGCGACTCGGTTCGGTGGGTGTTCTACCACTCGCAGCGCGAGACGATGTTGGCATTGGCCGTTCTCGCCCGTTACCGAAACAGCGCGTGGGCCGCAGAGGCTGGCGCCACGATGATCCAGGCGCACAATCGCTTCCTCCGCGATGACGGGATGTGGGACAACGAGGCCCTCCAAGGCATCGCCGCCGAACACGACATCCCGCTCCGCAAATACAAGTTCGCCGCCCACGAGAAGGAGGGCGTCTACCTCACTCATTCCCACGGGCGGCTCATCGAGGCCTTGCTCGAGTTCCATATGGCCACCAATGACGCGTCCGCCCTCGATCTCGCATCTCGATGCGCGGAGTATCACTACGAGCATTCGACTCTCCCCGACGGCACCTGCCCGCGCGAGCCCGACCTCCACACGCACTCGCTCTTTGGCACCTATCGCGGCCTTCTGATGTACGGTCAGCTGGCCCGGCGGAACGAGTTCGTCGAGCGCGTCGCCAAGACCTACGAAGTTACGGTCCGCCCCAGCATCAAACGCTCGGGCTTCGTCTCCCACGACTGGGGCGCCGACAACCGTGGGGAGACCGCCTCCGCCGGCGACGCGGCGCAATTGGCGCTCTGGCTTGCGCAGGTGGGGTATGACGAATACCTCGACGACGCTCAGCGCTATGTCCGCGCGCGGATTCTGCCCTCGCAGATCACCGAGCCGCTCGGACTCGTGCCTAGCGCTGACGATGACCTGGACGCCTACGCCAACCTCGACACGCGCGCCGTCGGCGCCTACGGCGGCATGCACCGGCATCCCCACGGCGAGGCTCTGCCGACCACCGACATCACCGCCGCCTGTCTGCATACGCTCTGCGACATCTACACCCACGTGGTCGAACCGACCGAACTCGGTCTGCGAATCAACTTCCACTTCGACTACGAGGACGACGACGTGCGCGTCGGCCGGTGCTACGGCGACACCGGGCGGCTGAGCGTCCTGGCCAAGAAGAGGCAGCCGCTGCTGATCCGCGTCCCCGGCTGGGCGCCGGACGGGTCGGTCCGCCTCATGCTGAACGGGCAGATCATCCCGCTCGCTTGGATCGGCCGCTCGTTGCTCGTTGGGCCGCAGGCCGAGAGGACGACGGTTGAGGCTGAATACGCGCTGCCCGAGGAGACGGTCACCGAGCCGACCGACGGCGTGGACTACCGAATCTCGTGGCGTGGCGACGAAGTCGTGGGGATCTCGCCGAACACCGATTTCATCCCGTTCTACCCGACCTTGCCCGCCTAGTAAGGGACGCTCCTGAGGAATCGGGAGACCGTCCCGCGAGCCAGACCTGAGGAATTCCGAGGGGAAACAGCCATGAAGAGGCGTCAGTTCATCCAGGCAGTGACTGCGTCAACGCTGTTGAGCCAGGTCGCGCGGAGCCAAACGTTGCCCGACGATCTGCGGATCACCCGCATCGTGAGTTTCGACCTCCACACGCGCCGGCAGAAATACGTCGGCAAGAACGCCGCGCGCGGCGACCATGGGTGGGGCTACAAGGACCGGATGGCCCGGCTCTACACGAACGTTGGCGTGGAGGCCCTCGGCCGTTGCTGGTGGCACGACGACGACATAAAGAGCGTGCTCGGAACCAACCCGTTCGCCGATTTCGACCCCGATTCGCGCCGCATCGTCAGCCCCCTCGGCCCGCGCACAATGGTCCTCTGGGACCTCGCCGGCAAGCTGCTACAGAAACCCGTCTACCAGCTCCTCGGCAATGAGGAGGGCGGCTCGATTCCCGTATACGATGGCTCAATCTACTTCTCCGACCTGTTCGAGGAACACGCTGAAAACTGGCAAGATCGTTTCCGGGAAGAGATCGACATGGGCCTGGAGATGGGGCACCGAGGGTTCAAAGTCAAGGTCGGTCGCGGGAACAAGTGGATGGATCGCCAGGAGGGCGACGCGCGGGATGTTGAGGTCCTCAAGGTGATCCGCGAACACGGGGGAGATGATATCCTCATCGGCGTCGACGCCAACAACGGCTACGACCTCCAGGGCGCTAAGCAGTTCGTCGAGCGCGCCGTCGGGCTGGACATCGCCTTCGTCGAGGAGATGTTCCCGGAGGAAATCGACGAGTGCCTGGAGCTGAAGCAACACATCGCCGATCTGGGCCCGACGACGCTTCTCGCCGATGGCGAGGGGCAGGACGACCTGGAGCACTACCGCCCGTTCGTTGACGCCAAGGCCATTGACGTGCTGCAGGGCGACATGAACGGCTTCGGCGTCGAGGGGATCATGGCTGAGGCGGCAATGGCCGAGCCCCAGGGAATCCTCGTCGCGCCGCACAACTGGAGTTCGATGGTCGCGCTCTTCCTGCAGACGCACGTGGGGCTCGCCATACCGAACTTCTACAGCGCCGAACACGACCCGACGACGTCGGACGTCCTGATCGCGGATGGCTACAAGATCGAGGACGGTCGCAGCCACGCGCCGGACTCGCCCGGCTTCGGCCTGGCGATCGATGAGGACAAGTTCGACCAGGTCACCATCAACTTCGACGTGGACGAGTAACCAAGGCAGCAGAGGAGGGGCTCAATGTATAGACGCGGTTGGGGGTGGTTGGTGGGTTTGGTCCTGGTCGGAGGTGGGGTGTATCTCAGCATCTTCCATGGCTCGCGTGGCAGGGCCCCGTCGGAACGCGGCCCGTCGTCGAGGTCGGGCACTGCGTCCGTCTCGGAGTCGTCGCCTGACCTGGACTCGCACTACGTGCTGGCGGTGACGCGATACTCGAGCGCTCTGCAGGAAGAGGAGATCTGGGTGCTTGCGCTGGGCGCCGAGCCGGAGGTCGTCGCGCGGTTCCCCGGCCAGCTCCCGATGTGGAGCCCGGATGGCTCGCGGCTGGCTATTGGTCGACGCGACGGGGACGGGCCGACGCAGGTCTGGACGTGTGACCCTTTGGGGGATGCGGCGCGGCCCGTCACCGACACCGACATGAGCGAGGGGATGGCATCACACGAGGCATGGTCGCCGGATGGGCGTCGGATCTACTATACCTCGGGCTACGGGGAAACCTCCCCGAATCTGTGGGCGCATGATCTTGAGAGCAACGCCGCGATGGCCGTGTCGCAGGCGGGTCCGTACTACGCGTACGTAAGGCCGTCGCCGGATGGGGAGTGGATCGCGGCCACCCAAATGGCGATACACAGCCCCGGGCGCCGCGTCGGCGTCGTGGTCATGGCCACGGACCGCCCCACGCACCGTCCGTTCATTGATCCGGGCGAATGGGCGTCCCTCGTGGGATGGTCCTCGGACAGCAAGTGGGTCTACATCCAGACAGTTACGGGCGCAACCGAAACCAAGATGGAGCTGATTGATGAGGAGGTCCTGGAGGCCGCGAAGGCCCTGGCTGGGGCCGAGGCGGGCCTGGCGATCGCCACCATCTTCGAGAAGGCGGGCGTGCGCATTGACCTGGAGCGCGTGACGCGCGATGGGAAGACGCGCGAGGTGATTGTTGAGGGCGATCCCATGATCCTCGAGGCGACATGCGGCCCTGACGGCACGCTGGCGTACACGTCGGTGACGAGTGGCGATGATCGGCTCACGCTGATCCCAGGACCGGGCCGGGGCGAGATGCGGCTCGGGCCCATGGCCGACCAAGGGTTCGACATACAGTTCTCGCCGGACGGCAAGCTGATCGCGTGCCTCTACGCGAGCGACGGGAAGACGCCCAGGGACGCGGAAGTATCGGGGCTGGTGGTGTGTGACTTGGCGACGGGAGATGAGCGACTCGTTCTGCCGACGGATGACGATTGGGTCAGCACCTTGTTCGATTGGCGCCCGGTTGTTCCCGCCGCCGGCCTGCCCGATGGATGGGCCGGGGAATGATCGCAGTGCGGGAACTCCGCGAGCTTCCCTTTAAGCCCGTCCATGCCCTACCTCAGGCTGATAAACGTGTAGTTCCGCCCGCTCACAGTAACGGACAGCTTGCCCGCCTGAATGTCGATGGGCGCCTCCGCGCGCTCGTCGACGGCCGTGACCTCTCCCGCGTCCAGCCCAAGCGCCCCGAGGTCAACCGTGACCTCCACGACCGTCTCGTCCGGCAAGCGATTCGCGACTGCAATGACCGCCCCGTCATTCGTCCGGTAGACCGACGCCAGAGCCTTCTCGGTGATCGCCCCCACCGGGCAGTCCGCCTCCCAGTACCCAGTGAAATCCGCCTCGATCAAGTCCAGCCGCGCGCGGAGCCCCCAGAAGCTGCCGATGGCCTCTTTGTTCAGGTACGCGCCCGTCGTGTTGGCATCCGCCACGGCGCACATGGCGATCATGCTCTCGGTCGGCTGAGGCCCGTCCATGTCGGTCTTGTCTTTCGTCCCGCGCACGAACTCCGGCAAGAATTCGTGCACCAAACCGCTCGACGCGCCATGGTACTCCACCCGCCACGCGACGTCATCGAGCGTGTCGATGTACCACCACCTGTTGCCTCGGAGGTTGTGCGTGTTCTCCTCGCCGGGCAGCCAGAAATCGGCCCAGCAGTGCACCGGCGGGACGAGCTTCGCGTGCGCGTGCGTCATCCAATACCGGCGCTCGTCATCGAAGCTCCGGACGATCGCCGCCTGCCGCATGGCATACCGCCGCTTCGAGAGAATCGTGTAGGTCACGCCCGTCTTCCCGAAGATATCCGTGAACCCGTGCCCGTGGTGCGCGTTGTCGCAGGCCATGATCCCGTCCGTGTCGGTATAGACCCCCGGCACTCCGCACTCGCGCATGAACTCGTCCGCATAATGCAGCATGAAGTCCTGGAAACTCGGCGATCCCGGGCATACGGAGGCTAGCCGGTATGGCACCCACGCGGGCCTGAACTGCGTCGCCTCGTTCCGGTTCGGATATGACGCCGAATACGAACTCCCCCATAGCTTCTCGTAGAGATCGAACGTGGGATTGTGATCGGGTGTGCAACTCGTCGTCCCGTAGTAAAGCAGCTTCACGCCCTCGGCCCGCTGCGCGGCATCAAACTCCCGCACGCCTTCCGCGTCCAGCACCTTGAAGTGCCCGTCTTGCTCGGCGTACGTCGTCATCCAGTTGCGCGCGTTGATGTTCGGCGTCGGGCCGTGCATGCCGAAGTTCCACGCCCGCCTGTCCTCCGCCATCGGCTTCACGGGGGTCGCCTGGAACCCGAACGTGTAAGTCAGTGGCACCTCAAAGGTCACTTCCTGGCTGATCAGTGCTATCTCGATTGACGCATCCTCGCCACCCCGCACGATGACCGGCTTGTCGCCCTCGGGATACGCCCAGCCGGCCTGCGATTCACAGATCCACGCAAGGCCCTCCGTCTCGTTGCAGGCCCATAGGAAAGGCGTGAAGTCGCCCTCGTATCGCTCCCCGTCCCACTCCAGCCGCCCCGTCTTGAGTCCGCCCATCTGGCGCGCGCCACGCAGGTACTTCACCACGTCGCTGCGCACGGGGATGCGAAGCCGCAGGTCACTCGCGGTCGTTCCCCCCTCTCCCGGGTTCAGCGTGACCGTCGCCACCGTCAGGCCGTCGTACTCCATCCACATGGACCACTCGACATCCACCTGCGCCTCGCCGAAGTTGCCCGTCCCGTCGAACTCCGCCCGGTTCGGGTCCTCACGCGTCCGCTGGGCGTCGAGGTTCGTCAGGCTGCCCGTACCCGCCGCCGTCGTCAGTTCCATGCTCACCGGGCCGGCCAGGATGTCGCGGCCCTGATTGGTAGCGGCCTTGAGAAACGGTCCGTCGAACGCGTGCTCCCGGCCCCAGCATGATATCGTGCCCTCGTCGCCGTACTCCAGCGGCGTCCATGGCGCGAGCACCTCATCCGTGATGCCCACCCGCGTGTCGACCCACGGCAGCGGCGGCACGTCAAGCGTCTTCACCATCAGCATCGGTCGCGCGTGGCCCGGCTCGGTGAGCTGGTACTCCATCTCATACTCGCCCGTCTCGAACCCGAACGGGATGACGTGCGTCCCTCGCGCGCCCTCCAACTGGAGCGTCTCCTCGCCGGCGTCTCCGCCCGGCCCAGCATGCTTCACGACAAGCTCGGCTTGCCCGTCGGCGACCGGCTTCAGCCAGTCCGCGTCGATGTTCGTCAGGTCGAGAATCAGTCCCAGCCGCTTGTTCAACGGATCCGGCAAATACGCGACGTCAATCGGCTCCTTGACCATGAAGCGCATCGAATGACTGAGCGCCACCTGCCCATCCGCGTCCTCCAACGACACCGAGAGCGTCCCTTCCTTGACGCTCTGCAATCGCTCGGTAATCCCGCCCGCGTCGGTCACCTCAACCGTCTTCGCCAACGCGACGCCCTCCCCGGAGGCCACCGATGCGCTGAGCGTCCCTGGCGTGCCCTCGATCTGCGCGTCCAGCATGCCCGTGTTCAGCGTCGGTGACAGCGCGAGGCGCGCGCCCTGGGTGCTATCGGAGAAGATCAATCGGCCGTAACGCTCGG
>CAZKUN010000123.1:0-25854 GCA_964555935.1 uncultured Armatimonadia bacterium | reverse complement strand
GGGCGTGGCCAAGAACCCGCTCTGCAGATATGCCCAGGTCGTGTAGACCGGGCTCGCCGGCTCTGGTCGGTGGTGGTCGCGGCAGAAGTTCCCCAGCCACATGTCGCCGGGCTTCGGAGTGGGCGCGCCGAGTTCGCTGAATGGGATCATCGCCTCGATCGTCCACCGCTCCTCCGCGACATCCGCCGCGAAGGTCACGTCACCATCCCACGTCGCCTCGCCGTAGCGGGCGTCGTAGAACGCCCCGGCGCAGTTGGCGATGAACTGGAAGTAGTCCTTGGGGGTGTCCGGGAGCGGGTTCAGGAACAGCTCGCACGAGTCGTCCTGCCAGACAGCGCCGTCACGCGCGTCCTCCGTCGCCGTCAGCGGGCCGGGCGGCTTGGGGCAATCGTAGCCGACATACAGATTCGCGTCGTCGTAACAGATCAGCGCATCCGCCCACTCCGAGTGCGGGTACATCGTCGCAGCATCGATCGGAATCGGCACGCGCGACGCCTTCGCCCACGCCGCTTCGTCCAGTCGCCCGTCCACCTCGATGGCTCCCGCTGCGCGGGGGACCATCAGCGTCGGCGGCGCGATCTCGCCTCCGGTCTCGGCCATGTACCGTTGCAGGATGCGATCCGCCGGCAGTACGCCGCTCCAGATCTCGAAGTCATCGATCAGCGAGCGGTCGGCGCCGTTGTGGTGCTCTCCATCCCCGGCATGGTAGATCGGCACGAGCATGAAATCCCGGTGGTCGAACTTCGGATACGCGATCCCCTCGATCTCCATGCGCTCGCCCAGCCGGCCGTTAACGTAGATCGCGATGTGCCGCTCGTCCCACGTCACGTCCACCTTGTGCCACTTGCCCGAGTCCCAATCGGCCTTGCCGTTCAGTTGGTAGAGTTTCTGCTCGGCCCCGCGTCCCTGGCTCATCACCACCCGCGCCGACCCGCCGTTGGGCGGGCTATCAACATAGACGCCAAACGGCACGTCGTCCTCGAACCCATGCACCCAAAAGAACTTCTGGTAACGTTGCAGATCATCGGTCCAGTTGTCCGGTCGGCACCAGAATGAGAGAGTCGCCGCCGAGAGATCCAGGTTGCCCTCAACCGCATACGCGCACTCCTCGCCGTCGCCGAGCAGCAGCGCGACCTTCTTGTTGTAGCCTTCCTGCGCCGTCAGACCCAGGTCGCGGCCCAGATTCGATTCCGGCGCGCCTCCGGCCACCTGCGCGTTCGTGGTTAGGTCGTCGAAGGTGACCTTGAACAGCAGTTCCGGCGCGTTCTGCCCTTGGACGACTGCCGCAAGGGTGATGGCCAGGCCCACAAGGGGGGCCAGCCAGGGCCTCGATTTGGCACGGCGTGTGGAATCAGTCATGGCTCCTTTTCCTCCTGAAGCGACCATTACCGAAGTCCCTCGATTCTACGCGCGATGTCGTCTCGCTCGCGCCGCAGAACGGCTGGATCGTTCGTGAACTCGCTAAGCCCCGATGCCACCGGCACGCACGCCTCCCGACCGGCCTCCGGGTCGCCAGTCGCATCGCTGAGCATCCACAGGTACTCGTAGTCCTCGAGCCCGTCGCGGATGTTGTCGAGTCGGATCGATCCGATCGGGCCGTCCGTCCCCGCGTACAGCATCCGGCCGTCGCCATGCAGCCACGGGATCCACCCGTCCGGTTCTGACGTCGAGATGCTCCAGTCCAGGAACGGTCCATCCGCCGGATCGATGGGAGTCTCGTTGCCGGGCCGGTCCGCGAGCATCAGCGCCCAATATAGGAACGCGTCGAACTTCTGGTGGTAGACCTGCCAGAATATCGCGCGCGCCTGGATGAGGTCGTTGTCCATTCGCCAATTCGGAAACGGCGCGTAAGGCTGCAGCGAGATGTATGTCCACATCTCCAGCCCCGCTTCCCTCAGCCCCTCCAGTCGGCTGAACTCCGTCCAGTCCCACATGGGGCACAGCGCGTCGAGGTGGAAATCCCCAAGGTCCCGCTCTGTCTGCGGAACGTGCGCCGTTGTCATCAGCGTGATGTCGGGGTAGATCTCCTTAACGATCCCAAAGCTGGCTTTCGTCGCATCCACCCGCTCAGCGGGGACCTCATCGCCGCCGAAAATGTATGCCTTGTCCAGCAACCCAAGCCGCCGCAATTCGTCCACTGTCGGGCCCAGCGCCTCCATCAGGCCTCGCGTCTTCTCGGGGCTCGGCGCGAATGGCCAGTCGCTGGCCTCCTTGTCGTCAGGCAAGTAAACCAGCGGGAACGCGTTCATCCCGCGCTTCGCCAGAGCCTTGAGCCGCACCGTCGGCGGCGGCGTCTGGAGCCAGCAGTCAAACGGGTTCAGCCTCAATCGATCGAGCACGTAGTCTTGGTACCTGTCCAGCATCTCCCGGTCGCCGTCGTGCAGTCCTAGGATGGGCGCCTCAGACAGCGAGAACGCCGTCCTCAGATGCCCCGCGCCCGGCGCGATCTTGAAGCCGTAGACGTGGACGCCGATGGCGATGAGCGCCAGCGCCCGCCCGTTCGCCATCACCGTCATCGTGCCGCTGTAGTCGCCCCGCCTGGCCTTGCGCGGCGCGTGGATGGTCACCCAGATGGGCTGAGTGAAGCCCTCGCCGACGGTGAAGCTCTCCACTGGCAGCAGCGGGTCGGGATACCAGCCCGTATCGAGCCAGCGCGCGGGTATCGAGCCCGCCTGCTCCGGCTTCTCGATCCACACAAACCCCACCTGGTGCCACTCAAGGTCTGCGCCGCCAATCGTCGCCTTGCCGTTGGCGTGAACCAGATCGCTCATCTCGATCGTCACGTCCTCGAGCGTCGTGCCGGGGGCTGTGCGGACGAGCACCTGCGCGCTCTCATACTCCCCGCGCGCAAGCGTTAGGTCGATGCCAAGCGTGGCCTGCTCGGGCGGGGGATCGCCCGGCAGCACCCTAACCATGCTCGACTCCGACCAGATCGCGACGTCGTCCACCGTGCGGATCACCTCGGCGTTACCGGGCTGCGCCGCCACGAGCATTGCGGCGGCTATCGTCGGCAGTTGCGTGACCATTACCGAGTCTCTCATTGCATCGAGCGGTTGCCAACAGAGGTTGCGAGCGGGCTCACTGCGACTCGAATCGACTCTCGAGCAGAGCGATGAACCGCTCGTATTTCTCCGGCACGTCGGCGTCGGCCGCATCGTCGGCCTGCTGGAAACGCCGGGCAATCTCCGCGATCTGGTCCAGGGTCAGGTCCCGGTCGATGTAGGGGTATAGAACCTGATCCTCTTTGTCGATGTGTTCGGTGAGCAGCTCCCGGTAACTCGTCAGGTTCTTGCAGAGGGCCGCGATGTCGTCGGACTCAATCGCCTCCGCCGCCGCCGCAACGAACCCGCGCGCCCGGTCATGATCCTCGTATATCACCCGGATGATCTCAGCCTCTTTGTCCGTGTAGTCGAAGAGAACGTCCTGTTCCTTCATGTGGTGGAAGCTGTCCGCATAGCCACGGATGAATCCGAGCACATCGCGCATCAGTTCGGCATCCATCGCGCCGGCGATCCACGTATCCTCCACGAGCTTCGGCACCAGCGCGAGCAAGCGTTTGATCAATACATGCTCGCCCACCAGCTTCTGCACGGGCGGCGAGTATGTGATCACCTTCGGTGCGGCCGGCTTCGGACGCTCCGGAGCCGCAATCGGCTCTGCGTCGGGCCCCGCCTCAATGGCTTGCGCGATCTCGGCCATCAGCGCCGCCTCATCATCCGGCTCGAGCGTGTGGATCGTCACCACGTCCTCAAGCTTGCACGTGCCGACAGTGCACGGGACGCAGCCAATGTCATACCGTTCGAGTATCGTGCCGACCGCCGGGTAGGCCTCGATGATCTCCTTGATCCCCGTCTTCAGATGCGAATCCATGCTACGGCCTCCCGTGGCGCTCGTTCGCCAGCTCTCCGCGGAGGGGTTCGCCACGCTGCCTCGTCACGCCTGTCGTGGCGAGAACTCAGCCATCGAGGTCCCTGGAACATCGGTGACGAAGCAGCGTTGGGTCTGGCTGGGGATCATCCGCACGAACTGGTCGCCCGAAATGCCCTTCACGCCACCTACTAGGAGAGATATTGATGAGGATTCTCTGTCTGCTGATCTGCCTCGTGACAATGGGGTGCGGCGCCTGCGACGACTACTACGTTGACATCGATGCGATCGGCGGCGCCTGCGATGATGCCGGGCCTGGATCGATCGACGAGCCTTGGCAGACGCTTGGCCGGATCATGGCCGACCAAGAGCCTCGCCCCGGACCGGGCGACACGGTCTGGATCCGAGGCGGCGTCTACGATCACTCGCTGATCCTCACTCGCGGCGGCGAGGAAGGCTTGCCGCTCACAGTCAGCGCCTACCAAGACGAGACGCCCGTGATTGACGGTGGCGGTACGCTTCCGCGCGGCGTCGTGTTCTCGGATGGCGGATCGGCCGATCACATCGTGCTTGACGGGCTGACCGTGCGGAACTTGGCCGACGGTGGCGTCGGCATAATGATCAGCGGCCGGACGGACGTGACCATCCAGAACGCCGATGTCTCCGGCGCCAGGATGGGCGTGTGGCCGGGCGCGTGCTCAAACGTCCAAATCCGCGATAGCGAGATCCACCACAACTCGAATGGCAACATCTACCTCGACTCGCGCAACGTCGACATTGTCATCGCTGACTGCCACATCCACCATACCGAGAAAGCCCACAACATCAGCGTCTACGCGCCCGGTAACGCGGTTCGCACCAGCGGCCTGCCGGTTGGGCTTGATATCAACGACGGCGTGGCGACGTTTGGCATCGAGGGTGTCGATCTCAGCAAGGTCCGCCGCGGGACGCTGACAGGCCAGGATGCGGAAGGCTCCGTTCCCTGTCCAGCGGTGGTCTTGCTGTTTCCCGATGAGAACCCCATCCCGAACGGTCTGCCTCTTCCGGGCGGCTCCATCAGGCTGCCTGACGGCCGCGATTGGTACGCCATGCGCGCCGTGCCGGAGTGGGACGGCAAGCCTTACTCGCAAGATGGCACGCTCGGTCAGTTCTACATCGGCGATGCCGACCCGAACACGATTCTCCAGGCGAAGCACATCTTCGTGACGTATCTCTTCCCTGACGATGTCGCCAACCGCGACATCCAGATCCTGCGCAACGAGATCCATCATGCCTACACCCAGGGCATCTGGGTCCAGCGCGCCGAGGGCGTCTTGATCGAGGGCAACACGACCCACCACAATGGCGCATCCGGCATCCAGATCGAATCGCTCAGCCGCCGGATCTGGATCGAAGACAACACGAGCTACGCGAACGGGCTTCACCACAACCACGAAACCGGCATGTGGATCGACGAGACCATCGACGCCGTCGTCCAGGGCAACACGTGCTACGAGAACCAGAAAGCCATGGGCATCACCCAATGCGAGTGGGTGATCGCGCGGCGGAACTTCCTCTACAACAACCGCGCCCAGCACTGCGGCGGCGATCCGGCCGGATGCCGGCGAAACGCCGGCGCGTTCTGGTTCAACGGCGGCCGTCACAACAACCTCGGCGCCCCACCCGGAGCGCAGAACAACGCGCTGGTCCACAACACCATGTGGGGCAATGGCACGCAGGAGAGCGTCTGGGGCGGGATCCAGCATGGCATCAATGGCTACCCGCGCGTCGGCTCGAACGCCATCATCAACAACCTCGTGCAGAACTGCCTCGGCGCCGCGCCCATCTTCATCTCAGCCCTGCCCGGCGCGCTTGATGGCAACCTCTACGCAGCCGCCGGTCCCTTCACGGCCTTCATCGCCGGGAAGGGGGGAGGCGCCAGGCACGCCCTCGCCGATGTGGGCGGGCTGGCGGCCTACCGCGAGGCCACGGGTCTCGACGCCGCCTCGCGGATTGTCGAGGTCGAGTTCGCCGATCCCGATGCCGGCGACTTCACGCTGTCGCCCGACAGTCCCGCCATCGATGCCGGTCGGGCCTTGGCCAACACGACCGCCGCGGGATCAGGCCGGGATATCCCCGTCGATCGCCCGAGTTGCTTCACTGCCGGCCTGCGTGATCGCAACGACAATGTCATCAAACAGGGAGACGTAATCCGGGTGGCCGGCGCCACCGCCCGAATCGTCGCGATCGATCGCGAGCAATTCGTCCTCACCGTCGACGCTGATCTGACGTGGGACGAGGGCGACGATGTCAACTACCCCTACGAGGGGGCGGCCCCAACGTCGGCGCGTGATTTCATCGGAGGTGGGCATTCGTGGATCCGCTCAAGATAGTCCTGATCGGCGCGGGCAGCAACAGTTTCGGGCGAGGTACCTTGGCCGATCTGATGGCATGTCGCGAGTTGCTGGATGCTCGCTGCGTAACGGTCGCGCTCGTCGATACCAACGAGGCCGCTCTCTCGAAGATGGTCGGCTTTGCCGACGCGCTGAAAGCCTACTGCGGCGCCGATGTCACCATCGAGGCCACCACCGACCGCGCGCAGGTATTGCCGGGCGCCGACTACGTCGTGACGGCCGTCTCCGTTGAGCGCAACAAGCTCTGGGCCCAGGATTTCCGGATCCCGCTCGCCTTCGGTTTCCGCCATCCCTATGGCGAATGCGGCGGGCCGGGCGCGGCGTTCCACACGCTCCGCAGCCTCAACCTCATCGTGCCAATCTGCCGCGACATGGAGCGGCTTTGCCCTAACGCGACGCTCCTGAACTTCACCAACCCGGAAAACCGCGTCTGCCTGGCCGCGCGCCGACTGACGAGCATCGCCCCCGTCGGGCTCTGCCACGGTCCGGTCGGCACTCACCACGATGTCGCCCGCATTCTGGGTCGCCCTGCTGAGGAGATCGAGATCTCCGTCGGCGGCATCAACCACTTCCACTGGGTCTTGGGCGCAACCGATCTTGCCACCGGCGATTGCCTGCTCGACCAGCTCCACGAGCGTCTATCATCGGGCGAGGTGGATCTCGGCCCGCTGACGCGATACTGCTTCGAGAGATTCGGACGCTTGCCGTTCCCCAGCGATTCTCACATCGCCGAGTTCCTGCCCTTCGGTTACGAGTTCATCGGCCCGCACTACCTCAAGTACAGCCAGTGGATCGAGGCCGCGGAGTTCGGCAACACGGCGGACACGCCCGATGAGATGTCCCAAGTCGCGACCGGACAGGCCGACATCACCGACGGACTGGCCGCGCCGACTCAGGAACTCGCGCTTCCGCTCATCGCCGATATGGTGCTGGACCGCAACATCCGCCGCGTGTCGTCGAACGTGCCGAATGATGGTTGCGCCGTCGCGAACTTGCCGGAAGATTCCATCGTTGAGGTGCCCGTGGTCGCCGGTGCCGGCGGGGTCAGGCCACTTCCGGTCGGGCCGTTGCCCGAGGCCGTCGCGGCGTTCTGCCGGCTTCAGATGTCGATCCAGGAACTCATCGTCACCGCCTACGCGGAGCAATCCCGCGAACCCCTCCTCCATGCCATGCTGCTCGAGCCCACCGTCGACGACACCGCCCGCGCCGTGGAGTTCATTGACGAGATGTGCCGCCTGCAGGCCTCCTACCTCCCTGAGCTATCCGGCTAGGGCTGCGCCCGTGCCAGCGCCTTCGCCAACTCCGCCTCCATCTCTTCCGACGGAATCAGGGGCCGATCAGGGTCGTCATACGGGGTAACCTCGCCAGTCGCCTCGTCCCAGTGGACGGGCCCGTAAATGCCCGGTTGCCCGCCGTCCGTCAGGATCTCACACAACAGGTCGCCCTTGCTGTAGTGCCAGAACTCGCCGGGGAAGTGCAGGAAGCCGTGGCGCGCCATCACCTCAGTGATCTCTCGCCGGTTCGCCCGATCCTCATCCGTGATAAATGGCGAGTCCATCGGCGTCACCGCGCTCATCTCCAGGTACGGTTTCCCGCGCCAGACCTCCGACCCGTCCTCCTGCCTGAAGACGGAGATATCGACCGCCGTCCCCTGCATGTGAGTGCCGACCTTCCCGTAATTCGCTACCAGCACGCGGGACCGCCGGAAGACCAAGTCGATCGGCGGCGTCTCGCCGCCGCACTCCCACACGCACGCTCCCACGACCAGGTCGAACGCTTCCTCGCTCCGCCCCAAGAGCGTCTGCATCTCCATCGAGCGGAACGCGTCCTCGATTCGCATGATCCAGCCTTGGCGGTTCATGTCCAGCGCCGCCTCGACGAGATCGGGCAGCAGGCGTTCGCGGATAGCGAAGACGCGCGGGAATCTCCCGCCGATCAGCGTATCGGAGAATGTGACCTCAGCCCCCGCAGCCTTCATCGCCTCGGGAATCGGCGCCAACGGCTCGCCGCACTCCTCATGCGGGTATGCCAGCATCTCATCGACGAGCCTGTCCATCTCGTCCATGTACTCGGTCCAGTACCGTCGCCGAGCCTCGTCGTCGTGTCGAGCAGTCATGTTTCCCTCCGGCATGGAGCGGCTTTCGTGCCCGCGTAGCGACGGGCTTCCAGCCCGTCGGATCTGCTCGGCCCGAGCAGTAAAGCCAGCTCTATTCCTCAGCCCATAGCTGGTGCAGCAGCCTCGACGAAGCGTCGACGATCCTGTCGCCCGCCGCCGTTTCCAGGCGCGCCCAATACGTCGGGTCCGCCGAGTATCCCCCGCCCATCAGCGCCCCCGTCGTCGGGCAGTAGCCCGAGAATCCATCGGCAAGTTGCCCCACCATCGTCAGCGGCGCCGGGCTGCGGCGTTTGATGTCCAGACCAAACTGGCAGTACAGCTCGCACGGATTCGTCACGATCCCCAGGTCACCGATTCGGAGGGCGTGGATCGCGAGCGTGTCCACCGGGTCGTCGTTGAACGCGCGGTGCAGGCGAAGCGCGCCGCTGACTTGCAGTATATACTCGCCTCGCGGAGCGCTCTCCTCGCCGGCCGCTTCCATCGCCTCCGCGTGCCTCACCGCCTCCTCTGTCGGCAGCCTGACATCGACGCTGATGTCGTCGTGGACGTGGCGCAGAATAGGATCGTCAACCAACTCGGCCGCATCCATCAACCGACGCGTCTCGGTCGCCATCAGTGGCCCGATCTCGCGCATGCGCGCCTCGCCGTCATACGGTGCGGGCGGGCGCATCATGTCCCTTGGCGAGATGTCGCCGCTCGCGCCTTGCAGGTACAGCACGGGCACATCCTGCTGCAGCTCCTCCCGCAGAAGCCGGCGCGCCTCGCCAGGGAAGTCCGCCGACGCGAAGTCGGACGACTCGACGCAGGTTGAGTGGCAGCAGTTGGCCTGCAGAATCGCGATGGGCCCCGCGCCATCACCCGCGAAAAGCACGGAGTGCGATGGATCGTCGGGGCCTTCCAGCCCGATGAAATCCGGACGCGTGCTGTCGCCATACATCGAGTGCGTTCCGTCGGCCCAGCACAGGCGGCGGTTGAAGCCCACATGCGCCTCGCCCATGCCCCAGCCGACGCGCGCCGGCCGGGCGTTCGCCACCGCCTCGCTCGCGCCGTCGGCCAGCCAGTCTTTCAGTGCTGCCACGTACATCTCGTTCTTCGGGGAGTCAAAGAGCAGCCCGAGAGTGTCCGGCGCCGCGTGGGTGTGCGTGCTGGTGATGATGATATTGCGGTCGGCGACTCCCGACGAGGCCGACATCGCCGCCGTCATCTCGCGAGCGCAGGACCACTCGAACAAGCCCGCCAGATCCAGATTGACCAGCAGCACCGATTCCTCGCCATCGGAGAGGTAGAAGAAGTTCGCCTCGAGGTCGTCGCGGATGCGCGTGCAGAACCGTCGGTGGAGTTGCCCGGCCAGGTCGTCGCCGATCTGGCAGTTGATGATTCGAGTGGCGCTGCCTGCTATCATAGCCGTGCCCTTGGGATGACGGGGATGGGGAATCAGCCTCGTCTTCTCCGAGCCGCCAGGCGCGCCCTGCGTCGGCCTCAGTCCACCACGATCGCCTTGAGTCGCTCGGCTAGGAATCCCTCATCGATCGCCTCGCCGATGAACACCAGCCTCGACGTCTCCACGGGGCGATCCCAGTCGCTGATGTCGGTGCCGGCTTGACTCATCTGGAACACCTTCGCCCCCTCGTCCGTGTCGACAATCCCCTTCGCCCGCACGAGTTCGCCGGCCATCTCGCCCAGCAGGCTGACCAGTTTTGCGCAGCTCAGGCGCCCTGCCATCTCGATGCTCGCGCTCTTGAAGCTGTGCCCGGGGCTCGCCTCAACGCGCGGCCGTCCCCGCGAGTAGACGGCGGTGAAGTACACCGGCCGCTCGTCCAACACCAGGTCGACGTCCGTCTCGCCGTGCTGCGTTTCGCGAATAACCACCTCCGGCGGCGCCAGGTACTCGACCCGCGCCCGCACGTCATCGAGCGCCTCCGCCGTGATGAGATCGGCCTTGTTGATGAGCACTGTATTGCAGCACTTTACCTGCTCCGCCACCACCGGGATGTTGGCCTCGATCTTGGGGAAGACCACTGCGTCGACCACGCAGACGACGTTGCCGCAGTGGACGAGGTCCGCCAGCTTGCCGCCGGCGAGAAGCCGCGCGATCTGGTCCGTCTTGGCCACGCCCGTCGTCTCCATGAGGATCAGATCCGGCTGTTCTGTTTCGGCCAGTTCGGCGAGGCTGCTGGTCAGCGGCCCGGCCAGCGTGCAGCAAATGCACCCCGAGCTGAGTTCCCTCATGTTGTAGCTGCCCCGGTCGATCAATTCGCCATCGATCGGGATCTCGCCGAAATCGTTGACGATCAGCGCCAGCTTCTGCCCGCCCGGCATGTTCCGCAGCACGTGGTTCAGGAGCGAGGTCTTGCCGGCTCCCAGGAACCCCGCCAGGATGTGGACCGGAATGCTCATCGCTCGCGTTTCCTCGCCGGCACTCATTCGAATGGCACGCCGATCGCCCAACAGATCAGCCGCGCCATCAGCCGGCCGACGGCCAGGCCGGTCACGACAGGGAACACCAGGCGGAGCAAGGAGTCCGTCACGCTCGGGCGCTCAAAGCCCCCCTCGCCATCCAGCACCAGATCGCCGGGGTACCCCTCAACCGTGAGCACGCGGGTAGGCTCGTCGGGATCATGCAGCAGCTCTCTCGTCTCGCCTGCCTCCACGTTGTGCCCAACCAATGATGCCGAGGCCTCGTGCCGCGCGCCCTCCTCATCCGTGAACGCCAGCCTGAGCTGCCAGAAGCGGGTGCCGGTCTGCTTCGCCTCGACGACCTCGCCCGTCGCAAGCCGGCCTCGCCGGAGCATCTTGTACGCGCGCAAGCCATCGCGCAGGCTGGCGAAGACAAGCAGCGCGCCGATGACCGCAATCGGCAGCATGACGAACATGACGATGAACGAGTACAGGTGGAATGGGTCGAACGCGCCCTCGATGCACGCCTCGAGCCCCCCGGCCCCAAGCAGCAGCACGCACCAGGCGACCATCGGCCCGCACCCGCCGAAGCAGCACGCGAACTGCACTCGCAGCGGAACGCGTCGCGGCGGCGGGGTGAGCCAGGGCCCGTCCGTGGTCATGCGATGGCCGCGATCAGATCATCCACATCAAACACGAAGCCGTAGCTCACCGCCACGCGCCATAGAGCGATCTCCTTCGCGAACTCCGTCCGCGCGCTCTCTTTGCTCTCAACCGCAACCGTCGCCTGTCGAATGGCCGAGCACATCACGCCGCTCCGGCTCATGTCGACCATCCCGCCGGGCGATGTGAGGAGGCACGCGTCGATGGCGAACCCCGCGTAGATCAGGTGGTTGACGCCTAGCTTCCGGCACGCCGCCAGCAACTGGTGCGAGTTCTCCGCGACTGGCTCGCCGTCGAGCGGCCGCGACTCGGGCAGGAAGTCCATCTCCTCCGCCAGGCTCGCGCGGTCCTTCGTGTTGTGCTCGCCGCGCCAGACGTTCCGCGACTTGAAGCCATGCAGTTCGCTCAGCACATCGTCTCCCTCTATCCGCTCTGGCGGGTCGGGCGGGTCGCCGGCCAGCCTCTTCAGCCGCTTGTACCCGGGCACGTCCGAGTAGTAGTCCCCTCCACCGACCACGTGGACCAAATCCAGCGGCGAATCTCGCACGGCCTTCAGCAGGGGCGGAAAGACTCTCTTGGAGATCTCGATCGACTTCGGGATGTACGCGCACGAGCGCCAGACGCCAGGGAACTTCTCAAGCGTGCCGCAGTCCCACGCGTGCATCACCGCAACTGCCGTGCGCGACGCGGAGATGTCGATCTCGCCCTTCTGCCATCCGCCATAGCCCTCGGCCGGCACGTCGAGCGAGTAGTCGGCATCGAACTGCTCGTAGTAGTTCGCGGTCACTGTGATCCGATCGCCGTCAGCCATTTTCCGCTCCCTTTCCTGCGCCGCCAGCGGCAGTCCCGACACCGCCGCCGCGCCGGCAATCGCTCCCGTCTGCTTCACGAACCTGCGTCGATCCATAGCTGCACCTCAACGGACATCACGGGGTTGTAGGGGCGCGATTCATCGCGCCCATCGTCCTCACGTAGCACAATGAGCTTCCAGCTCATCCACGCTCCGCCTCACGCCTCTCGCCGCGCAGATCGCCTCACACCGCGCGCAGACATACTCATCATGCAACTCCAGAATCTGCTTCCGGTCTCGATTACATGTCCCGTAGTCGAACTTCACCGTGCCGCCGCTGAACCGGTGCGTCTGCTTCGCGACCGATTCGCTGAACGCGCCGTCCGGCCGGGGCGATGAGTTCGCGAGCGCGCCGGACGTGCAGGCCTCGATGCACTTGCCACAGACCGTCTCGCCGTCCGCACCCACTGCATTGTAGGTGCAATACCTCTCCGCCGCCACGTCCGCGTCGACGTCGCTGAAGTCGTTCACCCGTCTCAGCCAGCTCAATCGCTCACTGTCTAGCAACATGACGCCGCCCGCTGCGTCCTCCACCGGCGCCGTCTCGTCGAAGACAATAATGCTCGCGTACTGGCCCTGCAAGCGCCTCACCGATCCATCCGCCGCGACCTCGTCTCGGAACGGGAGCCGGCTGATCCCGAAGTGCATCAGCCCTGACATCACGGCGATGCTGTTCTGCGGGTACTGATCGTTGCACGGACCGTGGTACTTGCCCTTGAGGTACTCGCTCCGCGTCCGAGTGATGACGGTCCCGGCGCCTTTCGCGGTCATCGGCACCACGGCGCGTCCATCCGTCATCAGGCTCATCGCGAGCTTGGCAACCGCCTTGTTGATCAGCGATCCCACCTCGGCTCGCGCGTGGCAATAGTAGTCGAACGGGTCGATGTCGCCGCGCTCGATCTTCTCGGCGTACGATTCGTAGACTTCGTCACTGATCGGCATCATCGCGCTGATGATCACCGCGCGCTTGAGCCTCTGCGCCGCGTCTTCCCACGGCTCGGGCATCGCCAGCGGGTTCGGCGAGCCGTCGAAGCGCGTGCTCTTCACGTTCGATGCCGCGTAGTGCATCCACACGTCTTTCAACTCAATGGGGTACATCCCCGCCTGCGCGGGGCTGCGCAGGCCCTCCCAGATATCCATATCCGGCGCGCAGTTCGCCACTCCCACTCGCACCAACGGACTGCCGTCATCATCAGCCATGAAGCTCCGAAACGCCGTGCCCCAGTCAAACCCCGGCTCGCCGATCACTTCCACCATCTTCTCCGTCAACTTGGCCTGCAACGCACCTCGTTCCAGAGCAATAGCCATCGTCAGTTCTCCTTGTCCGTCGCCGTCCGTCTCACCATCACCCGCCTCACCACCACATCCTGCGCCTTCCCAACGATCCTGAAATCCGCCTCCGAGTTCTGAGACCCTCTGAACCGCGCGCCATTCAGCGGGTACGTCACCCGGCTCCATCCACCCTCCAACTCCTCCACTTCAGTCGCCTCCGTTAGCGTGTACGCGCCCGAGTGCGGCGCCGCCAGATCCGCCGAGTCGTACTCCACAAGCGCCGCCGCGCCTTTCCCCCTCAGCTCAACTTCCAGCACCACATCCGTCCCGCCCGAGGTCGCCAGGAACTGATCATCCACATCGAAGTACAAGTAGCCCATCGGCCGCCGTCCCGGCAGCAGCCAACACGTTTCGCCCTCCGCCTCCACCAACTCAAACTGCCCATCACCCGACCCAACCGGCGCCAGTCCCTGTTCCTCGCTCGGCGTCGCTTGAATCTGTTTGGCATTCGCGTGCGGCGACGGTGGCGGCGCGTATCGCTTCGGGTGGGCCTCAAACTCCCGCACCAGCCACAGCAGCGTGTACAGATCCACCACCATGATCTCGTCATCCCCTGGCAATGCCTGCACAGCTTCTTCGACGGCGACGTACCATGACGGCTGTTTCAGGATCGATCGATACACCGCGAACCCCGTCTCGTCCCTGCCAAACCGCGTGCCGATGACTTGCGCGGCCTGGGCCGGGTCGTGGGGGAGATCGCCACCCATCCGGATGAACGGCATCTTCCCGACCAGTCCCTGCGGGTCGATCTTCTGCGGCACGATTCCATCGCGCGAGAACCGCGAATACGCCTCCAGACCCTCCTCCGTCAGCCCTCGCGCGAAGCCGTCAATCACGAAACCCGTCAGGCTGATGTCCCATTTGTCGAACATGGCCTTGCAGTGCTTCTCCCACGCGTCCAGCCCCGAGGGCAGTCCCGAGTGCGGTCTCGGTTCGCTGAGAAATCCTGGGTTGAGGTACCCCGCGCCCGAGTCGCCCGCCACGAAGAAATCGTTCTCCGTCCGCGTGTCGCGAGTCCACATCATCCCCAGCGGGAATCGCTCCGACAGGTTCGGGTTGAACGCCCACGAGAGCGGCACCTCGCCCCGCTTCTCGTCCGTCCAGATGTGCGGCATGCGCTGATACAGCCACGCCGCCGCATCGTAGTCACCTACATAGTGCGCGTAATAATGCCTGGGGACGATCCGCCCCGATTCGTCCAGGATGCCCCGCGCTTTCAGCGACTTCACTGTCGGCTTCGGGTTCTGCTTCACCCGTTTCGGGACCGGGTAGTGCTGATAGAAACTCGCGTTTGCCATCGCCGAATACCCCAGCGCATCCGCGTCCATGTAAGCGTTGAAGCACGAGAGGATCTCCGCGTACTTCCACTCCGTCGGTACGCCGCCATACTTCCCGCCCGCGCTCCAGTTGGCGTTGGCGAAGTCCGTGTATTTGTAGGCCCATGGCGTAAACCCCGCCACGTGGATGCACCCGTCGCCGCCGAACTGATCCCACGCCGCGCGAAGCAGCTCCCGCAGCGTGTCTGCGTCCGTGCCGGGCGGCTGGTCCGGATCGTCCACCGTCGCCTCGTCATCCCATACGTTCAGGTCGAAGAGAATACCGCCGTGCGCGATGACATAGTCCTGATTCGTGACCGTGCAGTTCTGCGGCGCTCCGGCCATCCAGCATTTCAGCCAGAACCCGTCCAGATAGTAACCCATCTTCTTAGGGTTGGCCTTGCCTGTCCTCACATACTTCTCGATCAGCCACCGGTACGCGTCGCACTTTGCGCTGCCGGTCGACGCGAGATCGGTGCCGGCAATCGTGCCTTCGCCGGTGAACATCGGCGCCCCATCCTCGCCGATCAGTCGCGCCTTCTCCGGGAGACCCAGCTCCTGACAGACCGACCCCGGATCATCATCCTGCCTCACGCACAGCAGTCCCTCCACTCCCGCAATCGTCGACGCCAGATTGCTCGTCGCGGGGACGCGCTCGTCCCAGACTACCGCTCCCTCGTAGCAGTCGCTGAACCTCTCCAGCAGCGCCTCGAGGCTCTCAATCTGCTCCACCTCGCGCCCGTCCAGCCACCCGCCCTCCTCCGTCATCCGCTCCCACCAGAAGTCGTCCGCGTCGGCGTTGTACCGAACGTACAGCCGCGCCTCGTCGCGATTGACCAGTCCCTGCAGGCTGGTCACCAGATGCGTCTCATCCCAGAACCGCCGCCTCTGGGCCTCGTCATTCAGATCCAGCGAGAACAGCGGCGTCATGTCGTAGGTCACGATAGGCTCCGCCGCGGCGACGGAACAGGTCAGCGTAACAAGTGGCAGCATTACCGTTTTGCCCATGGGTACAGGATAATCCGCCCGCGCGGCGAAACTCCGTCCACTCCGTTTGCTGTCTTGGACCGCGAGCTTCCAGCTCGCATTGTCGTCTTTCGCCGAGCACTAACCCTCATCCTCGGCACGCAACCGAAAGGGGTTCCCCAATGGGACAAGTCATCACGCTGACACTCGTCGCGCTGCTGGTGTTCGCATTCTTCGCGCAGGCCGCCGTCGCTGAATCAGAGGACATGGGTGAAGGCTTCTTCCACCACGGCGTGGCCACGCCCGTCAGCAACCATCGCGGCATCGTCGCGACGGTCGATGGCGATGGGCGAAACGTCGCGCTGATCTGGCTCTACGATCACACCGGTTGCTACGCGCTGCTCATGGTCGACGCCGAAACCGGCGAGGCCGAGCAGTTCCCCATGCCCTGGAAAACCGGCGACTGCCCCTTCGCCTCGGTCCTGTCGACGAAGAACAGGTTCTACAGCCATTTCGGCAACCACTTCTGCGAGTTCGATCCCGTCAAGCGCGAGTTCACCTTCTTCAGCGAGACCGTGCCCCAGATGGCGATGAGCATGACCGAGGGACCCAATGGGGTCATCTGGTCGGCCACATACCCCAACAGCGGCGTCGCCTCGTACAACCCCGAGACCGGCGACTTCCGCGACTACGGTCACGTCCACGAGGAGAACTGGCGCCAGTACCCGCGTGCCGTCGCCGCGGATGACGCTGGGTGGGTCTACTTCGGGATAGGCAGCACCAACGCTCACGTCATCGGGCTCAACGCCGAGACGGGCGAAGCCAAGCCGATGGTCCCTGAATCCGAGCGAGGCAAGGGCACTGGGCCCGTCTATGCCGACAACAACGGCAAGGTCTATGGCCAGACGCGCAGCAGCGCTGATCTCCCGTGGTACGAGTTCTACGGCGGCGTCGCCACCAAACTCGACGAACCCCCCACCATCGACAAGACGCCCATCATCGCGAGTAGCCAGAGCCTCTTCCACACCAGGTTCCCCGACGGCAAGATCCTCAAGCGGTGCGACACCGTGGAGGCCATCATTGCCATCGAGGATCCCGCCACAGGCGAGATCACCCAGAACTCCTTCGACTACACCAGCGAGGGTGCCCACATGATGGGCATGGCCGCCGGCCCAAGCGGCACCATCATCGGCGGCACGGCATTCCCGATGCGCTGTTTCATCTACGATCCCGAGACCGACGAACTCACCAACCGCGCCGGTTACAGCCAGTGGAACACGGTCGTCACGCAGGGCGACCGCTTCTTCGTAGGCGGCTACGGCCACGGCATTCTGCTCGAGTACGATCCCACGAGCGAGTGGGTGCCGACGGTGAAGGACAAGGCTGGCTGCAACCCGCTGTTCTTGGCTGAGTGTCCGCCCACCATCAACCGCCCGCACGATCTGCTGGCCCACCCCGACGGCAAGACCATCGTCATGGCGGGGACGCCGGGCTACGGGTATACCGGCGGCGGACTGATGTTCTGGGATCGCCTTGCCAAGGAAGCCATCGTCATCGAACATACGGAGATCCTCCCCGAGCACTCGACCGCTAGCCTTGTCGCGCTGCCCGATGGCAAGCTCCTCGGCGGATCGACCATCGCCGCCGGAACCGGCGGCGAGCAGAAAGCAACCGTCGCCGAACTCTACATCATGGACATGGCCACCAAGGCCATTGACTGGCATGAGGTTGTCTTTGAGGGCATCTCTGGGTACGCCGACATGATCGTCGCCCCGAACGGGCTCGTGCTCGGGATCGCCGATCACAAGCGCTTCTTCGCGTTCAATGCCGAGACGCGTGAGGTCGTCTACGACGCGGATATCTCTGAGGAGTTCGGCTCGACGACCTCCGGGCAGCAGTCGCGCATCTTCGTAACCGGCCCGAATGACACCATCTACATCCTCTTCCGCAAGGGAATTGCGACGGTCGATCCGGATACCTTTGAGATCACCATGCTCGCCGAGTCTCCCGTCTCGATTGGACCCGGCGGCGCCTATCTTGAGGGCCGCATATACTTCGGCAGCGGATCGCACGTCTACAGCTACGAGATCCCGGGCAAGTAGTCCGTCGGCGGAGGAAGACTGAGAACGCGGGCTTACGCGTGTCGGCATTTGCGAGGGTCCAGGAGATGCAATGGAGCGCGCGTTTGTGCGCAAGCCCGTGGTCGTTGGCGCGCTCGCCGCGGCATTCGTCGCGGTGTCCTTCCCCTACGCGAATCTGGTAATCCGGGGCAGTCGGCCCGCGAACACGAGCCTGCCCTTTGGCGTGGTGGTCATCGCTCTCTTCCTGGTGGCCGCGAATCCTCTCCTCAAGCTCATCCACAAGCGACTCCCTCTCAACCGCGGCGATCTGCTGCTTGTGATGCACCTGGTAATCGTCGCCGCTGCCGTGCCGACGTGGGGGATGGTCGGCCAGCTCCTGCCGATCATGGCCGGATGTCGCTACTACGCGACGCCTGAGAACCGCTGGGAGGACACGCTCGCCCGCCACGTGCCTGAGTGGATCGCGCCGAGCGACCTCGACACGTGCCGCCAGTTCTACGAGGGCCTCGATCCCGGCGCGCGCGTGCCGTGGGGCGATTGGGCCGCGCCGTTGGCGGGGTGGGCGGTGCTGATCGCGGCCTTCTACGCGGCGACGATGGGGATCATGCTATTGCTCCGCCGGCCTTGGGCCGACCAGGAGCGATTGATCTATCCGCTGATGCGACTGCCGCTTGAGATGGTCGATGTGGGCGACGGCGGACGCTGGCCCGAACTCCTCAGACGCCCGACGCTATGGATCGGCGTCGGGCTGGCGCTGGTGCCATTGGTGGTGAACGGACTCCACTTCCACATCCCATCGATCCCCGTGATCAAGCTACGCGAGACCCTCGGCATCACCCTCTATGACGAGAAGATCTTCCTGCCGCTTTGGATCAACTTCGCCGTGATCGGGTTCGCCTATGTGGTGAGCCCCGACCTCGGATTTTCGCTCTGTCTCTTCGCGGTCATCGCCGCCGTGCAGACGCCGATCATGAGGCTCTGGGGCATAAGCCTCGGCGCGAAGGAGATCTACAGCGCGGGCTCGCCGGCGGTGAGTTACCAGACCATGGGCGCGATGGTCATGCTAGTGGGCGCGAGCATCTACTCCGCCCGGCATCACCTCCGCCAAATGTGGCGGGCCGCGATTGGAACGGCCGAGTTGCCTGGCGCCGAGTCCGAGCCCACGCACCCTCGGACGGCCGTGCTGCTGACCGCGTCCGGGCTGGCCGTGATGGCTGCGTGGCTAGTCGCGAGCGGACTGCCGCCGCTGGCGACGGCCGTGTTCCTGGCCACGGCGTTCGTCAATTTCATCGCGCTCACGCGGGCGACGGTCCAGGGCGGAGTGCCCGTTACGCGGGCCGCGATGATCCCGCAATCGATGGCCGTCAACATCGCCGGCGTCCGGTCGATCGGGCCGCGCGGAATGGCGAGTCTGGCCTACGCCTTCAGTTGGACCGCTGACATCCGCGTCATCATGATGACGTTCTTCGCCCACGGGCTGAAGCTCTGGGGCGAGGACAAGCCCAGGCGTCGCGGGTTGCTGCCCATGACATTGTTGGCGATGGGCATCGCCGCCGTCGGCGCGACGTGGCTGGTCATCCACTTGGCCTACGCGAAGGGCGGGACAACGCTCAGCGCCTGGCTGTTCACCGGCAGCCCCATGGCGGCATTTCGCTACGCGGCCGGGACGCTCGATTCGCCGCCCGAATCAGGCCTCGGCCGCATGGCATGCCTGGGCGCCGGGGCAGCGATCATGGGGGGCTTGAGCTTCCTCCACCGCACGCTGCTATGGTGGCCTCTGCACCCGCTGGGGTTCGCGGTTGCCGCGACCCAACCCGTGCAGGATCTGTGGGTGTCAATCCTCATCGGCTGGGTGCTAAAGGTCCTGACCATGCGCTACGGTGGCTACCGTCTCTACCAGCGCGCAACGCCCGTGCTCTTGGGCCTAATCCTCGGCCAGGCAATAGGCTGCGCCGGCTGGCTCATCGTGGATGGATTGATGGGCGCGACCGGAAACCTGCTGGTACTCTACTGACCATGTCCGCGTAGCGACGGGCTTCCAGCCCCTCGATTCCGTCCTCGGAATCCAGCACCCAACGCGGGGAGATAGCTCCAACATGACAACTCCACTGGCTCTAGCCATCCTCCTCACCGCCGGCCCCGGCCTCAACGCCGCGCCGTGGTGGGACGACTACCCGATCACCGTCCAGTCGTCGGACCCCGATACCATCGAGGCGCTCGGCGCCGACAGCGCCGTGTGCGGCCTGGCCGACGATCCGGGCTGGGGAGTGCATGGTGCGCGGACGCGGCTCCACTGGCTAGCAGAGCGCCTGGAACCGATCAGGCAACAGGGGGTCAAACTCCTCTGCTGGTCTGAGACATTCGGCACGTGCGAGCAGTACATCGCGGAGTTCGAGGAGTTGCCGGACGGTACGCTGCGGGGCTTCGAATTGGAGCCTGACACCCCACAACCGATGCTCAACCACTGGGGCTGGCATACGTGGAAGCCGCTTGAGGACCGCGTGCTCGGGTGGATCGGCCTGCCGTCGTATTTCGAAGGCGATCGCTCCGCCGGGCCATGGAACCGCACGCACGAGCGCTACGGATGCCCCGTCTTCACCTACCCCGACGGCCGCGAGGCCCTTGGGTACATCGACGAGGACGGTTTCCGAAAGCACAGGCTATACGACGCGGCCTGCTCGAAAGACGTGCTGGGCAAGAACCTCATCACCTTCGGGCGCAACGCGGCGGTGAACGAGGTCGATGAGGAGACGGGCGAAGTGAAGGGCCCCATCGAAGGCCTCGTGCCGCACGAGACGGGAGACGGCACGAAGTACTCGGGACTTCTGTCCTTCGGCAAGGACTCCGCGTTCCCGGGATGGATCGACTACGCCAAAGTCACCGCGCGACACATGGCGGACAACGGCGTTACCGGCATCTGGTCCGATAACTTCAGCGCTTGGGATAGCTTCGGGAATCCGCCGACGCGGACGGCGTTCGGCGAGTGGTCGGTGCATCGCTTCCGCAAGTTCCTGACCACTCGCTTCACCGATGCCGAACTCGCCGACATGGGCATCGCCGACGTGGACACCTTCGACGTCCGCGAGTACGTGCGCCGAATCGTCCGCGATGAGTTCGGCGGCGATGACACCAATCTGCTGGACGCCGCGTGGCATGACCCGCGCTGGCTCGACGAGCCCATCTGGCGCGCGTACCGGATCTACAAGTCCGAGACCGGCCGCGACGCGCTGCAAGCGTACCACGACACCTACGTCCGGGAGGGCCGTGAGGCGGGCATCGATTTCGTCATCCAGGGCAACGACATCCCCCTCTGGTGTTTCGATTGGCCTCGGCCAGAATCGCTCCACATGGTGAGCACTGAATTCGCGCCCGGCTGGAATCTCATCGGCGGGCCGCGCGGGCTCGGATTGCCGCCAACGGGACGCATCTCGCCCATCGTCAAGATGGCCCGCCGTCACGCGCGAAGCCGGTTCGTCCACCTCTGGTACTACCTCGACCAGCCGTATGAGAAGTACCACGGCAACGCACCCCTCGGACGCGTGCTGAGCTACGAACTCCTGGCGCATCACGCGATGATCCAAGCGTACCCCTCGCAAGCGAAGGTCGCGGGGACGGTCGAGAGCCACCGCGAGGTCGCCGACTTCATCCACGCGGCGAAGGAGACATGGGGCGACCGCGAGCCCCTCGCGCGGATCGCGCTGCTCTACTCGCCCGACAGCCGCCTGACCGGAATCACGCCCGGCGCGGTCAACGAGTTCGCGGCCCAGCGGCACGTATTCGATCTCATCGGCTGGGGCACCGCCCTCAGCGAGTTCCACGCTCAATACGATGTGATCGCCGAGTGGGAACTGGAGACCGGTCGTCTGGACGACTTCGGCGCGCTGATTGTGCCAAGCGTTGAGGTGCTGTCTGAGCTTGAGGTCACGGACACGATCGGCATATGGGTGGCCCTCGGCGGGACGCTCGTCGTCAGCGGGCCGGTGGGAGCCCGCCATGGTCGCGACCTCCTGCACGAGCGCGTGCTGAACGAGGCGGAAATGGTCCCCGCGCTCTGCTGGCTGGCCGACCTCGACCCCGATGAGCCTCGGCCCGAGACGCATGAGTGCGAGGTGGGGGATGGGCGCATCGTCTTCGTGCCCGCGCTGGGGTTTGACTACTACCAGACCGATTTCGCGGACAGGGACATCGCTGCGATCCAACGTGTCTTCGAAGCGGAGTTGATGAAGTCGGCGGTGACGTTGGCGAACGCGCCCCGGGAGGTGGAGATCTCTGCCTTCACGTCGCCCGAGCAGCGGATGCTGTCCGTCGACATCGCCAACCTCGACTTGGATCCGGACGTCGACGCGCAGCCAGCGCCGCATGATGTCATCGTCACGTGCCTGCTGACGGGCGCCGCGGACGAGGGCATGTCGGCCACGGTGCTGAGGCCCGGAGAGCCGCCACAGCGTTGCTCTCTCAACGGCGCGAACAAGAGGTTAAGCCTCGGTCCCGTCAGGGTTGACGACTATGCCTCTGTGGTAGTACAAGGATGGGGCGAGCCGCAGTAGAAGGAGCGTGGGATGAGAGGTCGCAGGTTTCAGTTCATCGCGTTATTCATCGGCCTGTCGCTGCTCGGTCTCGGATGGATTCTGCTCGCCGCGTGTTGGCGGTGGGGGCGACTTGGCGGATGGGACACCGACAACGGGACGCTCTAGCGGCGGCCTCAAGAACCACCGTAGGTCGGATCTCCAGATCCGACGAGCCGACTGCGAACGAAGTCAGCGGCGCCTGGAGCCTTCCCCGAGCGTCGGAGTGTTGTCCCTAGTGTCCGCCTTACGCGCGGCCATATTTCCGGGGAGGTAACAAGCGATGGCAACAGATCAGGCGACAACCGCAAAAGCAAAGACCCAGCAGGCGACCCAGATGGTGCTGTCGGGTCTGAAGCACATTCCCGACGACAAGCTCGGCTGGGTGCCGATGGGCAAAGCCAAGACACCGCTGCTGATCGTCGTCGAGTGCGCGGCGGTCTACAAGTGGCTCGTGTCGGAGTTCCAAGGCGAATCGAATCCGGGCCTGTACGAAGAGCTGATGAAGGCCGAGTACTCGGGCCGCGACGAAGTTGTGGCGCTGCTCGAGGAAGCCCAGGCCGAACTAGACGCGGCGATGGATGCGCTCACCGAGGAGAACCTGGCGGAGGCTCGCGAGGTCTTCTGGGGGCCGACGACGGTTGGCGAGCTTCTGTGGGCCGCCAGGATGCACAGCGATTACCACGCGGGGCAACTCAATTACATCCAGACGTTGCTCGGCGATGACGAGATGCACATGTAAGCGCGCGACGGTGGCAGACAATAGTGGTATCATAGACCGACCGGCACGCTGGCGCCGGTCGGTTTTGCGTCGCTCAGCCGAACACCAGGGGGTCCGCATGTCGACAGTAAGAATCGGAACGCGCGGGAGCATGCTCGCGCTCTGGCAATCCAAGTGGGTCGGGTCAGAACTCGCGCGGCTGCACGATGGGGTCGAGGCCGAGCTGGAGATCATCAAGACCCGCGGCGACAAGATCCAGGACACGCCCCTCGCCAAGGTTGGCGGGAAGGGCCTCTTCGTCAAGGAGATTGAGACCGCGCTGCTGTCGGGCGACGTGGACCTCGCCGTGCATAGCCTCAAGGACGTGCCGACCGAGCAACCCGAGGGCCTCTACCTCGCGGCCTTCCCCGAGCGCGTTGACTGGCGCGATGCCCTGATCAGCCGTGATGGCAGCGCCCTGGCGGACCTGCCTGAGGGCGCCCTGATCGGCACGAGCAGCCTCCGCCGTGTCGCCCAGTTGAAGCGCGCCAGGCCTGACCTCAGATTCGACGCGCTCCGAGGGAACGTCGACACTCGGCTGCGGAAGCTGCAGGAGGGCCAGGCCGACGCGATCATCCTCGCCTGCGCGGGGTTGGATCGCCTGGGCTACTCGCAGGTCATCACTGAGCGGCTCGCGCCCGATGTCATGTTGCCCGCCGCGGGCCAGGGAATCCTGGCCATCGAGGCGCGCGAAGATGACGCGCGCACGCTCGACCTGCTGAAGCCGATGGACTGCGCGGCCTCGCGCGCGTGCGCCACGGCGGAGCGCCACGTCATCGCAGCGCTCGACGGGAGCTGTCAGGTCCCCATCGGCGCTCTGGCGAGGGTGCGCGAGGAGACGTTCGTCGTCGAGGCGCTCGTTGCGAGTCTTGATGGCACGCGCGTGTTGAGGGCCAATGCCGATGGACAGGCGGATCAGGCCGAGGCCCTGGCGGCCGATGTCGTGAGGAGCCTCTTGGGCCAGGGCGCCGCCGCGATTCTGGCCGAAGCCACTGAAGATGCGTAGACGGGGTATTGACAGCCACTGCGAAACGTGCGTATAATTATTGGGATGTAACCGGTTACACGCGCCCGTAAGGCACTCGGCGCGTTTTTTTGGCCCGAGAATTGTAACCGGTTGCAGACGCCCGCCCAGTTGTCCGGGCGTTTCTCTCGAACAGAACATGCAACCGGTTGCACAGCGCGAGACACCATGGCCACCATCTACGACATCGCGAAGAAAGCAGGCGTATCGACCGCAACGGTCTCGCGTGCCCTTCGCGGCCGGAGCGAGGTCGTCGTCGAGGTGCGCGAGCGAGTCATCGAGGCGGCGCGCGAGTTGGGCTACCGGCCGAACCGCCTGGCCCAAGCGCTGACGGCGGGCAAGACCAACATGTTCGGCTTGGTCATGCCCGAACCCGATGGCAACCCATACTACAGCGACCTGATGGAGGCCATCTCGCGGTGCTGCCGCCAGTATGGCTACGAAGCCGTCATCCAACTCTCCGACCTCAAGACTGACGATAGCATCACCAATGCCGCGACGTACCTCGAGGAGCACCAGGTCGACGGCCTGTTGCTCTTTGCCGCGCCGATGCACCTGGAGCACTATGCGGCCACGCGCACCCACGACAGTCCGCCGTGGGTCTCGATCGGCTCGCCGCTCGATTTCCTCGGGCCGACGGTCCGTGCCGACGAGCACTTCGGCGGGGCCGAGGTCACCCGGCACTTGATAGCGCTCGGACACAAGCAGATCGCCTTCATGGGGCCCGGCGCGTCCAGCAGCAAGGGCTCTCGGCAAGTGGGCTACGCGGACGCGATGCAGGAGGCGGGTCTGCCCACAATCTTCAGGGGCTCTGACGCCAGCGTTGAGGATGCCCGCGAATGCACGATGAAGCTGCTGGCCGATGATGACCGCCCCACGGCGATCGTCGGCTTCAGCGATCACACCGCGCTCGGCGTCCTGCGAGCGTGCCACGAGGCCGGGGTGACGGTCCCAGACGAGCTGTCCGTTACCGGGTTTGACAATCTCGAGTTCGCCCGATACAGCAATCCCGCTCTCACCACAGTCGATCCCCAGACCGAGCGGATCGCATGTGAGAGCGTTGAGTACCTGATCGGTCGCATTGACGGAAGCATCGAGGCGGATGCTGTCGAGCCACTGACGATCCAGCCGGTATTGGTCGAGAGAGAGTCGACCGCGCCACCTCCTGGCGGCGCTTGTTGACGATGAGACTTGTGGCGGATACATGCAGCGTTGCTCAACATAATCTGACGAGGAGGGCTGCGCGACGACGTGCATGTCTGGGTTCGACGCCGAGCCCGACGAGCTACTGCGGTCTATCAGCCTAACACTGTGCGCAACGGCGACCAAATTCTGGAAGGAGGACGTTCCCAATGACACGTCGATCCGGCTTCACACTGATCGAGCTACTAGTCGTCATCGCCATCATTGCCATTCTAGCGGCGATCCTGTTCCCCGTCTTTGCGAGGGCTCGGGAGAAGGCCAGGCAGCCCAGATCGCTCGCCGCTCGGCCCCCTGAATGGCGAGGGGCGTGCTGTTGACGAT
>CAZKUN010000122.1:0-25917 GCA_964555935.1 uncultured Armatimonadia bacterium | reverse complement strand
CTGGTCGTCTTCTCGGCTTGGATCCCCGCTTGGATCTGGGTGACGGTCGACGTGCCGGCTGGAACGCCGGCGGGCAACTACCGGGGCATCCTGCAGATCGAGGCGGAGAACGTGCCGTCGTCATCGTTCCTGATCAAGCTGCGCGTGCGGGACTATGACTTGCCCGTGCGAGGCCAGTTGAAGACCGCGTTTTGCATCTGCGCGGGAATGTGGGAGATCTGGTACAAGCCGGATGAGGTGAAAGAACGCCTCGGGCTTGGAGACAACCCGAGCCATGGGTTCGGATACTCAGCGCTGGGCACGGAGGACGTGCTGGGGCACGAGAAGTGGCTTGAGATGTACGACTTCCTGCTGGCGCATCGGATCTCGCCGAACGTGCTGTACGCGCCTCTGAAGGACGGCAAGGTGCGAACGGTGCCCTCGATGGAGGATCTGGAATACTGCGTCGAGCGCGGACAGAACGCGATCTGCCTGATGAACGTGGATGCGTGGATGAGCGGGCGGCAGGATGAGATCGCGGCGTACTTGGATACGTGGAAGGAGTACATCGAGACCCACGATGTGGATGACGTGCTGTTCTACGTGCACGGCTTCGATGAGTCGGAGATGCGGGCCAATCACGAGGAGACGGTCGATCCGCAGATCCGAGAGCTGTACGGGTTCATCGGCGAGAACTACCCGATGATCAAACGCGAGACGGCCAACCCGGTGATGGACAAGCACGCGGGGTTCTTCGACATCTGGACGCCGCTGACGCAGCAATACAGGGGCGAGCTGGCCGAGGAACGCCGCGCGGAAGATGAAGAGGTCTGGGTGTATGTTTGCTGCGGGCCGGGCAAGCCGTATGCCAACTACTTCATCGATTTCCCTGGCGTTGATCCGCGCGTGCTCGGGTGGCAGATGTTCCAGACGGGCACGACGGGACTGCTGTATTACCTGATGAACCACTACCAGCCGCAGACGAACTGGAACCAGAACGGCCTCAAGTGGCCCGAGGTCCCGTGGAACCCCATCTCGTTCAACACGAACAGCGACGGGATCCTGTTCTATCCAGGGCCGGACGCGACTCCACTGGCTTCCACGCGACTGGCGAACATCCGCGACGGGATCGAGGACTACGAGGCATTGGCGATCCTGCGGGAGCGGGTCGAGGCGGCGCGGGCGAACGGCGACAATGCAGAGGTCATCGCCAAGGCGGAACAGGTGCTGGCGGTGGATCCGGAAGTCTCGGAGAGTTGGACGTCGTACACGAAGGACCCTGAGCGCATCATCGAGGCGCGAGGCGACGTGGATGATCTGATAGAGGCGCTCTCACGGTGAAGACGCCACGGGAATATCACACGCTTTATTGGGACCAATAACAACATCTAATCAATACAATCTACGTACTTGTGGAACTCTATTGGCATACCCGCCTGTTAAGGCTCTCACTAGTCCGTGGTCAGTACTATTATGCAGAACGACTAACGGGAGGCAGTCAGAATGCCAGGCGCCATCACGTCGATACCGGATCTGATCAAGAGACTGAAGGAGGCCCGGAAGCTCATTGGGGGCCGGTGGGACGGGCAGAAGCTTGACGACGTGAAGGGCAAGGTGAAGATTGACGCCAGCCAGAACCTCGTGATCCCGGCGACGTTCAAGCACGAGGGCGTCGCGCACGAGGTTGACGCGAAACGCAAGGCCATCGGCGAGAAGGCCACCATCAAGATCGACGGCGAGACCAAGGAGAACCCCGACATCGACATAAAGATCAAGTGGGGGTTCAAGATTAAGGTGCTTTACATACTGCAGTACGACGAGGGCGGCGAGGACCACGAACTGGTATTGCGCGCGGTCGTGAGGCCGTTTGGCTAGCGGGCGGAAACGGTGACGTCAGCGGCCGGGCGCGAAGACGCGCTCGGCCGTTTCGATTTGGCCGCTGAAGAAGCCGTCATCCCCGGCGGCTTCGAGGGCGACTTTAGCTGCGTCCAGGGCCTCGCGTTTGCGGGTGTCTTCCGGATCGGCGATGTGCGCTACCAGACGCGCGCAGGCGACGGAGTTGGCTGCCTCGATGTCTTCGCCGGCCTTGCGGGCAAAGTCGACGGCTCGAAGGAAGCCCGCTTGGGTGGGCTCGTATTCGTCGAGCGCCAGTTGCGCTGCCGCCAACATCCAGTGCGCGCGGGAGAGCGCGATGTCAGGCTTGTCAAGCTCCTGGGCCAGGCGCAGGTTGGTCCTCGCAGCATCGAGGCCGACTAACACGTCCGAGCGCGTGATCTCTATCCCCGGCTCATCCCACCCCGGCCATGTAAAGGACGCGACGTTGTAGGCGAGGGCCTTGGCCACGCCCAGCAAGCCTGCCGCCAGCTTCTCATCATCAATACTCGGCGCGGTCGTCAATCCAAATTGTATCCCCGCGCGAGCCATCGCTATTGAGGGCTGCAGGTCCTTGCGCTGCCAGTAGGATGCTTGGGAGAGGGCGTCGTAGGAGGTGATGATGTCACCAGGATCGTCGCGATTCTCGATGAACTGAATGGCAGCGAAGGAGTCCTGTTCGGCCAGGACCTTGGTGGCTTCAGCGACGATCTCGGCTCTGCGCTTGGCCTTGGCGTCATCGGGCTGACTCGCGGCGGGCAGCGCGATGAGCGCTACCAGCAGACTGAGAACGGGCTTCCTCATGATCATCACCCCTCGCAGGGAGCAACAAGCCAGGCCGGACAAGGAGTTCCCCCCCAAGGAGCGCGAAGGACGACGGCGGAGGGATGAGGGTGGTTCTTCCACGGGCAGGCTGCCCGTGGCACGTATAGGTGGGCGCGAGGAGCAGAAGGCGACAGGCGAGACGCCTGTCCTACGACGGCACCACGGACGGCGACAGACAGTTGAGAGAGGACGCAGGATATGCTTGCGATGGTCATTGCAGTCGCCATCCCAGTATCAAGCCAGGGCACTGTGGTGCTTGACGAGACATTCGACGGCGCCGAGTTGTCGGAGACTTGGGAGTGGCACGTGCCCGTCGAGGGTCCGACGTACTCGCTGACCGAAAGGCCCGGCTGGTTGCGGATTAGATCGCCGCAAGGGCCGGGCGGCTTCGGCCACTGGGTCGGCCAGGACAGAGCGCCGCTGCTGCGCGCGTCGCTGCCCGAAGGCGATTGGGACGTCGAGGCGCGAATCGGGCTAGCCGAATCGGGTCCTGACAGCATGTTCCACATGGGGCTGGCGGTGGTGTTCAACATCGAGGAGTTGCTGACGATCGGCCCATTTCGGGCGCCGCAGTTTGGGGCAGATCAGCCGGAACTATGGATCGAGCCCACGGGCAAGGGCGGATACCGCAAGGCGGGGGCGCCGGTTGATGATGTTCGCATGAAGCTGGAGCGGCGAGGTTGGCGAATCGACACGCTCATCCAGCGGGCGGGCGATGCGGACTGGGTGGCACTGGACTCGTACTGGACGCTGGATGAGCCGACGGAGATCGGGATCCTAGGGAAGACATTCGGCGACGGGCAGGCGGTTGCGCTGGACGTCGATTACGTTCGGGTCACGTCGATTCCGGGCGAGCATGTTGAGCCGCCGGTGTCGGCGACCGTGCGGATCGATGCCGGCGATGCCGCGCCGCTGGACCCGCGACGTAACGGGCAGTTCGTGGAGTTGATGAACGACACGTTCTACGGCGGCTTCTGGGCGGAGATGCTTCAGAACCGCAAGTTCACGGGTGAGGTCGCGCCTAACGGAGTGATCGAGGGCTGGGAAGCGGCAGGAGAGGGCACGTTCGCGCGCGACAATGCGATCCACTACGTGCCGGCTCAGTCGCAGCGGATCGACGCGCCAGGCGGCGAGGCGGTGGGGATCGTGCAAGGCGGACTGGCGCTGGCGAAGGGCGTCGGGGTGGAGGGGCGCGTGGTCGTGCGGGCGGATCGCGATGCCGTGCCGATCTCCGTCTCGCTCCTGCGCGAAGGCGCGACGATCGCCTCGCATGACGCGGCGGTGCGCGGGCCTGAGTGGGAGACGATCAAGTTCGCCTTCGACGCGGCGGACGCCGCGGGCATGGACGCGATCGCCATCACGACGGCCGCTCCCGCGAAGCTCTGGATCGGCTGCGCGAGCCTAATGCCCGACAGCCATGTCGATGGCTTCCGCCCGGAGGTGCTGGCGCTCTGCCGGAAGATGCAAATCCCGAGCCTGCGCTTCCCGGGCGGGAACTTCGTCTCGGGATACCACTGGGAGAACGGCGTCGGCCCGCGCGATCGACGTCCGCCACGTTGGGATCGGGCGTGGGACGAATGGGAGCCGAACGACGTGGGGACGGATGAGCTTTTCCGGCTGTGCGAGCGGCTGGGAGCGGAACCGTATGTCTGCGTCAATGCCGGCGAGGGGACGCCGCGCGAGGCGGCCGAGTGGGTGGAGTACGTGAACGGTTCCGCCGACACGCCGCAGGGCAAACGGCGGGCCCGGAATGGGCACTCCGAGCCCTACGCGTGCCCGCTTTGGAGCATCGGCAATGAGATGTATGGCGGTTGGCAGATGGGTCACCTCGACGCGACGAAGTATGCAATCCGCGCGGTGGAGTTCGCGGAGGCGATGCGGGCGGTCGATCCCAGTATCGAACTGATCGTGAATGGCGTGATGGGGCCGGACGCATGGAACGTGACGCAGGCGCAAGTGACCGGGCACATCGTTGATTACCTTTCCGCGCATCACTACACCCACGGAAGCGTCGAATCGTCGCCGCTGGAGGACTACGCGCACATCGTGGGCATGCCAATCCACATCGAGCGGATGCTGTCGGCGACGCATGAGGAAGTGAATGCCCACTCGCCGAGGCCGCTGCCGATCATGCTCGACGAATGGAACCAGTGGACGCCCATGGGGACGCAGCTGGGTTACCAGGACTTCCACACGCTGCGCGACGGGTTGTACGCCGTGGGGGTACTGAACTCACTGGTGCGGCTGGGCGAGAAGGTGCCGGGCGCGCACATGGCGATCACGGTGAATGTCATGGGCGCCGTCCGCACTAACAGGACGCAGGCAGTGTCGGCGCCTCACGCGCTCGCGTTCGAGCTTCACGCGGAGCATGGCGGCGAATTGAGGGCGGCGTGTGAGGTGGAGTCGACGGAGCTAGCACTGCCCGGAGCGGCGCCGATGCCGGCAGTCGATGCGGCGGCGATGATGTCTGAGGATGGAGATGAGCTGCACGTCATTCTCATCAACCGACATCCGACGGCGGAGGCGAGAGTGAGGATGGATGTTGCGGGATTCGAGGGAGAGACGGCGAGGACGACGCTGCTGAGTGGGCCTGAGGCTGAATCGATCAACACGTTCGAGGAGCCTGAGACGGTGAAGCTGACGCGAGGGAAGCTGGGGCCGAGGGCGTGGGAGGAGTTGGTCGTGCCGGCGCACAGCGCAATGGGCGTGACGGTGGTGGAGTGAGGGAACGGCGGACAGCGCCGTGGCGACGGGCGTTGACTGGTATGGAGGATTGCCGCCATGGCAAAGTCGACCCTCGAGACCCGCATCACCGATCTCGGCAGAGAGTTCTTCGCGAGCATCGCGGACCAGAAGCCATCGGTCTTCAGCAAGACTCGCTGGACTGGTCAGGCGCTCGGCTGGTGCATGGCCAACGAGCACTTCAAGACGCAGTTGTTCCGCTTCGTCGATGTCTACCCCTATCTGACGACCGTTGACATGCTGACCCAGCACATCCGCGAGTATTTCGGCGCGGACGATGATCTCCCGGCCCTGTTTCAGTGGGGCGCCCGCCAGACGGGTGTCGGCGGCAATTTGGGCGCGGGGCTACTCAATCGGGCAATACGCGCCAACATCGCCGACATGGCGAAGCAGTTCATCATCGGCAGCAACGCGAGCGAGGCGGTCAGGCGGGTGGGGCGGCTTCGCAGACGGGGATTCTCATGCGTGCTGACGGTACTCGGAGAGGCCACCGTCAGCGAGGATGAAGCGGACGAGTATGTGGCGACCAATGTCGAGCTGATTCAGGCGCTCGGGGATGCGCAAGCCAAGTGGGAGCCTCTGCAAGGCGAGGCCTCCGGGTCACGCGATGGGGATGGCGCGCCGATGGTGAACGTGTCGGTGAAGCCGACGGCGCTCTACTCGCAGACGAAGCCCGCGAACTTCGAGGGCTCGGCCGAGGGCACGCTCCGCCAGATGAAGCGGATCTACCGCGGCGTCATCGCGGTGGGCGGATTCCTGTGCATCGACATGGAGTCGCGCGACTACAAGGACATCACCATTGAGGTCTTCAAGCGGCTCCGCGCGGACGACGAGTTCCGGCACTACCCACACGTTGGCATCGTGCTTCAATCCTACCTCACCGACACTGACCGGGATGTGGCTGAGCTGATCGCCTGGGCACGCGCGGAGGCGCTGCCCATCAGCATCCGGCTGGTCAAGGGCGCTTACTGGGATTTCGAGGTCGTCAATGCCAAGCAGAAGGGCTGGCCGATTCCCGTCTACCTGCACAAGCCCGAGACTGACCTTGCATTCGAGCGCAACGCGCGCCGGATCCTGGAGAACCACGATATCTGTCACATGGGTTGCGGGTCGCACAACATTCGCTCCATCGCGGCGACAATGGAGATGGCCCGCGAGATCGGCGTGCCCGATCATCGATACGAGTTTCAGGTGCTATTTGGCATGGCCGAGCCCGTGCGCAAGGGGTTGCTGGATGTGGTGAAGCGGGTCCGGCTGTACGCGCCGTACGGAGACATGGTGCCGGGCATGGCGTACTTGGTGCGGAGGCTCTTGGAGAACACGTCGAATGAATCGTTCCTGCGGCAGACCTTCGCCGAGGGGCGAGACGTGGAAGAGCTGCTGACGGACCCGCAGGCCCGCCTGGAGCGGGAGTTGAGTGAGGCGGCGGACGGCGCGCCAGAGGGCTTTGCGAATCACCCGCTGGCGGATTTCACAGATAGGGAGACCCGAGACGCGTTTCCGGCGGCGATAGCGGGGGTGCGGGCCAAGGGCGCGGCGACGTATGCGCTGCACATCGACGGCGAGGACGTGGCAGTGGAAAAGACGATTCCGTCGGTGAATCCGGCAGATCCATCGGAGGTCGTGGGACACATTTCCCAGGCAGGAACGCGCGAGGTGGACCAGGCCGTCGCGGCGGCGAAGGCGGCCGCGGGAGCGTGGCGCGACACGCCGCCGGGCGAGCGGGCGGGCTGCCTGAGGCGCGCGGCGGATGTCGCGCGGAGGCGCATCGTGGAGCTGTCAGCGTGGCAGATCCTGGAGGTGGGCAAGCAGTGGGATCAGGCCTACGGTGATGTGGCGGAGGCGATCGATTTCCTGGAGTTCTATGCCGATGAGATGGAGCATCTCGGCGCGCCGAGGCGGCTGGGAACGGCTCCCGGCGAGTTGAACGAGTCGATGTATGAGCCAAAGGGCATCGCGGCCGTTATCGCGCCCTGGAACTTCCCCCTCGCGATCAGCACCGGCATGACCGCGGCAGCGATCGTGACGGGCAACCCGGTTGTGTATAAGCCCTCAAACCAGTCGGCGGCCATCGGCCATCACCTGGTGGAACTCCTCAGCCAGGCGGGCCTGCCGCCGGGAGTGTTCAACTACGTTCCCGGCTCGGGCGCGGAGATTGGCGACCATCTCGTCGACCACCCCGACATCAGCGTGATCGCCTTCACCGGGTCGGTGGAGGTGGGCCTGCGGATCAACCAGCGCGCGTCCGTCGTTCACCCCGGGCAGGCGAACGTGAAGAAGATCATCTGCGAGATGGGCGGCAAGAACGCCATCATCGTGGACGATGACGCCGACATCGATGAGGCCGTGCCGATCGTGCTGCGCTCGGCACTCGCCTACCAGGGCCAGAAGTGCTCGGCTTGCTCGCGCGTGATCGTGCTGGGCGCGGTGTATGAGAGGTTCATCGAGAGGCTGGCGAAGGCGGCGGGGTCGATGAAGATCGGGCCCAGCGAGTTTCCGGAGAACGTGATGGGTCCGCTGGTCGACGCCTCCGCGCAACGGGACGTGCTGGAATACGCGGAGCTAGCCAAGCGGGAAGGGCATCTGCTCTTTGAGAGCGAGGTACCGAAGAGCGAAGGATACTACGCGCCGATTACGATTGTCGACGGCATCACGCCCGAAGATCGAATCGCGCAGGAGGAAGTCTTCGGGCCTGTGCTCGCGGTGATGCGGGCCGAGAACTTCGACCAGGCGATTGCGTGGGCGAACAGCACGCGCTTCGCGCTGACCGGAGGGGTCATAAGCCGAAGTCCGGCGCACTTGGCACTGGCAAAGGAGCGGTTCCGCGTGGGCAATCTCTACCTCAACAGACAGATCACCGGGGCGCTGGTGAATCGGCAACCGTTCGGCGGAAGTCGGATGTCAGGCGGAGGCACGAAGGCCGGCGGGCACGACTATCTGCTGCACTTCATGGATCCGCGAGTGGTGACGGAGAACACGATGCGGCGGGGCTTTGCGCCGGTGGAAGAGGGGGATGATTGGGGAGGGTAGGGACGGCAACGAAAACGGGAAGCCGCGAAGACACGAAGAACGGCAAGGTTGGGTTACGGCCACGGCGGGGAGGCGAGGGGCGTCAGTCGGGTTCGGGCGGCACGACGTATTCGGGAGTTTCCTTCATGGCGCGTGAGGGCATGTAGCGGATGTCGTTGGTGATGAGTATCTGGTCGAATTCCACCCCAGTTGCGAATCGGTGGACGCGGATGGTGTGCTCGCCGGCAGTCAGGGCGTGGGTGCGCTTGGCTTTCGACCAGCGGAGGGGCGCGTAGGCGGAGGCGCTGATGATGTCCGCCTCGGGGCCCACCTCGTCGACATCGACGGTCATCCAGTGGGCATTGCAGATCGCCCCTCGGACCTGCCAGCGGCCCCAGACGCGGTACGTCCCGTCGTGAGGGATGCGCACGCGGAAGGATGCGCGGGCGTTTGGGGCGGGCTCCGGGACGCCGGCGTTCCGCCCTGTGGGGACCTTGACGCACTTGCCGCCGGACGCGTCTTCGAGGTCGGAGACGACGAGCGGGGATACGATCTTTGCGGCGCTTTCGGCTTCGATGACGATGCGGACCTTGTCTCCGGCCCAGCATGCGGAGCATATTAGAGCGACGGCAACCACGCACAAGCACCTCATCGGTTGTGCCCTCCCCTTGGCGCGCTGCATCCATCAGTACCAACGCCGCGCCTGCAATGGCGTTCCACTGGACGGCATGGGACCTGGCGGGTCAGGCGAGTTCGGTGTCGGTTTCTGTCATGGTGCGGGGCTCGGGCTCGACGTCTTCGCTGACGGGACCGTCGAGCCGGGTTTCGAGGGCGTCGAGGCGAGCCATGATGATCTCAAGCGCCGCGCCGGACTCGACGTCCGAGAGGCCGAGAATGCGGTCCTCGCGGGCCTCGATGCGGCGGGCTTCCTCGATGCGCATCTGCTCAATCTGGCGCTTGTGCTTCAGATAGGTCTTCAGCAGCTCGTTCGCGTACCATCCGATCGCCCCAACGAGCGGGATGGCGAAGATCATCAATGGTATAGCGAGTGCCCAGTTCCACATGATGTCTGTCCCTCTGCAAGACTCTTACCAGTTCATCGGATAGACGTGCCAGTTGCTGAACAGGCAGCCCATGAGCGTCCAAAAGCCGCCGTTGAAAAGATCGCCGATGATGAGGCCGAGGAAGAACGGCAAGAGCCGCTGGTAGAGCTTGGGCCCGCCGTAGCGCATGACCAGCGACTTGACGATGTAGGCGATCAGGAACGGCATCCACACCTTGTCCATCGTGTTGGTGCCCGCTATAGCATAACCGACCGGATGCAGCGGCCACCAGAGGAAGTTGACCCTCAGCAAGAGCAGCCCGACGGTTAAGGCCGCGCCGATACCCATGAAACTGACACCGTGCCAGTCCGTGCCGCTCTGCTGAAGGAGGTAGCTCTGCAGGCGCTCGAAAGGCCGCTTGCCGTTAAGCGTGCGCCACGGCTCGAGTTTGCCAAGCGCGCCAAACCTGTACCAGATCGTCAGCGCCGACACCATCCCCCACCCTAGCGCAACGCACAGCGCGCCCATCATGGCAATCGAGACTTTGCGCGGCGAGGCGCCCAACTCGTCGGCGAGTTTGAGCCCGTCGAGTTGATGGGGCATGGATAGGCAGCGCAGGTCGTAACTCGAGACGTTGTTGAGATACGACATCAGCGTGAGATCGGAGGCGCGGAAGTTACGCGATCCCGCGATGCCGATCATGGCGATGCTGGGCTCAACCTGAGGCCCGAAGAGCCAGGCGTTGCCGGTCTCAGCGCGGATGCGGGTGGCGGCGAGCATGTAAGTGAGGCTGAGCAGGAGCAAGGCGACCGGGGGCAAGAGGCTCATGCCCGCGATCCGGCAGTAGACCACCAGCAGCGCGAAGGACGCGATGAACGCGCGGATGGGCCAAACGTCTTCGGGGTCGGCGTCGCGATCCAGCCCCAGAGCGGCTCGGAGCATCCGCGTGTATTCCTTGCGCCCCACCCATAGACTCAGCGCCGCGAGGGCGATGAACGCGCCGGCGCCCTGGTACTCGAGGAATGGGAAGCGCGAGTACTGCATGCCACTCCCCCACTCGTTCCAGCCCGTGGCCCCGCCGAGCAATCGCTCGAACTTCGTGAAGCCGAAGAAGAAGACGCTGCTCATCGTGACCTCGGTCGAGAGCAGATACGCGATGCCGGTCACGAAGGGGTAGAGCGAGATCGAGAGCGGGCGGAGGTAGCTCCACGGCCGGTCGGTGAAGTACGTACCAAGCGGAATGCTGCGGTACTCGATCTTGGGGATCGCGGGGAAGTTGAGATTCAGCGTGTTGAGCGTCCCCATGAGGAACGGAATCGCGAATCCGATCCACATGATCCGATCGCCCCAGAACGCCTTGCCGCGGGTGACGTTGAGGGGGATGTAGACGGTCGGGAAGGTGAGTTTCTCGTGCTCGACCCACTGCCGCCGGACGATGGCGGTGATGCTGAGCGTGGCGAGGGAGAAGATCGCCATGAAGCCGAACCAGCTCGCCAGCGGCGTCGCCCAGTAACGCCACGGGACGGCCGACTCGCCCTCGTAATAGGCCTCGATGACGTCTTCACTGCGCGGGGAGAACCACTCGGGGATGAACTGGTGGAAGTCGGCCCAGTTGTTCTCCGGGCTGGCGAAGTACCACGGCGCGGTGAGCGTGGGAATCAGGAAGTGGATTCCGCCGGAACTGACGATGACGCTCGACGATGCGGTGAGCACGTAGACCATGATGAGTTCGCGCCGGGAAAGCCTGAGCTTAGGGGCAATCCGCCCGATGATCCCGTTAAAGGCCAGGACCAACGCGAGGGCGAAGAAGGCGCCGACAGGGATCGACGTGTTCGCCATGGCGCTGTGCCCGCGCTCGCTTCCGAGCACCAGCTCCGCCCAGTGAATCAGCAGGACCGTGCCCGGGATGCAGACCAGCGAGACCGCCAGCGTCTTGGCGCTGATGGTCGGCTCCTGAGGGGGCGCGGTCTGGGCCATGGGTGATGGGTGCGAGTTCAGATTCGGGACAGCGGACGACGTCGGATCTGGAGATCCGACCTACGGTGACAGGCGAGACGCCTGTCCTACGACGGCTACGAGGAGCATCATTCGCGCGAGCGAGTATTCTGCCCTTCTGGTGAGAGAGACCTGAGCTATCTCAAGACGGCGGCAATTGACGCAGTGATTGATGAGTGCCTGGAGCGGGGCGATTTCCCGGGCATTGTGGTGCGGGTTGGGCACGCGGGCCAGACGGTGTATTCGCGGGCGGCGGGGCATCGGATGGTGGTGCCCGAGAGGCGGCAGATTGAGGATGACACGATCTTCGATCTCGCCTCGGTGACAAAGCCGATGGCGACGGCTGTGGCGGTGATGCAGCTCGTCGAGAACGGGAAGATCTCCCTCCAAGATCCCGTCTCGAGGTATCTGCCGGAGTTTGTAGCGGACGGGCGGGATGCCGTGACTATCCGGCATTTGCTGGCGCATTCGTCGGGGCTGCAGCCGTACCACAACTACCTGGCGGAAGGGCTGGACACGGAGGGCATCATCGCGGCGCTCTGCGAGCTTCCGCTGCAGACGCCACCGGGCTCGCACTTCGCGTACTCGTGCCTGGGCTACATGCTGCTGAGGCAGATCGTGGGCGTGGCGAGCGGGCAGCGGCTGGACGCGTATTGCGCGGAACATATCTACGAGCCGCTGGGACTGATGGAGACGATGTTCAACCCGCCCGAATCGCTACGGGAACGGATCGCCGCGACGGAGGAACTGCCCGAGGGAGTGCTCGTGGGCGTCGTGCATGACGAGAACGCGCGCGCGATGGAGGGCATCGGCGGGAACGCGGGCCTGTTTGGCACGGCGGACGACGTGGCGGGATTCTGTCAGATGGTGCTGAACGAGGGGGAGCTGAACGGGACGCGGGTTCTCGCGCCCGTCACAGTGCGGCGGATGATCCGGCCGCACGGCTTGCACCCGGGCGACGCGCGGGGCCTCGGCTGGGACATCGACAGCGGCTACACGCCGCAGGTGAGGGGCGACCTCTTCCCCACCGGAGGCGTCGGGCACAGCGGCTACACGGGGACATCGATCTGGATCGACGCGGCGAGTCAGACGTACGTGGTGATCCTCACAAATCGCGTTCACCCGACGCGCGAGGGCGTGGCGATGCACGCGCGGAGAGGGATCGCGAACATCGTCGGCGCGGCATACGCCAAGCCGCCGCCTCACATCGCGCTGCCGAAGCCGGACGCTCCGGTCATCACGGGCCTCGACCGCCTCGACCGCGAGGGCATCGGCGACCTGAAGGGCCTGAGGGTCGGGCTGATCTGCAACCACACGGCGATCACCTACGACCGGCGCCACGCCATCGACGTGCTCGGCGATGCGGGAGTGGAGCTGAAGGTGCTATTCTCCCCCGAGCACGGGTTGCGGGGCGAGTACGATGAGTTGATGAAGGTGCCATCCAGCGTCGACGAGGCGACGGGCCTGCCGGTGCATAGCCTGTACTCGACGACCCAGCGTCCGAGTGACGAGAATCTCAAGGGTATTGATGCGCTGATCTTCGACATCGCCGACGTCGGCGTGAGGTTCTACACGTACACGACGACGATGACGTACTGCATGGAGGAGGCGGCGAAGCGGGGCCTGAGCATGGTGGTGCTTGACCGGCCGAATCCCATCAATGGCGTGGACGTGGAGGGACCGACGCTTGATCCGCCATTCCGAAACCTGGCGGCGTATCACCGGATGCCGACGCGCCACGGGATGACCTCGGGCGAGCTGGCGCTCTTCAGCAACAAGGAGTATGACATCGGGTCCGATCTCACCGTGATCGAGTGCAAGGGCTGGAAGCGGGAGCGCTGGTTCGACGAGACGGGGCTGCCGTGGATCGATCCCTCGCCGAACATGCGGAACCTGAATCAGGCGACGCTGTACCCAGCGATTTGCCCGATCGAGGCGGCGAATATCTCGGTCGGGAGAGGGACGGACACGCCGTTTGAGGTCTTCGGGGCGGCCTACCTGAACGGGGAACGGCTGGCGGCGGAACTGAACGCGGAAAACATCCCGTGGATGCGCTTCGTGCCGATTGAGTTCGTGCCCGATTCACACAAGCACCAGGGCCAGAAATGCGGCGGGTGCTACGTGTTCACCACCAACCGCAACGCGATGCAATCGGTGCGGGCGAGCATCACCATAGCATCGGTCATCCGGCGGCTGGCGGGTGAGGAATTCAACGTGGAGCGGTGCGCGCATCTGTTCGGGACCGACAGGCAGATCGAGGGGATCGTGAATCAAGATCCGCCGGAGGAGATATGCGCCGAGTGGGAAGAGGGTGAGGAGGCGTTTCGGGCGTTGCGGCAGGAGTATCTGCTGTACGACTAGAGACGGCGACGGCGCGGGTCCGGAAACTCGCTGAGTTTCCCTGCGACCCGCGGGCACGGACGGCAGATTGCGGGCGAGCATTGAGCGACACCCCGGACGGACGACAACCGACGTCGGCTAGATCGCTTATCCTCGGCACCGTGCTTGTTGTCGGGGTATGCGTTTTGGTGGCGTATGGCGAGCTGGTGGTGAGCCGCGGTGGGAGCATCTACGCCATTCTTCTGGGCGCGACACACATGCCGGCGGGCGCGATGGGCGCGCTGCTGGTGCTGCTGATCGGGCGGGCGCTGCTAGGGAGCATCTCCAAACGGACGAAGCTGAAGCCGCGGGAGATCGTCACGATCTACTCGATGATGTGCATCGCGGCGATCGTGTCATCGTTTGGGTTTGTGGGCCAGCTTCTTCCCCAGTTGATCGGATCGAACTACTACGCGACGCCCGAGAACAAGTGGGCTGATACCTTCTACCCCCATATCCCGAGTTGGCTCGTGCCGTGGGACCCGTCGGGGGAAGAGAATCAACCCGTCAGCCGGCTGTTCTACGAGGGCGTCGACTTCGAGCCGATCCCCTGGGGCGCGTGGCTCGTGCCGCTGGTGGTGTGGAGCATTGCCGCGATACTTCTGTTCGCGCTGATGCTCTGCCTGGTCAGCCTGCTGAGGCGGCAGTGGGTGGACAATGAGAAGCTCACGTTCCCGCTGGTTCAACTGCCGCTGGAGATGGTGCGGGAGACGACTGCTCGGAGGTTCTTTACGAGCCGGACGATGTGGGTGGGCTTCGCGATTCCGGCCGTTATACACAGTATCAACGGGCTGAAGCAGCACTTCCCGTTCGTGCCCGAGATCCCGATCATCTGGTACCTGAACCAGTTTCTGCCGCCGGGGAAGCCGTGGGTCGACCTGACGGCGACGTTCGTCACGATCGCGTTCAGCGTGATCGGTCTGAGTTTCCTGCTGCCGAGAGACGTGTGCTTCTCGATTCCATTCTTCTTGCTGTTCTCGCGCTTCCAGGAGGCGATTGGCTCAGCCTTGGGCGTGCGGCTGGATGGCATGCCGATCTATCCGGCGAAGCTCTTCGTGGGATACCAATCGGTCGGCGCGTCGGCGGCGCTGGCGTGTGTCCTGCTCTACCTGGCGCGGCCGTACCTGATGCCGATCTTCCGGCAGGCGATGGCGGGCAGGCAGAAGGCGGCGTTCGACGCGACGGGCGATCCTCTCGGGCGCACGGAGATGCTAACGTATCCGCAAGCGTTCTGGGGCGCGGTGCTATCGTTCGTCGGCCTGGTCACGTGGGCGACCTTCGCGGGGATGACGTGGTACGTGGCGGCGGCCCTCTTTGCTTCGTTCATCCTGTTCGTGATGCTCGTGCTTAGCCGGTGCGTCGGCGAGATGGGCCTGCTGATGCTTCAACCGCTGTTCCGGCCGATCGACGTGCTGGCGGTGTTCACGACGCGCCGGAGTTTGGGCGTCTCGAACATGAGCATCCTGAACTTGCTGGACGGGACGTTCTTTCGGGATCCGCGGAGCCTGATGCCGATCTTTATGGACGGGCTGAAGATGGGCGATGAGGTGAAGCTGGAGCGGAAATCGATGCTGCGAGCGTTCGCGCTCGCGACGGTAGTAGCGATTGCCACGGCGATGATCGTGCAGCTCCGGCTGATCTACAGCCGGGGCGGGATCGGGATGAATAGCTGGCTGTTTGGCGCGAATCCCATTCTGTACATCCGGGAGAGCGCGGGGCGGCTCTCGGCGCCGGCGGAGTTTGACATCCGGGCGCCGATCTTCTTCGCGGTGGGGCTTATCGCGACGCTTGGCATGTACACGATGCGCACCCACTTCCTCTGGTGGCCATTCAACCCAATTGGCTATGCCATCGGCGCTGCGTGGCCAGGGATCGTGTACTGGTTCGCGTTCCTGATCGGCTGGACGCTGAAGACGCTGGTGATGCGGTACGGCAGCCGCGGCGCGTACCGGCGAGCGCGCCCGTTCTTCCTGGGTCTCATCCTCGGCGAGTACTCCATCGCGCTAGTCTGGGTGGTCATCTCGGTCATCACCGGACGGCCCGGCCCGTCGATTCCGCTGACGTAAGCCACGCGGGCCACAGTTTCGTCGGAACTCTTCTCACGCGCGCCAGCATTCTGGTATAGTGTATCGTCAACACGATCCCAGAGACCCGAATTGGTGACTTACACCCATGCCGCTCGTCTTCGACAGCCGCACTGGCTTTGAACTGGCCATCCGCCCTGATCGCCCCGACTGGGCCGCCGTGAACTCGGTGGGCGCGGAGGTTCTGCGCCGACTTGAGGGAGGCGACGCGGAGGCGGACATCGCGGTCGATCTCACCTCGGCGAGCGACTTGCAGCCGGATGATGCCGCGACGCTCATCCGACACTTTGCCCGCGAGACGCGCAGCCTGTGGGACGGAGGCCCGGTTGAGGCGTATCAAGGACGCGCCGCCCACGTTCGCCCCAAGGAGCTTCGGGAGCTGTGGCTGCACGTGAACGACGAGTGCAACTTCGCCTGCCGACACTGTCTCGTCTCATGCGGGCCGGGCGGCGGCGAGGGCTTGGCGACGGACGCGCTGCTGGCCATTATCCGCGAGGCGCAGGTGCTCGGCGTTGAGACATTCTTCATCACCGGCGGCGAGCCGCTGCTGCGCGAGGATCTCCCCCGCCTGCTCGAGGCAATGCTCGACAAGCCTGAGGCGCATGTGGTCGTCCTGACAAACGGTAGCCTGCTGAGCGAGGATTTCCTGGGCGACGTTGAGGCTCTGGACCGTGAGCGGCTGCACTTCCAGGTGAGCCTCGATGCCTCGACGCCGGAGCTGAATGACCGCCTGCGCTCGCCTGGGGCATTTGAGGGCGCGACGGCGGGCATTCGGGCGGCGACGGGCGCGGGGCATGATGTGACGGTCGCGACGGTCGTGCTTGAGGAGAACCTTGACGATCTCCCCGCGCTGGTGAGGTTGCTCCCGGAACTTGGAGCGCGACATCAGCACCTCATGTGGCAGCACGTGCGCGAACGCGGCGCGAAGGAGCGTCGCGCGAAGCTCGAGGACCTCATCCAACGTGCTCTCGCTCTGAAGGACATCGCCGGCCCGGTCGGAATCACGCTCGACAACTTCGAGAACTTCCGCGCGATCGCCAACGGCCAATCGGGCGTGAAGCGCGATCTGACCAACGCGTGCTGGGACAGTCTGGCCGTCTACACGGACGGCCACGCCTATCCGTCGGCCGCGCTGGTTGGGATCGCGGAGCATCAGGGCCAAAGCGTCACCGAGGTTGGGCTCAAGCGCGCCTGGCTGGACTCCCCCGCCTTTGAGGCCTATCGCAAACGCAGCGCGATTGACGTGGCGTCTCCCGCTGAGGATCCGTTCCTATTCCTACATGGCGGCGGCGATCCCGAACACGCGTACTTCTTTGGCCAGCTCAACGGCGGCCACCAGGTAGATCCCTACGTGCCGCTCTACCGAGAGCTGATGCTCAGCGCCATCGACGAAACCGTCCCCGCGCGCAAGGCAGCCATGCGAGTGCGAGACGATCTCCCGGTGACGTACGCGCTCATGGGTAGAGATGGGCTCGGTTGCCCGATCACCGCCGGAGTCGAGAACGGCGGCGCGCACAAGGTGGATTTCACGCACTCAAACTGCGTCCTGATCCAGGATGTCGTCAACTACTCGCGCCGGCTGGTTCAGGACTACTACGGCGACGCTGCCAAGCGGCCGAAGTCTGAGATATGTTGTCCGGTGCAGGGCGCGGCAACCGACCTCGCGCACATCCCCGAGAGCCTCATGGAGCGAACCTACGGGTGCGGAAGCCCCGTCTTCGCCGCCGACGTGCAGCCCGGCGAGCTGCTGGTGGACCTGGGGTCAGGCGTGGGGGTCGAGTGCTTTGCGGCCGCCAAACTCGTGGGCCCGGAGGGTCGAGTTGTCGGTGTCGACATGACACCGGACATGCTGGAGGTTTCGCGGGGAGCCATCCCCGAAGTGGCCGAGACTCTCGGCTACGAGAACGTCGAGTTCGTGAAGGGCTTCCTCGAGGACTTGCCGGTTGAGGATGGCACGGTCGACGTCATCATCTCAAACTGCGTGATCAATCTGTCGCCAGAGAAGCTCCGAGTCTTCAGCGAGATCGGTCGGGCCCTGAGGCCAGGCGGACGAATGGTCATCTCTGACATCGTCGCGGGAGAGGAGATCCCCGAGCACGTCAGGCACAACCCGCAGCTCAAGGCCGAGTGCGTCGGCGGCGCGCTGACTCAGGACGAGATGCTCTTCATGCTCTCGAAGCTGGGGTTCGACAACGTCAGGATCATGCACCACGTGAAATGGCGCGAGGTCGAGGGCGTGCAGTTCTTCTCCGACACCGTCTACGCGGAGCGCGCCGAGGAGATCGGTCCGCCCCAATACGTGGTCAACACCACGCCCGATGACGCTGAGCCGGAGAGACACGCGGAGGGCTGCATCGTCTGCGGGAAGGCTTTGGTCTACGCGACCGAACTGCGAGATCTGCGGCACCGAGTTGCGGACGCGCGCGGCGTGTGAGGACGGGCATTTCGTCTGCGACCAATGTCACGGCGGCGATTACGTTCGCTTCGTGCACAGTTACGTCGCCCAGTGCGAGCTGACCGACCCGGTCGAGATCTTCATCGAGATGCGGTCGCAGTTTCCCTTCCCACTTCATGGCCCAGAGCATCACGCCCTGGTGCCCGCCGCGTTCCTCGTGGCATACCGCAACAGCGGGGGCGAAATCAGTCCGCAGGCGATTGAATCAGCCATCGACCAGGGCTCAAAGCTGCCCGGTGGCACCTGCGCGTACTGGGGCGGGTGCTCGGCGGCGCTTGGGCTGGGGGTCGCGTACGGGACGATCCTACAAGCTACGCCGGTCAAGAGTCGTGGGCGCAAGTATGCGCAGACCGTCGTCGCGCGGATCCTCGACCGCATGTCGGAGTTCCTGGCGCCGCGGTGCTGCCGCAGAGAGAGCCTCCTGGCGCTCAGCATCGGCGCTGAACTCTCGGCCGAATTCCTCCCGACGACCGTTACGAGCACGGCCGACCCGCCGTGCGATCAGGTCTCGATCAACCCAACCTGCGTGAAGGGCATGTGCCCGTTCGCGCCCTAGGGCCCCGCCTGGGAAGCTTGGCAACTCAGACGACGAGTTTCCTCTTCATTCCCCGAGGGGAGAGAGACGACGGCGGACGACGAATGAGCAGGGGATGCTCATGCTGCCTGTCGAGATTAGGGTGAGAATGACTGCCGAGTTATGATCTACATCCACAGCAACTGACTGAAGGAGGTCTAGCCATGCGCCCCAGGCCGAAGAGAGTTGCCATTGCTGTTGGTCTGGCGATGGCCGCTGGCGTATTGTGCGCCCCCAACACGTTGCGTTCGCAAGACGGTGGCGACGAGGCAGGCCACATAGTAGCCATCAACGCTGCCGTGGCACAGTGCGGGCCGGACGAGCCTCTGCAGTGCGTCCTCGCGATGGGGTACACGGGAGATGAGAAGCTGTTCGTGGATGAGGCGTGGGTTGTCAGATTGCTCGATGAGCGTGGCGCCATGCTCCCCCCGGTGGGGCCGTCGCTGGAGCCTGGACCTACGCCGCCGGACCACTTCGTGCATGGGGCAGATGGTCGTCGACAGCATGTCGCGCCCGTACGTGCGCTCCTCCCTGGCGACGCCACGGCGACAATCCTCGCCGATGCGCTGGCCATATATCGGCCGCTCAGGCCGGGGAAGTACGTGATGTACGTCGAGGCGCACCGCGACGTCCATGATCCCGAGCGGATCATAGATCGGTCCGACGAGGATGTGTCGTCCGACCTGTGGGCCCCCGTCGATGCCGTGACAGACCGCGTGCGCACGGTGTCGAACAGCCTGCAGATAGAAGTGAGGCAGTTGAGGCGAGAGTAACGTTGATCCCAGGGAAGAGCAGGATACGTCCCGAAGAATGGCTGCAATTAGGAAGTGATCGAGATGCAGATTGAGGAGAGGGACCCCGGGAGCTTTGTACTCGGCAGGACCCTCATGGTGCTTATCGTAATCGTCGGCGTGGTTGGGCTTGTGTTCGTATTTCGCGGACCAGCCCTCCCCACCCCGGAAGCGCAGCAGATCCCACTACTGTCGACTGATGAGGGTTCGGTCGACTACGATCTCTTCGCGACGGTCCTGGACACGTATGTTGATGAGCGAGGCATGGTGGACTACGCCGGCGTCAAGGCAAGCCCCGCCGCGCTCGACGCATTCCTCGCGCAACTTGAGGATCACAGTCCCGATAGCAATGCCGCCATGTTCACCACCGAAGACGAGGCGCTGACATACTGGCTCAACGCCTACAACGCGTGGTGCATGAAGATCGTCGCCGACCATTACCCCGTTGACAGCATCAACGACATCGGGGAGAAGAAGGGCGCGGCGTTTGACCTGGCGGTCTGCAAGCTCGGCGGCAAGACCCTCTCGCTCAACAACATCGAGCAAGACATCGTCCGGGTTCAGTTTCCCGAGCCGCGCGTACACTTCGCGCTAAACTGCGCGTCACTCGGGTGCCCGCCACTGCCCCCATGGCCGTTTCAGGTTGACATGCTGGACATGCAGCTCGACTCGGTGACCATCGATTTCCTCTCCCGCAAATGGTACGCCCACGTCAACGAGGATGGTTCAGTCGCGCTGAGTTCGATCCTCAAGTGGTATGGCGAGGACTTCATCAAGTGGCTCGAGGCGAATAGCAAGGAACCTCTGATCGGCACCTGGGTGCAACTCTACGCGCACGATGACGTCGCCAAGGCCCTGGAGGGCGGCGCGGAGATCGAGTTCATCGAGTACGACTGGCGCCTGACCGACCAGGCCGCCGACTGGGGCGCGACGGAGCGGCGGTAGCCAGGCGGATAGTTCCCATATGAATGTGATCATTAGCGCCTCCGGGGCGGATATTTGCCGGGGGCGCTTTCGTTGATATGAAGCAGAGGGAGATACATGCGATGAGAGCAATCCACGCGGCAATGGCAGCTCTACTCGCGCTCGCAGTCGTGGGGTGTAAGGTCACGACCGGTACGCGCGCGACGCCTCTGGGCGTATCGGTTGAGTCTACCGAGGCCAGCGAAGGCACGCAGGTCGCCATGCTAGACGAGGGGACCGGCGAGAGTACTTCTCCGCCCACCACCGTCGTCCACGCTGACTATGGCACAGACCTGGACATGGACGCGATCAGCGATATGGTGATCCACATCTCCACCAAGATCGGCCCGCGCCCGGCGGGGTCGAAGGGGCTCCGGCGAACGGCAAGATGGATTCGCGCCGAGCTGGCCGACCTCGACTATGATGCGGAGATTACCGAATTCACATTGCCGGGCGAGATGACCGGCATGAACGTCACAGCGGCAACGCCGGCCGACGGCCCCAGGCTGGTACTGGCGGCGCACATGGATACCGTACGTGACTGCCCCTGCGCCAATGACGACGCCAGCGGAATCGCCAGCATGATCGAGATTCTGAGACTCGTGAAGGAGCGCGGTCTGGATACGGAGATCCCGCTGCAGCTCGTATTCCTCGGAGCGGAAGAAGAGATCGAGGGCTTCGAGGGCCACGGCTACTCGGCGATTAAGCTGATGGAGCAGATGCCGGAGGCCGAGCGCGCGCGCATGGGAGCCGCTATCTGGCTCGACAAGCTCGGCCGCGGTCCGGACTTCCTCGCGCTCGTCATCGAGGGCACAGACAACTCCGCCTCGGAGATGGTCCTGGATGCGCTCGGCGACGGCGAGCCCAAGCCTGAGGTGAAGACCGTACCGCGCTGGAGCGAGGAAATGGCATTCGAGGACGCCGGCATCCCGACCGTCTGGCTCGAGTGGGCGAAGGACCGGCATCTCCACAAGTCGACGGACACATGGGAGTCGATCGAGTGGGACCACGTCGCCGCCGCCGCGGATGCGACGCTGAAGGTGGCGCTCGCGAAGGCGTGGGTTGACGCGGAGTGAAGGTGACAGGGAAGGACGCCTGTCCTACGACGGCGGCGGCGCGTCGACGACCCGCTCGGGGGTCTGAGCCCCATCCCCAGCGCTTCGGCGTCGCCAGCCGCGGAGCCACTCCCAGATCAGCAGCGCAAGCGGAGGCGCGTAGGCGACCCATCGCCATGGCTCGCGGTACTGTTTGACGCTCCCGAACACCCCGGCCAGCCACGTGCCCGCCTCGGGCTCGAGGAACTTCAGGAACCAGGCCATCGTCGCGCACGTCAACAGGACCATCCCCACGCTTGGAGCGAAGCACAAGAAGATAAGCGCGTGCGCGGTGTACCATGGATGGACCACCGGGCTCAACAGCAGGCCCGCCACGGCGATATCGCGCGACGCGCGCAACAACCAGTTCGGCGAATCCAGCTCATGAGCGCCGGGCGCGAGCTTGCTTCCCGAGAAGATACCGAAGTCACCGAATGTCCGCCAGAACGCGTAGGCCGGCATCGCCACCAGCATCAGCGCTCGGGCCATTGCCTCCTGGTTGATGTTCGCTTTGAGCGGCGTCAGGGCCAGCAACACCAGCGCGTGGATGGAGTCCATGTTGTGCCAGCGCGAGCCGAATTCGCGGAACCCCGACAGAGCCCCCTCACCCGCCACGATGAGCGGAATGGCGCCGACTGCGCAGAGAACAGAGCACGGGACAGTGAAACGCAGACGGCCCTTGCGGATGAAGGGCAGCAGCAACCACAGGGGCGACATCTTGACCAGCATCGATGCCGCGAAGGCGACGCCTGCCCACGCCGGACGTTTGGCCACCATCAGCCATGCCGCCAGAGCAAGGAAGAAGACCATCGGCGCGTCGACGTGAGCGCGGTCGGCGTAGCCGCTCATCAGCATCGGATTCCACGCGTAGATCAGCGCCAGCGCGGTCGGCCTGCCCATCGTCCGCAGCATGCCCATGAGCACGAGGATGGTGGCGAAGTCAAAGACCGTCATGATCAGCCGACACGACCAGATCCTGTCCAGAGGAAGCCAGTGGGGGACGACAAACAGGCCGGTGGCGATCGGGCCGTACACGCTTCGAACGGTGTTGAGCTTGGGGAGCAGGTTCTCGAAGATGGGGTCGTCTGCTTCGTCGAGCTTGTCGCGCAGCTCCGCGCAGGCGTCATCGCCGGGCGCAACGCTGTAAGGGTTGATCCCCTCGAGCGCCACGCGGCCCTCCCAGAGGTAGCGCCACGTGTCGTTGTTCTTGGCAACGGGTCCGCTAAGTACCAGGCCCCTGAACAGCACGGAGCAAGCCAACACGCAGATGACGTGCCACTTGGCACGGGAGGCCGAGCGGTGCAGCCAGAGCATGTAAGCGGCAACGAAGTAGAACGCAAAGAGGGCGGGGTATAGCACCAGGCGAGCAGAGAGCGGCGGGGGATTCCCCTCGCCGCTCACGAGATAGACGAAGCCGTAGATGAACGCCGACGCAACACCGAGCGCCGCCAGGCAAGCGAGCAACCCGCGCCCGTGACCGCCCGACGAGTTGCCCGTCCGCTCGTCGCTCATTCTGACCCCTCGACCGCCCGCGACGCCTGGCTACACGAGCCCGAATTCGCCCAGCGCCTTCCGCGTCTGCTCAAGGTGCCCGTTGGGCGTGGCCTTCAGCTCGCCGACGAGGCGCTGAAGCGCGGCCTCGTCGTCGATGTCGTAGGCCCCCTCGAGCAGCGTGAAGGACACGCCAAGCTCGTCGGCGCGGCGGATCGTGTCGGAGAGAGTCTCCGGACAGCTCCACCGAACGCCCGCGAAGATGTCAGGCACCCAGCGACGAAGACCGACGAGATAGAAGCCGCCGTCATCACACGGGCCTAACACCATGTCGTGCTCCTCAAGCGCCTCGTAGGCCTCAAGGATGCGCTCCGGCGGGATCTGCGGGCTGTCGCTGCCGATGATGACCGCGCGAGTCGTCTCGCCGGTCAATCGGACTCCGAGCGCGTGCTCCATCCGCTCGCCGAGGTCGTTGCCTCGCTGGAGCTTGACGCGCCAGTCGGGCCCGGCCAGCTCCAGCATCCGCGCGCGACATCCGACGGGGGCGTACTGCAACGTCCGCCATAGCCCCGCCAACCCAGCGCACATCGACAGAACGTCGAGCAGGAATGCTTCGGCCAACTGTGCCGCCTGCACGTCCGAAAGCAGCGGGGTAAGTCTCGTCTTAACGTTGCCTGGCTGTGGGTTCTTGGCAAATACTATCAGATGATCTGTCATCGTCGACCGTACCGGAAAATAGTGAGGATGATCTTATATCCTGCCCGCAACGACCCCATCACCGTGCCGGAAATCTTCGATGTCCCAACGCGGTTTCGGTAGCTGACAGGAACTTCTAAGACCCGCAGATGCCGTTTAACGGCTTTGATCTGCATTTCGATTGTCCACCCGAAGTTCGGGTCGCACATCTCCAACTCTAGCAGGCTCTCGTACCGAATAGCGCGAAATGGCCCTAGGTCCGTGAAGCGGTGACCGTAGACGAGCCGCATCAGGAAACACGCCAGCCGGTTGCCCCAGACTTGCTGGGGAGTGAGCGATCCCTTCTCACGCCGCCCCAAAGCGCGGGATCCAATGACGAGATCAGCCTCGCCATCGGCAATAGGCGCTACCAGGGACGGAAGTTCGTCCGGGTGATCACTATGGTCGCCGTCGAGGAACACAACCACATCGGGCCCGTCTAGCTCGGTGATGCCCTTCAGACAAGCACTGCCGTAGCCGCGCCGCTCTTCGCGGACAACGCGGGCTCCAGCGGCTTCAGCGACGGCTACGGTGTCATCCGTGGACCCGTTGTCCACGACAATAACGTCGCAAACGGCGTCGAGGGGGATCTCCCCGATCACCCGGCCGATCGCCTGCTCTTCATCGAGGGCCGGGATGATGACCGCGACGTCCACCTTGCTCATCGCACTTGGCGTCTGCTTGGCGCTTTGCTACGCGGGTCTATGGGTCTGTTCCGTCTCATGCGATCCAATAGTACCTGTATTCCTTGGCTGCACCGGCGTGGCCTTCATTCTCTACGCCGCTTCTTGTGGAGTTTCCCGGAAACTTGGGGAAAAACTCGGCCTGCCGATCATCATTTCGGGGGCCGTGCTCTTCCGGGTGCTCTCCGCGGGCCCAGTCATCTGCGACGACGACATCTATCGCTATCACTGGGACGGGAAGGTGCTTGCCCACGGCATCAACCCGTACCAACACCCACCGGACGCGCCCGACCTCCAGCATCTCCGCGACGAGCACTGGGATAGCATCAGCTACCGCTACATTGGCACGATCTACCCGCCTCTGACCGAGGCGTTATCAGCTGTCAGCTATCTCATATGGCCCGAGCCCGGGCGAATCCGCGTGATTGCCGCCCTGTTCGACCTGCTGACGCTCGTACCGATCGTGCTCATCCTCCGCAGGCTAGGCCAGTCAGCCAACTGGGCCATAGCGTACGCCTGGAACCCCCTGCCGATCAAGGAGTTTGCCAACTCAGGGCACCTTGACAGCGTCGCGGTCTGCGCCACGATGCTCGCCCTATATCTGCTGATGACAGCGCGCCCGGTCCGATCGGGGGTGCTCTGGGGGGCTAGCCTACTGGCCAAGACCTACACGCTCGTACTCTTCCCACTCTACCTGCGACGCCATCGCTGGGTCGGCATCATCGGGCTGATCGTGGTGGGCGCGGCTGGGATCGTCCCGTTCCTCGGCGCGGAGTCCGCGGCTCTGGATGGCACTCGGGCCTATGCCGCCACGTGGGAGTTCAACAGCGGCCTGTTCGCGCTGGAGCAACTCGCCTTCGGGCGCGACGCCGCGAAGGTGCTGAACGGACTCGCCTGGCTGGCGATCGCCGGACTCGTGATGCTGAGGCCGGAGCGGGACGAGAGCGACATCACGCGGCGCGCGGGACTATTGATCGGCGCCGTGCTGATCCTCTCGCCTGTCTGCAACCCGTGGTATGTCTGCTGGCTACTGCCGATCCTGTGCATCCATCGGTCGCCGGCCGGGTTGGGCTTCACGGCGCTGGTGATGATATCGTACGTCTACTACCTTGACGCAGGGCTGGACCCGCCGGGGCGGGTGATTGAGTACACGGTCCTGGCGCTGCTGCTTGTCTGGGAGCATGTTTCAGCCAACCCACATCG
>CAZKUN010000121.1:0-26505 GCA_964555935.1 uncultured Armatimonadia bacterium | reverse complement strand
CCTCGCCCGGGCAGGCCGGAGCGATAGCCTATGTGGTGCGGGATCAGCAGCGCCCCCGCGCTCGCGGCGTGAGCGTTCAGGTCTGCGGCGTGACCGGCATGGACCAGTTCTCCGGTGTCATCCGGATAGATCACGCTGCGGTCGCCGAACTCCGCTGAGTGCCATTCATAGCCCAAGAACGCGACGAATCGACCGTCGTCATTCGCCTCGGCCATCAGGCGTTTCGTGCTTGGCCACAGCTCGGTATGGCGATCGAATCCCTCCTTCCACTTCAGGTGCCCGTCGTTAGGCATGATCGGCATGTCGTGCCAGTGAGCGTGGCCCGTGAACGCGAAGAAATCGAGGTGGCTCCGCGCGATGTCGATGACGCGTTCGAGTGACCCCTTCGAGTAGTGGAACAGCCCCACCGCGCTGTGGTTGTGCAGATCGCCCCAGAGAAGCTGATAGTCCATGCTGCCCTCGTTTCCGTGACCGGCCGGTTCAGGACATCGTTCGTCGCCGCGCGCGCCAATGCCTCGGCGTCGCGGAAGGGCCCGCCGGAGCGACGCCGAAGAGTGGTCTGTCAACGCTGTCCTCACAAGGAGCCACCATGCCGACCTTCGCGCGCGAGCAGTTGGAAGACGTCGCTTCGAGCATCTTCGAGGGGGCAGGCGTGCCGGCCGATGAAGCGCGGATCGTCGCCGCGTCATTGGTCGCCTCGAATCTGCTTGGGCATGATTCCCACGGCGTCATCCGCATCCCGCAGTATCTCGTCATGATCCGCGAGAAGCAGGTCGTGCCTGGAGTTCCCGTTGACGTCATCCGCGAGACGCCCGCCACCGCCTTGTTGGACGGCAACTACGGGTCCGGACAGATCGTCGGCGGGAAGGCGATGGAGATCGCCATCGACAAGGCGGCGCAGTGCGGCTCGAGTTCGGTCGCCGTCCGCAACTCCAATCACGTCGGCAGGCTCGGCGAGTACCCGATGATGGCGGCGGAGCGGGGCATGATCGGAATGGCGATGGTCAACAACCACGGCGGCGGGCTGTGCATGGCGTCGTGGGGCGGCGTCGAGCGCAGGCTCTCGCCCAACCCAATGGCGTGCGCGATACCGACGGGCCGAGACCGGCCCTTCTTGCTGGACATGACCTCCAGCGTCTGCGCTGAGGGCAAGCTGAGGGTCGCGCGCAACAAGGGCGACACGCTACCCGAGGGGTGGATCATCGACTCCGATGGCAACCCGTCGACCGACCCGGCCGCGTTCTACGGCCCTCCCCAGGGAGCGCTGCTGCCTCTTGGCGGATCGGTGGGCTACAAGGGCTTCGGCCTGTGCATGATGATGGACATCATGGCTGGCGCGCTCAGCGGGGCCGGCTGCAGTGGAAGCTCCGACGCGCTCGGACTTCAGGCGCTCTTTATTACGGTCACCGATATCGCCGCCTTCGCGACTCCTGTTGAGTTCGAGAAGCACGTGGAGCAGTTGACCGAATACGTCAAGAGTCCGCCCCTGTTGCCCGGCGTGGACGAAGTCCTCGCGCCCGGCGAGCCCGAGTTCAGGCGGGAAGAAGAGAGACTCGCGGACGGCATCCCCATCGATGACGGCACGTGGCGTCAGATAGTAGAGGCCGCCGAGTCCGTCGGGGCCGATCTCAGCGCAACCTCCAAGAACTCCGCCTCACACGGCTGACCCCGCGCCATCAGGAATCGGCGCTGCGAGGGGATGGCGACGTAAGCCGTCGAACTCCACATATCCTCATTCCCGTGTTGGCAGACCTGGCCCGATGCCGCGTGGTCGCGGACGAGGCTCTGCATCCCTTCGACCGTATGATCCAGCGACTCCGACAGGCGTTCGATGTTCGCGAGACGCCGCCGGCTGTTCTCAACCAGGCGCAGCTCCGCGTTGTCTTTGCCCTCATCCGGCCCAGCGCAGAAGTGATTGGTGACCGCAACGTGCGTCGCGCCGGGCCCTTGGCAGATCCGAGCGCCCTCCGGCGTCAACTCGGTGGCAACCAACGCGCCGGTCTTATCGGCGAACACGTTGTGAGATGGATGGTGCATCACGGGCACTCGTCCACACAGCTCGACCATTGCTTCCACCGTCTCGCACTGATCCATGATGACGCGATACATGCAGTTTGATGGGATCCCTGCCTCGTTGCGAATGTCCATTCCCAGACTGGCGCCGCCGTGCGCCAGCCCCGCCTCGTTGACGAAGCAGTTCGACCACACCGTGCCGGGCCAGGTCGCCCACACGGCCGCCAGCCCGTCGCCCGAGCGGCGCCTGAACGGGTGGTGGTACTTCTCGTGATCGCGGCCGATGTCGTTGGTCTTGCCGATGATGATGCCGTCAGGCGTGTCGGCCCAAGCCGCCGTGCTGCAGAACTTGTGGACCATCCAGATATCCGCGAGCGCGTTGTATGCCAGAATGTCCTCATAGGCCGCCCCGCTGCCCTCCGCGATACCGTCGATCTCCTCCAAAACGCCAGGCGCCGAGCGTCTGAAGTTGCCCTCTATCGAGAGCAGCAAACTGTCTACCTTCGCCGCGTCCCACGTGTCCTTCGTCAGCACCTCATCCATGATCTCTTGGATGACCGGCGCGAGAGCCTCGCCATGCTGTCGGCCCTGATCTCGGTAACTCCCGCTGACTTCGATGGTAAGCGCGTTCAAGTTGGACCTCCCGGCGAATCGCCTCTGGTTACCGTTGGACGTTTGTCGTTGGTGTCGGTCTCTCCTGCGCAATGCGGCGCATGATCCGCATCCTGCCGGGAGGTCAACCGCCCCCCGCTCGGCAACATGCGTCGCGACTGGGCCGAAGAACGCGTCCTGGGAGAATGCCCGTGAAGATCTATGATGTCGGCGTGATGGCACTCGGAATGGCTGGGCAGGCACAGGTCGAGGCCTTCGCCAAGAACCCGAGGACGAGGGTCAAGGCGGTCTGCACGCGTGACGAGGACGTGCTGCGTGACACGTGCGAGCGGCACGGCATCGATGTGGCCTGTCAGTCCTTCGACGACCTGCTCTCCGCCGGGCTCGACGTAGTCGTCATCTGCACGCCCGACCACCTACATGTCGAGTACGCGGCGGCGGCGCTTCAGGCGGGGCTGCACGTGGTCTGCGAGAAGCCTCTCGCAACATCCCTCGACGACGTCCGCGAGTTGGTGAATCTGACTCGCCGCACCGATCGGCTGTTCATGACCGGGCAGTGCGCGAGATTCTTCGCTCGCTCGCAGTTCGCCCGTGGCCTGATCGACCGCGGGGAACTGGGCTCAATCTTCTTCGCCGAAGCGGACTATCTGCACGACATCGCCGACTTCTTGCGCGGCTGGCGCGTGGACCCCGAGTCGCCCCAGGATATTGTCCTGGGCGGCGGTTGCCACCCCCTCGACCTGCTCCGGTGGCTTGTCGGAGACGTCGACGAGGTCCATGGCGTGGCCAACAAGATGGTCTTCCCCGATAGCAACCCGATGACCAGCGATTGCGCGCTGCTCAGCCTGAAGTTCGTCTCTGGAGCTATCGGCAAGTGCGTCGTCTCCGTCGGGTGCCAGCGCCCATACTCGCTGGGCCTGAGCCTCTACGGCGACGCGGGGACGATGGTTGACGACATGCTCCACCTCGCTTCCGACGAGGGTGACGAATTCGCCGACACCCCGTTGGGAGCCCAGGCCCACGATGGCGCGGATCTGTTCGGCGACCAGGCTCAGCACCTCGTTGAGTGCCTCGACGCCGGTAGGCAACCGATGGCGGATGCTGTTGAGGGAGCGAAGACGGTCGCCACGTGCCTCGCTGGCGCCGAGTCCATCCGCACGGGGCGCCCGGTCAAGGTCTGCAACGATTTCTGATTCTGTTCCGGCCGTCTATCAGTCGAAGCCCCGGAAGTGGCTTCAGTATTCCCGTAGGTCGGATCTCCTGATCCGACAGGCCTAGTGGTTCGGGTCCTGAAACCACCTCCAGCAAGTGGAGGGTCTGAAATGTCGAAGAAGCGCGTTGTGGCTGCGGTGATGGGTGACGGTCGCATCAACCTGATCGAACAAGACGTCCCGGAGCTGAAGCCCGGCGCCGTGTTGGTCGAGGTGAAGGCTTCGCTAGTCAGCCCGGGCACCGAACTAGGTGGCTGGCGGGGCCTCCAACGCAGGATCGAGAACCCGGACCCCGACGCCAAACCCAGGCTCTTCGGCTACCAGAACGCGGGTGCCGTTCTCGAGGTGGGGGAGGGCGTGGACGAGTTCAAGCCCGGCGACCGCGTCGCGTGCATGGGCGGCGGCTTTGCGTATCACACTGACTACACGGTCGTCCCGCACCACCTCTGCGCGTTGCTCCCGGATGAGGTCACGTTCGCCCAGGGCGCCTACAACCATCTGGCCGCCACGGCGCTGCACGCTATGCGTCGCGGCGAGCCCGAGTTCGGAGAGCGAGTTGCCATCATCGGTATGGGGGTCGTCGGCCAGCTCGCCGGAAGACTCTACAAGCTGGCCGGCAACTACGTCATCGGGTGGGACATGATTCCCCTCCGCCTCGATGTCGCGCGGGGATGGGGCATCGACGAGACGGTGCTGGTCGGCGACGAGGACGAAATCGAGAAGACGAAGGCCTTCACCGATGGCTACGGATTGGACGCGGCGATGTTCGCCTTCGGGGGAGACGGCACCGACGCCTTCGCGACGGTCACGAAGTGCATGAAGCTCACGCCTGATGGCCACCACATGGGCAACGTCGTCGTGGTTGGCGGGACGACGTTCACCCACCCGGCCACCACGACCAATATCAACGTCCACAAGGCCAGCCGCACGGGCGCTGGGTATCACGACGAAGCGTGGGAGTATGGCCTGGCTTATCCGCCCGTGTTCATGCGATGGACGACGCGCACGAACATCGAGCTATGCCTGCGGCTGATGGCTGAGAAGAAGCTCGACGTCGACTGCCTCACGACGCACGTGGTGCCGCTAGAGGACGCGGAAGCCGGCGTAGCCGCCGCGATGGAAGATCCCGACGGCATCCTGGGGCTCGTTTTCGAGATGAACGACTGACCCCCGCGCCGGTCACTTGCGCACCTCGATGCGGCGCACGCGGACGTCCTCGCCCGTGGCCCACAGCCGGAGATCGGCGCCTTGGTGCTGGCGGTTGGCGAGCCTGGCGTCGGCGAGGGCGAACACGTGCGCGCGCCACTGGCCGGTATCGGCCCGGACACATGGCGGCGCGTCCTTGAAGGCGCCATCGATGGGCGCTGAGGCGTCGGTCGAGTCGTATGCGATGCCGAAGGGCTCCGTGCCCTCGTCGAGGTACTCGACCTCGATTTCGACGGGCCCATCGGGGTCGCGAATGAAGGCATCGGCGATGGTGAAGTAGATGAACCGGTTCTCGCCGCCGGTAGTGATGTCCGTCCGGCGATGATCCCCCCCCCGGGCACCCCCTGGATGAAGATCAGGTTCATTCCCTGCCCCGTCGGCCGTTCCCCGAGTTGCAGGAACGCGCCCTCAGGACGGGGCGCGGTGGAAGTGGGTTGCAGGCGCGCCGGCGCGGGAGCGTCGCGGACGAAGAGATACGGACCCTTCAGGCTGTTCGGATTGTCACTGGCAACGGCAATGAGATTCCAGCCGCCAAAGACGAGGAACGAACTCAGCGAGCACTCCCCACTCGTGCCGATGCGGCCCGATGGCCAACCGTTGACGTAGACCAGGTTAAGTGTGCCGCCGGCTCCCCATGGCGCTCCCATGGTCCCGAGCCGGAGTTGGATGTCGGCCCCGCGCCATTTCGCCGGCAGGAAGACCATACGCCGGTAGATCGCCCACGAGGTATCGCGGCAGACGTCCTTGTCGAGCGCGATCGGCGTCGTCATCGATTGCCACTCGCCATCCCAAACATCCGGCGTCACGGCCTCGGTGTCGAGGTTGTCGTTCTTCTCGGCTCCCCCCACCCGAGCGCGGCTGCGAGGCTCGAGGTGGACGCGCCATTCGCCGCCCAGATCCATGAGACGGGTTCGCGGGTATGCGCTCGTCTCGAAGACCGTCTCTCCATCCATCGTGACGCGGATGTCCGTGGGAGCCTCGGGGACGCCCGTGCAGTCGAAGTCGAAGGTGGCGCTGGACGCGTTCCCGGGCCGAGAGGCCCTGTTGTCGGTCCACTGGCGTAGCGCGCCATCGGGATCGGTCAACTCCTCCAAGGAGACACCGGCCACGCTATGCGATTCTGTCCCGGATACCTGGGGGCCCGTAACGGCAATCTCAACGTCGGCATCGTCGGCCGTGTTGTTGACGCAGGTGACCGTCAGATGGGCGGGCTTGCCGGGATCGACGGCGTAGCCGTCCGTGGAATTAAAGCCGTATAGGACCGTCAGCGGCTCCATGACGAGAACATTCCCTGCCCACGTGCGCTTGGCCGCCTCGGACGTGAAGACCGCTTTGAGCGGATAGCAGCGACCGAACACGCCCTCGGGAACCTGGACGAGAACCGTGCCGCTGAACGAGCCTTCGGCCGGCACCGAGATCGGCTCGACCGCTGGCCATCCGGCGGGGAGTTCGATGGCGATCCGCCCGGGTTGAGGGTCGTCTTGAGAGACAGTCAGCCGCCATTCGAACGAGTCGCCGGGCTCAGCGCGTCGAGGCGCCTCGCCGTCGAGGAACGGACTCTCGGAGACCTCCAGCGCGAAGCACGTCGGATCGGGGATCTCGACCTCAATGACGCCGTCCACGGCTTTGGCGCTAGTGGGCACTTCGCCACGTTCGTCGAGGAGTTTCACGCGCGGGTTGGTGAGTGCGGTCGGCACGCGTAGGCGGATGGGACGCGGGTCCATGCTGTCAGGAGCAAAACGCGCTGCGTAGTAGGGCGTGTCGCTGAGCGGGTACCACTGGCCGAGCGTGGCCTCGCGGCCGCCGCCCGAGTGGGTCACCGCGATGACGGGTCCGGGGTAGTCGCAGCGCTGCCACTGTCCATCGATGAGAGCCTCGGTAACGATGTCAGAGGCGTCGCCCTCGACCACGGCCTCCGCCAACCCCACTCGGAAGTCGTAGTACCGCCGCCACTCACCCGTGTAGAAACGGTACCGATGCAACAATTCGCCGGGCGGGCTCTCGGCCTCGCGGACGCCGGGATTGAAGGACCACGACGGCCCGCCACCATGGAAGCCGTGGCCCATCCCATTCGCGTATGTCCAGAAATCGTTGGCGCTCTGGCTGGGCATCTGGAGCGCCGCGTGTCGCGGCAGCGTGTGGCGAAACAGGATGGGCATGAGCTGCGCGTCGTCGGGAGGGTTGTGAGCGGCCACGAGCGTGCCGGTCACGAAGAGATGGGCGGTCGACGTGAGGAACTCGGGATAGAAGAAATCCGCGCAGTGCTCGGCCCGCAGGATAAACTCGGGATTGTGCTCGCGGCATGCGTCGCGGATGGCGCGGTACAGTGCCTTGAAGTAGTGCGGCACCTCGTTGGGCCGGTGGGGCGCGCCATACGATGGGCCGGCAAGCCCGGCGCCGGTCGTGGCAGCGGTGTCGTAGTGGATCTCGTCCAGGCCGAAGGCTTGGACCCACCTCACAGCCTCGCCGACGCGGGCCTTCACGAAGGCGGGATCAAATGGCGAGGGCATCATGTCGCGGAAGCCCTCGGCGAAGCTGCGGTTGCGGTCATGTAGCGTCCAGCGCGAAGCGTACTCGGCGTAGTTCGGGCGCCCCATGAGCGGAGCGCGGTCGAAGGTAAAGAGAGCCGGCGATCCACCCTGGGCCCTGATCTTGTCGAACGCTCGCTCGTACTCCAGCGCTGAGCCGCGGAACCCATCCCAACCCTCGGGGATCGACGTGTTGAGCGACTTCATGAGGTACGAGGCGTGGATCGGGGCCTGCTGCTGGATCTCGAAGAGATCGCCCACGTCGCCGTCGCTGGCGTGGTGGGCGAGCCAGCACTGGGATGTCGGCATGTCCCAAACGCGTTGGGGCGGGTCGAGCGGGCCGAATGCATCCTGGGCGAACGGGCGGTACATGGCAGCCCCGGATCGCCAGTCTCCCTCGTGAGCGGCGATCTGCACCCAAGGGGTCGTCCAACTATCGCCGCGCTCGGCGATCCAACAGCCGGTGAAGCTGATGCCCATGACGCTGTCGCCGGACTCCTCGCGGCCGATGAACAGATCCTTGCTGTAGCCATAGTCGTCGAGGCATCCGACGTAGACGCCCCGGTCCGCATCGTAGAGGTCGAGCCACTGCATGTACATGAAATCCGGATATGCTTCTGACAGCATCTGCCCGGGGTCGAGACCCTTCACGCGGAACCGCGCGCCGAGGGTGTGAGGCCACGTGAACCAGTCATCAGCCGGATCGCCCACCTCGATGCCGCGCAGGACGGGCAGGCGGATCGTATCCACGAGCGCCTGACCGGTCGTGTTGCGAACCGTCAGGTGAAAGCGCGGGCCGAGGTCTTCGGCGGCGAGTTCGATCTCGCCGATGATGCGCAGCCCGCTGGGGCGTCGCCAGAGAATGCGCGCCCGCGAGGTCTCGCCGACGATCTGGGTCGAGATCTCCGCCTCGCCGCCCGCGAAGACGTTCTCCTCGCCATGCTCCCACGTCTCCCATGGCGCCAGGCCGCTTCGGTCCTCCTCGACGACCTCAAACCACGAGCCCCGCAGCGACTCCGGGCCGGGCGTGAGCGAGGCGATATCGCCCGTCGCGGGATCGATCTCCAGCCGGCAGTGAGCGTTCTCGAGCACGACGGAATCAGCGGCGCCCGCGGCGAATGGGAGCAGCGCCAGAGCGAGGCATGTGGAGATTGGCATCAGCGACCGCCTCTCGGAAAAGTGGTGTGACCGTGTATTGGATACCTCGACGCGCAAGCCCTCCGACGCAGGGCCCTGGGCAACTGCGGTAGAAGACAGCCTCTGGCGAGGCCTTTCGCTCAATACTACCCACACGGGGGCGGTCCAATGGGTGTCTTGGTGTTGCTTTGCGCGGCGGCTGGCGACGCGCAACCTGCCGCGGAGAAGGCTCCGTTCAAGCTCCTCTACAACAACGATGCCACCAACATAGTGAGTTGCGAGTCACCGTTCCACAGCCGCGGCGAGCCTATCACCGATGACGCGATCGCGGGATCGATCGACGATGTCGCGGGCAAGGGCGTCGACGCGTACATGCTCAGCCCCGGCCTGGGCCACTTCCCGTGGTGGAAGAGCGACGTGGTGCCCGATCACTACCAGTGGTGGATGGCGAAGTCCGGGCTCAAGCCCGACGAGTACGGCGACTACCTGCTGGCCGGCGGCGATTGGGTCAAGGTGCTTGTGGAGCGCTGCCGCGAGCATGGCATGGCTCCCTTCATCAGCCTCCGACTCAACGACGTGCACATGATGGAGTTCAGCGGCGAGGAGCACGTCCGCTCCTCCTGGTCAAGCCAGTTCTACACCGAGCATCCTGAGTACTGGATCGAGCCCGAGCACAAGACCAAGTGGCCCACGGGCTACAGCCACCAGCGCGGCCTCAACTGGGCCGAGCCCGCCGTCAGGGAGTACAAGCTCTCCCTCATCACCGAACTCCTTGAGAACTACGATCTCGATGGCTTCGAGCTGGATTTCCTGCGCGATCACGTGATGTTCCGCAAGGACTTCCCCCTCGACGAGCGCGCCGACATCATCACTGACTTCGCGCGCGACGTGAGAGCCGTCCTCGACCGCACCACGAAGCCCGGCCGGCAACGTTGGCTATCGGTGCGCGTGCCGCTCGACTTGAAGCGCTGGCCAGAGACGGGTCTTGATGTCGAGCGCCTCGTTGGCGCGGGCGTCCAGATGCTGAACTGCTCCGGCTGGTACCATACCATCATGGTCCATGACCTCGCGAAGATACGCGCGCTCGCCCCGAACGCGGCCGTCTACCAGGAACTCACATTCAGCGCGGGGAGCCTGTGGTTCATCGCGGAGCGTTCGGGCTACGGGACAATCGGGCATCCTCGCACGTGGGACGCCCAGTTTCAGACCGCCGCGAACCTGGCCTATGCTCGGGGCGCCGACGGCATCAGCCTGTTCAACTTCGTCTACTACCGGGGCGGCGGCAAGGGGTTTGAGTGGCTTGTGCGCGAGCCGCCGTTTCACGTCCTCCCGCGCCTGCGCGATCCCGCGTGGCTGAGCCGGCAACCGCAGTATTACTGGCTGGGGCAGTGGACCTACCTGAGCCAGCTAAACCGGAAGATCGAGCCTGGAACGGAGCGGTCATTCCGATTCGACATCGCGCTGCCAGAGCGCGAGCTTGCGGAATCAACGCGTCTGCGCGTGCACTCCGAAGACCCCATCGACACCGCGCAGCTCACCGTCCGCTTCAACGATGTCGAGTTGGAGCCGACGGACGATACCAGCCCCTTCCTGGACAACCCGTATGACCGTATGATCAGCGACGGGCCGCGCCGTCGAGCGTGGACGCTCACGCAAAGTCTCCTCCGCGATGGCGACAACGACCTGACCGTGGCGTTGGGCGAAGGCGGGGAATCGGTGAGGTTCACCTGGATCGATCTTGCCGTCGAGTGAACTCGGAGGCACGACCCATGAATCCCGCTCTGTGGATTGCGTCATTCCTGCTAGCCGTCGCCGCATGCGAGGCTCCCGCCGACCGCGCGGTCATCCACGTCGATTCTCTCGGCGCCGTGCCTGATGGCGAGACGGATTCCGGGCCAGCCATACGGGAAGCAATCTACCGCGCGAAGTCCCTCGGCAGGCCGGTAACCATCAAGTTATCCAAGGGCGAGTATGCCATCTGGCCCAAGAACGACACGTATGATTACCAGCGCTTCGGCATGGCGACCGGCGGCGAAGACAGGTGCTGCCTCGTCATCGACAACGCCAAGGACATCACCTTCGCGGGAGCGGGGCCTGAGACGGTCCTCTCGATACGGAATCCTCAGTTCGGAGGCATCGCTGCCGAGTTCTCAACGAACATCGTCCTCAGGGACTTCGCTGTCGATTACGACCCCCTTCCGTTCACCCAGGGCAGGATCACGAGCATCGACGAGGAGCAGGGGTCGTTCGTCCTCCGGCTCGACCCCGGCTTCGCTGAGTTCGACCATCCGGGCTTCACCGACCCCGATCTGTGTTTCGGCAACACCTTCGACCCGACCGCCCTCCAGCACCGCACGGGCCGCCCGCTCTTCCTTGAGAGCTGGGACCGCCTCAGTGACACTGAGTACAGGCTGCACGCCGCTGAGAGAACTCCCATCGGCACGAAGCAGCTCAAGGTCGGCGATCGCTACTTCCATTGCTTCATCCGCTTCAACCGGTCGCCGGTCGAGGCCTGGTTCGTGCGTGGCGTGGTTCTGAAGAACATCACCGTCTACGCGGGCATCACGATCGCATACCTGATCGGCCACACCGAGGAATCCACCCTCATCAGGAACTGCAATATACTCCCCAGGCCGAGGACCGATCGAGCGATCAACGTGAACGCGGATGGCATTCACTCCTTCGGCGTGCGCGGCGAGTTCATCATCGAGGGATGCGACTTCCGCGATAACAACGATGACAGCATCAACGTCCACAACCGCGGCCTGAACATCAAGGAGGTGCTGTCGGATCGCGAGGTCGTCCTCTACAGCGAGAAGTTCACCATCAAGGCGGGGGACAGGCTGTACTTCTATGACTACGCGACGAAGCTCCCGATCGAGCGCCTCGCCACCGCAACCGAAGTCGAGGAACTCCCGGGCTTTATGGAGCGCACTCATTACTCCGTGGCGTTCACTCCTCCGATCCCAGGCCTCGAAGCCGATTCGGGCAAGCGCGTCTTCAACTGGGATGCCTGCGGCTCCGGCGTGGTCATCAGGAATAACAGGCTCACCAACGCGGGCGGCATCAAGCTGAGATGCCCCAACGCGGTGGTTGAGAACAATCGCCTCTCAGTGGCTGGCGGGCTCGTGATGTTCGACATTTACTACTACAACGAAGGGCCGATCCCGCACACCATGGCAGTCAGGAACAACGACTTCGGCGGCGCGGGTATCGTTGTGGGTGATCGCTGGGAGCGCGCCGCGGGGGATAGACGGGTGAGGGACATCGAGATCGTGGGCAACCGTCTCGGCGAGTACCGTCCCCAGCAAATCACGCTCTGGTCCTGCGAGAACGTGATCATCAGGGACAACGTCGTGACGGTGTCAGGCGAGCCCGCGCCCGGCGATATGGCCGAAATCGTGGACATGGTGGACTGTGAGAATGTGGCCATTGAGGACTGGCGGGTCCGCCGACAGCGCCCGAAGTAGGCTTGCCGTTGCCTTCGCCCGCGTGGCAGCAGGGCAGAGCGCAATGCCGTTGCCAATCATTGCGTTCTGCAGAGGAAACTCGTCGTCTGAGTTTCCGAGTTTCCACGCCTCCAACCGTCTCTCCCACGAGGGCCATGACCCCCGCCTGACGAAACTCCTCCACGAACGCGTCCGCCGTCGCCCGTGTCGTCCGTGCCTGCGGCTCTCCTGAGCCGCGCCGTTGCCGTCGCCGCGCAGCCTTGTCCGCCCGTCTGTCTCATCCGAGGAGGTCGCGTAGTGCTCCAACCGCAGCTTCCCTTCGCGCCGTTCAACAGCCACCAACTGCTCGCCGGTCATTACCTCCAGGACGTCCTGCCCGAGGCCGAACACCCCTGGCCGCCGGAGGGCCTCGACGGCGCCCGCGCGGAGTTGCTGGCGCTGTGGGACGATCGGTACGATGAGGTCGAGCAGTTCAACGAGGCGCAACTCGAGGACCAGTTCATCAAGCCGGTGCTCGCCATCCTCGGCCACACGTGCGAAGTGCAGCCCCGCGCCGGGCAGCACCAGCCTGATTACGGGTTCTTCATCGATGACGCGGCGCGGGAGGCGGTGCTGCCCGCGGACGGCCGGCGCGAGTACCTGGGATCAGGCCATCGCCGTTGGTGACGCGAAGGCGTGGGGCATCAAGCTCGACAAGGCCGTGAGCGGCGCCAAGGGCTGGAGCTTTCAGAACCCGAGTTTCCAGATCTACTACTACCTCGCCGAGACCGGTTGCCGCTGGGCGATCCTAACGAACGGTCGGCTGTGGCGGCTGTACTCATCCGAGCCGAAGCCCGACATGCAGGTCTACTACGAGGTGGACCTGCCCGCGCTATTGCAGTCGGGTAACCCCGACGACCTGGCGTACTTCTGGCTGTTCTTCCGTTGCTCTGCCTTTGTGGCAGGCGTCGAGGGCGTGTCGTTCCTGGAGCAGGTCCAGGCCGAGTCTGACCTGGCCGCCGACAAGCTGCGTGAGGATGTCCGCGAAGGCGTCTACCGCGCGCTGCTGGAGGCGTGTCGTGGATTCTTGGGCTACGCGCCGAACGGGCTCGGCGAATCGGACCTCGACGAGGTGTACGACAACGCCCTGGTCTTCCTCTATCGGTTGCTGTTCGTGCTCTACGCGGAGGCGGCGGAGCTATTGCCGCTGCGCGAGAACGTGCCCTACCGGGATCAATACTCGCTTCATGCCATCAAGAACCGCGTAGCGGCAAACCCGGACGGGTTCATCGACGGCATTGCCGCGGAGTGGCCGAAGCTTAAGGCGCTCAGTGGGATCATCGACAAGGGTCACGAGGCGCTCGGCGTGCCCGCGTATAACGGCGGGCTGTTCGACCCCGGGAGACACCCGTTCCTGGAGCGGAGCGAACTATCGGACGCCGCGGTCGCGAAGGTCGTGGACCTGCTGGCGAGGACGCCCGAGGGACGGTTTGCGGACTACCGCGACCTCGGCGTGAGACACATAGGGAGCATCTACGAGGGGTTGCTGGAGTATCGGCTGGCGGTGGCGTCGGAGCCGATGGTGGTGGTGCGTAAGGGCGGGAAGGATCTGTGGGTGCCGGATGAGAGCGTGGCGCAGGCATTCTTGCCTGCGGACGCTGACGCGGCGGCGGGCAAGAATGCCCGCCCCACGAAGACGAAGGCCACGGATGAGGCAGAGAGGTGCGAGGCGGGTGAGGTGTATCTCGTCACCGATCGAGGCGAGCGGAAGGCGACGGGAAGTTACTACACGCCGCAGTTCATCGTCGAGTACATCGTCGAGAACACCATCGGCCCGGTCATCGATGCGTGTGAAACGAGCGAGGAGGTCCTGGACCTTAACGTGCTCGATCCAGCCATGGGGAGCGGGCATTTCCTCGTTGAGGCGACGAATTTCATCGCGCGGAAGCTGATGGAGCGAGGCGCCAGCTTGGGCGTGTACGGGGATGGGTTATACGCGGCGGCGAAGTATGGGAAGGCGAAGGTCGACGAAGAGGCGGACGTTGTCCGACTGAAACGCATGGTGGTGGAGCGGTGCATCCACGGGGTGGATGTGAATCCGTTGGCGGTGGAGTTAGCTAAGCTGTCGCTATGGCTGAACACGGTCTCCAAGGGCGAGCCGCTGTCGTTCCTCGATCACCATCTGCGCTGCGGCAACTCGCTGATCGGCGCGCGGGTCGAAGACCTCCCCACCCCGCCGGAGCCGAAGAAACGCAAGAAGAAGGCCAAGACGGCCAAGGCCGAGGCGGCGGGACAGCTCGCGCTGTTTGACTACGACGACTTCGCGCTCGCCGCGAACCGCCTCGTGTTCGGCTTCGGCGAGATCAGCCACGCCCTCTCCGATTCCCGCGAGGCGGTGCAGCAGAAGGCCCGGATCCTCGCCCAGATCGACGAGGCCCACCGGCGGCCGTACCGCGAGATCGGCGATGTCTGGTGCAGTCGGTTCTTCGGGAATGAGATCGACGCGACGGTCTACGGCGAGTTGGTCCAGCACCTCCAGACCTCGCCTCCCTCCCAAGCCAATGTAAGAGCGGCTTCAGCCGCGACGCCGTCTCCCGAGGACCTCGCCGCGCTATCTGCCAACGGCGTCGCGGCTGAAGCCGCTCTTACGGGGGCCGGCGCAGAGCCATCCGGCGAGGCGGCAACGGCGCTTGATGTGGCGAGGTCTCTGGCGGAGCGCTATCGCTTCTTCCACTGGGAGCTTGAGTTCCCCGAGGTGTTCTTCGACCAGCATGGGCGGAAGCTCGACGATCCGGGGTTTGATGCGGTGGTCGGCAATCCGCCGTGGGAGCGGATCAAGCTGCAGGATAACGAGTTCTTCGCCCGGCGCGCGCCGGTGATCTCGCTGGCGCCGACGGCGGCGAAACGGAAGGCGATGATCGCGGCGCTGCCGGAGACGGATCCGGAACTGGCGGAGCAGCATGCACGGGCCAAGGAACAGGCGGAATTCCAACTCGCGTGGACACGGAGTTCGGGTCAGTACCCGCTCATGGGTAAGGGCGATACGAATCTGTATGCCGTGATGACCGAGCGCGCCCGCGACCTTCTGGCGGCTCGCGGGCGGACGGGACTCCTCGTGCCCAGCGGCATCGCGACGGACAACACCACGAAGGACTTCTTCGGCGATCTCATCGGGACCAAGACGCTGCAGACCTTGCTGGACTTCGAGAATCGGCAGAAGGTCTTCGCCGATGTGGACAGCCGGTTCAAGTTCACCATTCTGGTGATGACGGGCGAAGAGCCGGTGGAGGAGATCAGCGCGGGGTTCTTCTTGCACGGCGCCGAGGACATGCGCGATCCGGAGCGCGTGTTCCCGCTGCGACCGGAAGACTGCGAGCTGATGAACCCGAACACGAAGACATGCCCGATCTTCCGCACGCAGCGCGATGCGGAGATCGCGCGGAGCATTCATGAGAGAGTGCCGATCCTCGTTAGCGAAGGCTTCGACAACGACATCAGCCCGTGGGGCTTGAAGTACTACCGGCCCTTCCACATGTCCGACGATTCACACCTGTTTCGGACGGCAGGAGACCTGGACGCGGATGGCTTCTGGCGGAGTGCCGGGAATCACTACAGAAAGGGGGGTGAGGCATACGCTCCACTGTACGCGGGCAAGATGGTGCGCCCGTTCGATCACCGAGCTGCATCGGTGGAACACCACCCGGAGAACACATACAACCAGTTTGTCGCGGTGTCGATGACGCCCGAGGAGAAGCGCGACCCCGATATGTCACCGGCACCCCAGTTCTGGGTGCCATCCGACGAGGTGAAACGCCGGGGCCGAGGGGTCCCGTGGGTGCTCGCGTATCGAGATGTTGCACGGTCCACGGACGAAAGAACTGTCATTAGCGCCATCGGCCCGAATGTGGGCTATAACGACAAGCTGCCCCTTCTCGCGTGTGCCACGTCCGCGCCGAAGGAGTGCCTGGCCGCGAACCTGAACGCCTTCGTTCTCGACTTCGTGGCCCGGACAAAGGTGTCGTCGACCAAGGTGGCGTTCTTCGTGGTCAAACAACTCCCCATCATCCCGCCTTCCGCCTACACGGACGAGCAGGTGGAGTGGATACGGGAGCGCGTGTTGGAGTTGACGTACACGGCGCATGACATCGCGGGGTTTGCGGAGGACATGGGCTATGTGGATGAGGAGGGCGAGGTCAAGCCACCGTTCGTGTGGGATGAGGAGCGGCGGCTGCAATTGAGGTGTCAGCTGGACGCGCTGTACTTTGGGCTCTACGGCATCGATCGGGATGACGCCGAGTATATCCTCGAGACGTTCCCCATCGTGAAGCGCCACGACGAAAAGAAGTTCGGCAAATATCGGACCAAGGAACTCATCCTGCAGTACATGAACGCGTATGCCGCCGGGGATGGGGATGCGTGGGTCAAGGGGTAGGAACGCCACGGTCCCCTTCCGTTGATTCAGATTCGTGGGGGTGAATGATCCTATGAAGAGAAGAGATTGAGATTAGCTTGAAGAGCGAATCTTAAGCTCTTCTATACATATAGTCGCCAACTCCCCCGAGTTTGTCCCAACTATCTGTCTACGACCCCTATACGGCCCGTTCCTGCTCGGCCCGCTTCCCTCGTCGGCGCTCGGATGAGCCCCGCTCCCGACCCCGAAGGGCGACCCATCAACCGCGCCGAACTGCCATGCCTATCCTCCCGGAACCGAAAGAGAGTCGCCCGATGCCCAAGCTGATGCTCGTCGTTGCGCTGCTCGTTGTTGCCACCACCGCCGGCGCCGCGCGTGGGCGATCTCGCCTGCCGCGCCGCGAACTCAACCTGGTCCTCGAAGCGCCGATCACCACCTGGGACGAGGCGATCCCCCTCGGGAACGGTCTGATGGGCGGGCTGCTGTGGGGCGAAGGCAACACGCTGCGGCTGTCGCTGGATCGCGGCGACCTGTGGGACGAGCGGCCGGCGCCTGGCATGCCGTGGGACGAGTTCAACTACCCGAACATGCAGCGACTGGTCGCCGAGGGCAAGCAGGGCGAGGTGAACCGGATCTTCGACGCGCCGTACAACGGTACGCATCCCACCAAGCTACCCGCGGGCCGAGTGGAGGTCACGCTCGATCAATCGCAGGCCATAGAATCCTTCGAACTGGAGCTGGCCACCGCCGAGGGCCGCGCGCACCTGGCCGACGGGACAGACGTGGATGCGTTCTTCAGCGCCGCGAAGCCGGTTGGGCTCGTGTTCATCCCCGGCCCGGCGCCCGAGGCCATCAGGTTACTGGCTCCTGGCGCGGTGAAGGTCCTCGGCTATCCGGATGCGGCGGTCGGTTCGGATCTAACAGCTCAGTGGTTCGTGCAGGAGGCGGCCGAGGGGCTGAGTTACTGCGTGTGCGTCGAGACGCGAGATTTGAAAGCCGGGACGCTTCTAGCGGCGACGGTGACATCCAGCAACGATGATGATGATCCACTCGGGCTGGCGAGAGAGCGAGTCGATCAGGCGCTGGAAACGGGCTACAAGAAGGCGCTGAGACCGCACGCGGCCTATTGGCGCGAGTTCTGGTCGGAGTCGACGGTCAGCGTGCCGGATATCGATGTCATGCGGCAGTATTACCTGGTTGAGTATTTCTACGGGGCGGCCTCTCGTCGGGGAGCCCCGCCGATGCCGCTGCAGGGCGTGTGGACCGCCGATTCGGGCGGCTTGCCACCGTGGAAGGGCGACTACCACAACGATCTCAACACGCAGATGACCTACATCGCCTACCAGGCGGCGGGGCACTTCAATGAGGGCGCATCGTACCTGGATTTCCTCTGGAATCTTCTGCCCACGTTCCGCACGTTCGCTCGCGACTTCTACGATGCTCCGGGCGCGGCTGTGCCGGGCGTGATGAGCTTGGCGGGGCAGCCTCTGGGTGGATGGGGTCAATACAGTTGCTCGCCGGCGATGGGCGCGTGGAGCGGGCACCTCTTCTACCTGCACTGGCGCTACACGATGGATGAGGACTTCCTGAACGAGCGCGCTTACCCGTGGTGTCGCGAGGTCGGCGAGTGCCTCGAGCACCTCCTGAGTCCGAATGATGATGGGGTGCTCGTGCTGCCACTGTCGACATCACCGGAGATTCACAACAACTCGATCCAGGCGTGGTTGATCCCCAACACAAACTACGACCTGGCGTGCCTGAAGATGTTCTTCGTGGGGCTGGCTGAGATGGCTGATGCGGCCGGCAACGCGAACGACGCGGCCCGCTGGGTCAATATCGTCGAGGGCTTGGGTGAGTTCCACGTGAGCGACGATGACATCCTGCTGCTCGACGCCGAGCAGAAGCTCCCGGGCAGCCACCGGCATCTGTCGAACATCATCATGATGCACCCGTTCAACCTGATGACCTCCGATGGAGGCGCGGACGAACAGCGCATCATCGACGCGAGCATGGAGCAGTGGGACGACCTAGGCACGATGGGCTGGACGGGCTATAGCTTCTCGTGGATGTCGTGCCTGCGAGCGCGAGTGGGTGATGCGGAGATGGCCGCGCGGATGCTGGATCTGTACGTGAAGGCGTTCATCCTGCGCAACGGGTTCCACGTGAACGGCGACCAGACGGGAAGCGGGTTCTCGGGGTTCACCTACCGACCGTTCACGCTGGAGGGCAACTTCCTGGCCGCCCAGGCCGTGCATGAGATGGTGCTGCAGAGCTGGAGCCCGACGCCCGGCGAGCGCGACACGGGAATCATCCGGATCTTCCCGGCGATGCCATGGCTGTGGCATGACGCGTCGTTCGACGATCTGCGAGCCGAGGGCGGCCACCGCGTGTCGGCGCGCCGCGAGGGCAATGCGACAACCTGGCTGCGCGTGGTCGCGGGGCGCGATAGCGTCATTCGCGTCCGCGACAACTTCGGCGGGCGAGAGCCGGAGTGGAGTCGCCGGGGCGTCGCCAAAGTCGGCGAGAACTACGAGGTCGCGCTGAGGAAGGGGCAGACGATCGAGGCGCGGCTGGATGCTCCCAATGGACCTGCCGCTAGACCAGACGACGCCTTCGAGCCGCTCGTGATCCGACCGCAGGGGATCATCCGCGCGAACGCGCTGCCGCTGAGGATCGGCGCGGACAGCGCGGGCGGGAACGCCTTCAGGGGTGATCTCGCGCGCATCGCCGTGTTCGATCGGCCGCTGAGCGAGGTGGAGATGGCGAAGCTGTTCGATGGCGATGCATCGCTGCCTGGAATGCTGGTCGCTCTGGACCTCGCGGATCTCGACGGCGAGGCTGCGAGGAACACGGCAGTCGCCGACCTCCCGGCGCGTGTCGTCGGGGAGGTTGAGCTGATCGATAGCATCCACGGCGCAGCCATGCGGGTCGGCGGCACTGGGTACCTGGAGATCGGACATGACGCGCGGCTGGACTGTTTGGACGGCCTGACAGTGGCGGCGTGGGTACGGCCGACCGACCTTGTTGGCGCCGGGATGCGGATCATCGATAAGTCGCCTGTGGGAGTGGCGAGCGCGTACTTGTTCGATACGCATCCGGGGAACTCGCTGCGACTGACGACGCGCGATCCGGCGTTGGTCCACGCGGCCGAGCTGCCGCTAGGCGAGTGGACGCATGTGGCCGGAACGGTAGACGTCGAGGCGAGAACGTCGGCGCTGTACGTCAACGGCAAGCTCGCGGCGGGGTCGCCCTAGTCTTGATAGTGACAGGACCAGAGAAGGGGTGAGCCGCCCGTCTAGTCAGCCATCAACACGTACACGCCAAACTCCCCGTCAACCGGGACGGCGATCTTGCCGTCCGCTACCTCGCCCTCGGCGAGCGGCGTGCCGTAGAAGTCCGAAGGGTCAAGCAATCGATACCTCTCCCCGTTCTCCAGCACCTCACTGACATCGACCTGGACACTTCCCGTGCCCGCCCAGTTGACAACTGCCAGGTGAGCCCGCCCCTCCGCGTACTTGTGCGGCTTCACGTAGACCCACGGTTCCGTGGGACGCGCGTCACCCTCGTTCCAGACAACGTTGTCCTCTGTCACCGCCTGACGGTACTTCACAATCTCCAGCCCGCCACGCACGATGGTGTTGTCCGTCACAACGCAGTCCTCGTTGTGCTCCGCCGTGTAGCCGATTCGCATGCCGATCCCATGCAGCACGTTCCCCCGCGCCGTGATGTTGTGGCTCGGCGCGCCGCCGCCAATGAGGAACGGCCCGGCGCCGTGGCACACGTTATGCTCGACCACGAAGTTATCGACATTCGCGCGCGACGATCCGTACGCGTGCATCGTGTACGAGCCCCCGCCCGGCGTGCTCATGATGCAGTTCGCAATCGTCTTGGTGCCCTCGGCGTTCTGCGTGTAGATGCTGTGTCCGTGGTGGCGGTCTGGCCCCTGCCATCCGTTCCCGTAGAAAATGCAGCCATAGACCTCCGCGTCGAGCGCCGGCTTCCACAGGTTCATCCCGCTGCCCGTGTTGTCGTGGATCAGGAGGTCGATGAACTTGCATCCCGGCGCATCCGCGACGCTGACCCCTCCTGATGGGCCCTTGAGCGACTCCGGGTGAGACCCGGACTCCTCAGTCGTCTGATGCGGCTCGGAGACGGTCACCTCGAGGTCCCGCAACCACACGTACGAGCACCCAGTCAGCATTTCGATGCCGCCGTCAATGGTCGCCCGCGCGCCCGGCGGTGCCCGCACGACGATCGGCGATCCCTCGGCGCCGTTCAGCCGCACTGAAAGACCCAGACCCCCGCGGTTCCATTCCGGCCACCGGTACGTGCCCGCCGCCAGCCAGACGGTATCGCCCGGCTGCACGTCCTGCGAGCCGCTGAGAGCCGAGGTCAGATCCCACGGCGAGTCCGCTGTGCCCTGATTCTCCGCCTGCCCGTCCGGCGTCACATGCCAGTCAGCCGCCCCGGCGCAAGTCGTCGTCAAGAGCACTACCACAAGCATATCCTTGATTCTCCTTTCCTCGCACTCCCCACCGCAAGCCGGGATTCCCCATTGGGGAATCTGCGGGTCGCCCGACCCGCGCGCCCAACTCTCGATCCCAAGTGCATCGTGCGGGTCAGGCGACCCGCAGGCACGGGTGGACACTCCGCCGTCTGGGCGGGGCATGCTCACCTTCCGTCACTTTGCGTGTCGGCGGCCGGGCTACGCGCTCTCACGCCCCCCCCAGCGAACGCCTCCACAAGCTCCAACTCCTCCCCCCTCCAGCTCCACCGCCATTGCATACCTGCTCGCCACCAACCAGGCTGGCATTCCGTCGGCGACCGCCAGGATGTCATCCGGCCCGAACGGCTCCCCGCCGCCCCCCTTCGCCAGCACTGGCGAGGCATCTCCCACCAACAGCACCGGGATGCCATCCGAACTTGCCGGATGGTCCGTCGTCAACATGCCTATCCCTTCAATTTCTACCTCGGCCATTGTCCATTGCCTCCCTGTTGAAGTGTCGGGCCGGTGCCCGGTGATGCCTACTCGACGCGCTCCACGGTGATGATCCGGCCGCCCTCGGGTGGCTACTCCGTCGGGCGCAAGGTGATCGACTTGACGCTGACGGCTTTCCACGGCGTGTCGGTTAGCGGCTGGATTGTGACGGCATGGCGACCGGCGTCGGGGATGGTGGCTTCGCCAAGGGCGAACGTGCGGTAGTCGCGCCACGTGCCGGTCTCCTCCGAGACGATCCTGAAAGCCTCGTCGTCGACGCGCACCTCGAACGTGCTCCCTCCGAAATCGGTCGCGCAAGCGTATTCCAACTCCACCTCGAAGGCGCCTGGCTTCGCCACGTCGATTAGCCATGTGACGGAATCCGCCGCGTTGCCCCAATGGCCGATCTGCCCGTCCGCGATAACCGGGCTTGTGCCATGGGCGTTGGCGGTGTCGGGCCTGAGCACGATCTGGCCATCGGCCTGTTGCTCGACGACCATGTCCAGCGGCGCGTCGTTGTAGTGGCGAGCGAGGACGGCGATGTTCCGGTCGTTGCCGGAGAAGCTTGCGATGGGTTGGTCGCGGTACTGCTCGATGGGCAGAGGGAGCGAATCCGGGCGGGGCTTGGCGAAGCCGTAGAGTCCGAAGTCTTGGTCGCCGGCCCCAGTGATGATGGCTCGCGCGTCGTGGCGGTCTCCCCAACCTACCACGCACTGTATGAGCTGCTTGCCCTCGCCCCTCACCTGGCTGACGCGCTCGAGGACGGCCGGGTCTGTGGCCTCATTCATGAGCCAATCGACCTCGCGGAACATGTCCGAATCGGCGACCATCGGGTTCAGCACGTCATGGCAGGTGAGCCAGATAACGCAATCCGGATTCGCAGCTTTGGCCGTATCGCGGATGCGCCCCCAGCAGCGATCGACCGCTTTCTGGTTGAACTCCAGCATCATCTCGTCGGTCACCGCGTCCTTCCCCGGGAACGGCTCGCCCATGAGTTCGACATACATCGCTTGCTCGCACTCGAGCCACTGCCCGGTGGTGTTGAAGACCCAGTCGATCATGAAGCCATCCATGCCGGTCTTGCGGAGGGCGTCATCGATGGAGGCGGCGAGGTAGTCGAGGTACTCGGTGGTGAACGGGATGTGCATCGTGCTGGAGTGGCCGTAGCTGAGATCGGGATGAGTCTGGCCCCAGAGCGTGTTGGCGCCGACGCAGAAGTAGCCCATGACGCGCATGTCGCCCGCGTGCCCGAGCTTGACGACCTCGGTCAGGAAGTCGCGCTTCAGACCCGGTTGCTCGGGGACGATTCCGTCCTTGTACCAGGCGTAGCCATTGCACGACACGGCGAAGGTCTGGATCACGTTCGCTCCGAGCCCCTCATACCAGGCCACGTGCTCCTCGGGCGACGCGTCTGCCCAGAGCCCTGGCTCGGCGAAGGCGTTCGGCCCGCCCTCACCCCAGTTGAAGTCGATGCAGAACGCCTCGATGGGTTGGGAGGAGGCAGGCGCGCAGGCGAGCGCGAGGGCGGCGCATAGGATGTTCATAGCAGCTCCTTCACCATTGCGCGGGCAGGAAGTCGCCAACATCGCCCGCGGTGATGATGTGTTTCTTGAGGTAGTAGATCGGCCTGTCGAACTCCTCGCCGCTGAACCAACGGGCCGCCATCTCCATGGGGAGCGCGCCGTCGCCCTCGGCGGATTGGTACGTGACCGCGTGGAGCACGCCTTCCTGGATGTACTCCAACCCCGTGCGGCTGTTGCCGGCCGAGACGCAGATGACGTCATCGCGGCCCGCGTCGCGGAGGGCCTCCACGATGCCGACCATCGCCTTGGAGTCGTCGGCGCTGATGATGCCCTTGAGGTCGTCGCCGAAACGCTTGAGCCACGCGGCAACTTGGGTCTTGGTCTTCTCAGTGTCGAGGTCGGTGGCTTGCATGTCAAGGCAGACCATGTCCGGCGCGATCTCCTTGAGTTCGGACACGGCGCCCCACGTGCGGGAGAGGTAGCAGCTCGTCCCGGCCACATGGCGGACGATGCAATAGCCGCCCTGGTTGCCCATCTGGTGGGCGAACTCGCGGGCGAGCATCCGGAACTGCCCCCAATCGTCAGGACCCGTCCAGCAGAGCGCGTACTTCTGGCCCTCATCGACGGGCAGGAGATTGCTGACGATGATGGGGAGCTTGGCGTCATAGAGGCGCTTGAGCATCGGCACGACTCCGTTGGCGTCGACCGGGTTGACGATGACGAGATCGGGAGCCATCTCGATGACCTGCTCGATCTGATCCATTTGGACCTTGTTGTCGTTGCCGGCCTCCATCTGGGTGAGGTCGATGCCGTAACCGTCGGCGACGCGCCGCATGCCATTGCCGTATCCGGTGAAGTAGGGGTGGTCCATGTACTGAAGCGCGACGACGCGCTTGCCGCTCGGGCCGTCGCCGGGGCTAACGGGCTGCGGGAGTTTTTCTCCGCTCCACCCGGAGAACTCCTGGTCATACCACCGCAACCGGTGGTCATCAGCCAGGCTCTCCGGATCGTCCGGGCGCTCGGGAGGGTCGAGAGGCGAATCGTCAAGCCACGTCAGCGGGCGGCCGTCGGTGGCCTTGAGCTGCGACACGTCGGTCTCGCCTGCTGCGAGAGCGATGGGCGCGGCGCGCTGCGTGACGACGGCAGGCGCGGGCGCCACGGGGGCGCGCCCCTTGCTCCACATGGCATAGATGGCTACGATCGCCACGCACGCGGTCACTGAGACGCAGACCATCGCGAAGGTACGGTCGGGCTGTCTTCTCTGCATGTCACTGCTCCCCTTGGAGTCGTCATCCATCTCATCGACATCCGGTAGTGATTCCAACTCATCGAGCAAGGCGCGACGTTGGCCGCGAAGTCGGTTGCGCTTCGCTTCGCGCCACGCGTCGTGGAGGATGATGCTAGCGAGGACCAGTCCTTGGGCGACGAGTTTGAGCGACTTCGTCGCGCCCAGGAAGCTCAGCCCATTGGTCAGGCCATTGAGCAAGAGTAGCGCGGCCACGCTGAGGAGGACGCTGCCGCGCCCGCCGGCCATGGCGGTCCCGCCGGCGATGACTGCGGCGACGACGAGCATGAGCGACTTGTCGCCGAGGTTCGGCATGACGGTGTTCTGGGCCATCGCGGCGCCCGCGCCGCCGAGCGCGGACAGCACTCCCGACATCACGAAGGCGCCGATGATGAGGCGGTCGACAGGAACGCCGGCGTGCCACGCGGTCTCGGGGTTGGCGCCGAGGAGGTAGACGTTCCGGCCTTGGCGCGTCCGCCGGAGGCAGGCCTCGAGCCCCAAGAGCGGGAGCAACACGAGCAGCACCCTCGGCGACCAGAGCGCGGCGGGGCTGAGCCACTCGACGATCCTCATGCCCTCGGCGACATCGGTCAGCGACTTGCTTCCGCCCTGCAATACGGCGCGACAGAGGCCCTGGAGGATGATCATCATACCGAGCGTGACGATGAACGAGTTGACCTTGACCTTGGCGACGAGCAGGCCGTTGATCAACCCCACTACCAGCCCCGCCAGAGCCGCCGCGAGCAGCGCGCCCGTCCAGCCGAGAGCCGGCTGGCCGAAGATGACCGCGACGCCGCCGAGGCTCATGGTGGCCCCGATCGACAGATCGAGATTGCCCGTCAGCATGACGACCGTGAAGCCCGCCGCCGCGAAGGCGTCAGTGCTCGTCGCGCGGATGATGTTGCCGATGTTGGCGAGGCTCGGGAACTGCTCGGGCGCCAGGATCGAGAACGTGGCGAAGACCACCAGCCCGAGCACGAGCAGGCGGAAGCGGTAGATCAGTTCGGCGGCGCGGTTGCTAAGCGTCACTTCGCCCCGCCTTTCGCTGGTAGACGGTGCTGATCGCGACGACGAGGACGAAGATCACGCCGCGGATGGCGAGCTGCATGTCCTGATCGACGCCGGGGATAAGCGGCAGGATTCTGCCCAGCAACCCGATGACCAGGACGCCTCCGATGATACCGGCAATGCTGCCCCGGCCCCCCGCGAGCACCATCCCGCCGAGAACGACGGCCGTGATGGCCTGGAAGTCATAGGTCAGCCCTGTCTCCACGTCGCCGTACATGCTCAGGCTGGTCTTGATGATCCCCGCCAGGGCCGCCATGAGACCGGAGACCCCGAAGGCGACGGCGACGACGCGCTTGACGTTGACGCCGGTCATGGAGGCGACGCTATAGGCCGATCCGGTGAGGGTCAGGCGCCGGCCGTAGACGGTGTTGTGGAGCACGAGGTGGGCGACGATGGCGGCTGCCGCCAGGAGGATCACGGCGAGAGGCACGGCGCCAAAGATGTTGGCACGGTAGATGCCCTCGAAGAGCGCGCCACTCGGCGTCGCGGCATCGGCGTAGATCCACTTCCCGCCATACGCCCAGCGGGTGATTCCGTCGATGAGAGCCATGGCGGCAAGCGTCCAGATGATCGGGTTCAGCCGCAGGTAGCCGACGACGAGACCGTTTATCAGACCGAGTAGCGTGCCGACGGCGAGACCGGCGAGCACGGCGATGACGAAGCCGTGCGGAAGCAGCGCGACGGCGACGATTCCCGAGACGGCCATGATGCCCGGGATCGAGAGATCGACGTAGTGGCCGCTGACCGTGATGAAGCCGACGCCGACTGCGACGATGCCGAGGATCGAGACATCGCGCACGACCTGAAGAAGGTTGCTCGCGGATAGGAAGTCCGCCGACAGCGCCCGACCGATGATGAGGAGGAAGATGACGAACAGGTAGGCGCTGGACATGCCAAGCCAGCGGTGCCAGCGCGGCGCGGCCGGAGCGTTTTGGGGCGGCGGGACGGGGCAATCGATGGGGTGGGTCATGACGCGCCATCCCCCGCGACGAGGCCGGCGTACTCGCCGCTGGCTGCCAAGAGCACTTGCTCGGGCGTGAGGTCGCCAGTGGTTGCCTTGGCCATCAGCCCAAACAACCCCCAGGGCACGCCTGCGGTGGCTCGG
>CAZKUN010000120.1:12472-26575 GCA_964555935.1 uncultured Armatimonadia bacterium | reverse complement strand
GCGTCCGCGGAGCCGTGACGGCAATGTCGCGGAACACCACGTCCCGGACGCGACCGCGCTCGCCATCCTTCGAGTAGTTGGTGCCCCGAATCACGATCACGAAGAGCGCCGGCAGGTAGTCATCGCCCGGCGCCGAGTACCGGTCCTCGGGGCTCTGCTGCATCTGCGGATGTGGGTTCGGCGCCGCCATCTCGACGCGGATGTCCTCGAAGCGCACGTTCCGGACCAGGGCCCTGTCGCCGTGCTGGATGTCCATGGCAATGTGGGTGGTCCGCACGATGTCGCAGTCCTCGAAGATGATGTCGGCAAACTCCGGGGCGCAGGTCTCGGCGCCGATTTCCAGCGCCCGCCCCCAATCACACCAGATCGTGCAGCGCGATACCCGCACGTTGCTGACCGGGCGATCGTCGAGCGAGTTCTGGCCGAACTTCAGGCCCTTCAGGACGATGGCGTCGTCGTAAGAACGCACGAAGCAGTCGCGGACCGTGACATTCCGGCTGTTGCAGATGTCGATGCCATCCGCGTTGTAGCGCCACAGGCCCACCAACTTCACGTCCGCGATGAGGGCATCGCTGCACCCGAACAGGCTGCAGCACCACACGTCCGGGTCGCGCATGATCACGCCCTCGATCGTGATATCACTGCAGTCTGTGAAGCGGATAGCCCCTCCGGCCTCGCCACGCTTGAAGGGGGCTTGGTCGATGATCCCCCGCCCTCGCACGGCGATATTCCGCGCCCCCGTAGCGTGGACGCTGCCGTACACCACCGCCCCCGCCGCGATGTAGACCGTCTGGTTGCTCCCTAACGTGATTCTCCCCGGCCGGTGCACGCCAGGTCCGAAGTAGCGCACCCCTTCCGCGTCAGGCACAGGCGCATCCGCCTCGGGCGGGCTGGCAAACAGGTGCAGCGCGTGGTGGGGCCCGTTGACCTCCAGCACCAGGTGACGCGGCCGATCCAACTCAAACGTGACCCGGTCACCGTCCACTTGCGGCTCGATGCCCAAGGCGCTTGGGCGCACGACCACGGACTCGATCGGCCGTCGGGATCGCACCTCAATTGACACAGGCCCGCTCATGTCCCAGCACGCGAATCCCGCCAGCTCTGTCTGATCGATCGGTCGCTGGTAGCCCGGCCAGACCTGGTTGAACGGCACTGCCGACACGCGACACGCGTAGACCGGCGCTGAGACGCCGTCGACGATCACCTCGTAAAGCTCTGACAACGCCTCGCCCTCGGGCGCCGCCGCGACGGCGGGAACTGCGGAGCCATCACGTGCCATCTGCGCACCCCCAGGTGTTGAATGACCCAGCCACAGCGCCAAGGCCCCCATGGTTGCGACTCTGACCAGCGTCTGACGCATGACTTCCCTCTCATCGCGGCTCGCCTGCCTCGCGCAAACCCATTGCCCCCAATTCGCTCCACCAACCTCCCCCCCCCATCACCTCACAGCCCGCCTCGCTGCCCCTGCTTCGCGCAGGTAACCCCGGGACAGGCGGCCAGAGGCGAACAGGTATCCCAAGTCAGGATTGAGAAGTAAGGCACCAGCAGAGGACCGTTCAGCCGGCGATCCGATTACTGAGTCTGGCGTCGTGGATCCCGGCGGAAAGGCCTGCACCGATGAGCGCGCGACGCGCCTTTACGCTGATGTTGGTTGGTTGCGCGCTGCCGGCCGGTCAGACGAACGACTACGGGCAGAATAACGACCAAGGAGGGCATCGCGCGATGATACGCTTATCCGAGCATCTCATCATGGACGGGTTCGGTTACGCCTACGGAATAGCCGCGGCCGACCTTGACGGCGACGGGTCTCTGGACATCACGGCGGCCGACGCGGATGGGCGCGCTCTGTACTGGTTCCAGAACGACGGCAAGGGTGGCTTCACCCGCCACTTCATCCAGCGAGATCACCCGAAAGAGCGCCTCGAACGCCACGCCATCGGCGACGTCAACGGGAACGGTCGTCCGGACGTCGTCATCGTGGAGAACCTCACGGGTGACCTCTACTGGTTCGAGAACAGCGGCGACCCCGCCGACGGTCGGCTGTGGACGCTTCACCCCATCACCGAGGGCGGTCTTCCGTTCGCCTACGATGTGGCGCTGGCAGACTTCGACGGAGACGGCGATCTCGACGTGGCCGCATCGAGTTGGAAGGGGAACGCGGTCGCGTGGTTCGAGAACGCGGGTCCGCCTGGAGAGGGGCCATGGCTCAGGCACATGATCGACGCCGACATCCCGGAGGCTCGGACCATCCGGGTCGCCGACTTCGACGGGGACGGCCGCCCCGATCTGCTGGCGACCGGTTCCGCGGCGAATCTCGTCGTATGGTACCAACACCCCGGCGGGGACGCCACCCGACCGTGGACTCGGCACGTGATCGATGACACAACCATCCGCCCCATCCACGGGCATCCGGTGGACATGAACGGAAATGGCGCCATCGACGTGGTCATGGCAGCGGGCATGGCCGGCGACAGCCCGGGCGCCGTCCTCTGGTACGAGAACAATGGCGATCCGACCGGGGGGCCGTGGACCCGACACGTCATCTGCGAGCCTCTGCCGCACGCGTTCGAGGCCGTCGCCGCGGATCTCGATGGCGACGGCAATATCGAGGTCGTGGCCACCACGTGGGACGCGCCGGGCGGCGTCTACCTGTTCAAGCACGACGGCGACCCTCGCGGCACGTGGCAGAAGCACGTCATCAAGGAGGGCTGGGTCCGCGCAAATCAGGTCATCACCGCAGACCTCACTGGCGACGGCCGACCGGACATCCTCGCGGGAGCGGAGCGAGGCAGCAACGAACTGAGGTGGTGGCGAAACGACGGAGCCGACTGAACGGCTGGGGCCCGGCAAGTCATGATTTCACGAGCGCTAGGCGCCTATAGAGCCAGCCGGACCCAGCGGATGTTGGAGACGCACTCCTCCACTACCCAGAACGCTACGAGAACGGAGCCGTCGTCCAGGCGCGTCACGCACGGGGCGCCGAAGCGCAGCACCGCAAACTTCTCTGACTGGTTCTGGCTGTCCGTGCCGTAGAGCGCGCCCGTCCCGAAGCACTCCAGTTGCTCGCCGGTCGTCCAACGCCCGCCCGCCAGCGAGACCCGCGCGGCGTAGAGCCCGGCCACGTCGGTGCGACGATAGACGCACAGCGCCTCGTCCGGGCCCAGCCCCAGCACTGCCGGAGTCTCGCCCGACAGATCGGTTGCCGCGGGCGAGCTGAAGCTATCCCCACCGTCCGCCGACAGGCTGAAGTGGTTGGGCAGGCTAACGCTATTTGGCTCGTCGAATGCCCAGGAAACGGCCAGGAGCCTTCCGGCGGCCAGCTCGATCACCTTGCTCTCCCAGTGGACTACCTGGTCGGGGGTGCCGTCGAGAGTGACCACGTGCCGGGGCCAAGTGGCGCCGCTATCGTCGGAGATGAAGGCGACGGCTTTCATGCCGGTGGGGCTAGCGCCATCCCAGGCCTTCCAGGTGGAGGAGGGGTACAGGAGGCGGCCGTCGCTGAGTTGGACCGGCGACGAGCAGATCTCAAACTCCGGCCCGACGAGCGGGGGCGTCACCGCCGAGGCCTCCGTCCAAGTGCGGCCGCCGTCCGTGGAGCGATGGCTCACCAGCGTGGTCTCGGCAAAACCCAGCGTGGCCGGGTTGGACAGCCCCTCCTCGCGGCGGCGCTTGTCGGCCAGGCTGACCATCATCAGCAGGTCACCATCGGCGAGCAGGGCCATCCGGCCGCCCTCGAAGTAGTAAGACGGGGCCTCGCGCTCGGCGAACATGCGCCCTTCGCTATTCCACGTCCGACCACCATCTCGCGAGCGGCATAGATGCAGCCGCGCATCCTCCGCCTCGAAGGCCTGCGCCCTCACGAAGGAGCAGATCAACTCCCCGCCGCCGAGACTCACCAGCGAGGGGAAGTAGGCGTGGCGGCTCCACACGTGTGGCATGGGGTTGCGGTAGACGATACCCGTGTCGATGACTTGCATAGCGCGTCCCAGTCCTTTACTCGGCCTCGGAGAGGCTCTCGAGGAATCCGGCCAGCTCATCCATCTCGCTGTCGGCCAGGCTGTAGAACGGTGGTCGCCGCCAGCGCTGCGTTAGCCCGCAAAGCTCGGTAATGCCGTGCATGGCGGCATCAAAGCCACCGGGCACGCCGATGATATGGTCGAAGAATGGCCGATCGATTCGCTCAATGATGCGCGTCGCCGCCGGGATGTCGCCCGCACCGATCGCGCGCCAATACGCCTCCGTCACGCTCGGGCTGAAGGTGACGAAGGTCGACAGATAGCCCTGGCAACCGTGCGGCAGAAGCTCCATGTGGAACGACTTCTGGCCACCAGCCATCACCGCCCAATGCTCCCTGACGAGGCTCGTCATCTCGCAGTCGAATTCGCCCATGACATCGGCCTTCATCGCCAACACGTTGCCGACTCGGTCAACCAGCACGCGAGCGATCTCCAGCCCCTCAGCCGCGCCGCTGCGCTGCAACTCGGCGCTGTTGGCCATCACCGGGATGCGCGCGGCGATCGCCCGGTGGTGCTCGACAACCGCCTCCGGCAGCGCGCAGCCCGGGTACCACATCGGCAAGAACACTTGCACGATGTCCGCGCCAACCTCCCGACAGAAGGTCGCGAACTCGACAGCCTGAGGCGTCGCCCATCTGCCCGTGCACGCCACCACTGCCACCCGCCCAGCGGCGCGCTCGACGACCGCCGTCGTAAGGTCGGCGATCTCTCGGTCGCCCAGGAGCGAGAAGAGACTATCGCCCCAGGTGATCAACAACGCGCCGGCGCCCGCCTCGATGTCAAACTCCACCATCCGCCCCAGGCTATCGTAGTCCATGCTGCCATCCTGGCTGAAGGGCGTCCGGATGGAGGCGACTGGGCCGGACAGGGCCTGTTGTATCTCATTCCGAGTCATGATCACGCGTCCTCTCTCGCCCCGCCGCGGGCCACCACCCCGGCGGAGAGCTTACGCGTACAACTCCTCCAACAGTGCCACCGATCTCTCCGTGATCATCTGCAGGGCCTCCGGCGCCAGCTTCGAGGAGTGTGACGGGCGCGTCTCGTAGCCGCCGCGCCGGATGGCTTCCGGTGTGGGGATGTACCCAACATACCGATTGGACATGTGCGCCACAAATGTGCGTTTGGCGGGGCTGGCCTGTTTGATCTCCAACTGGGCTTCGACGAAGGGCTCACCCGGAAGAATGAGGATCGCCAGGTCACCGATCCGGAGCGCCTGGATCTCGTACTCGAACTCAGCCTGGGTGGCCAGCACGTGCTCGAGGTCCAGCAGCGATGCCGCGAAATGCCAGTCCCACTCAAAACGGGTCTTGGTCTCGTCGGTCCACAGGGGTTCGGGGTGCTCCGAGATCAGCTTGCGTGCATCCGCAAACACCTCCTCGGGGAACTGGCGGAACGGGATTCCGAAGCGCACCGTCTTGTGGGCAAGCGTCGGGCTGTCATCGCTGAAACATGGACTGCAAAGCGCCGTTCGCGCCGCTTCGGTGAGCAGGCTTGCCATGCTCTGCGGCGTGTCCTCGCGCTGCGGGTTCAGTGGGTCCGCGTGATGCACGTTGCCGCAGCATCCGTTGAGGACCAGCGGCACCGCGGACGGAAGCAGGCCCCGGCGCACCTGATCTGCCCACGCGCCCGGCCAGTCGCCGTGGATGCCGTGGTGCGGATTCCAGTGAACCGGATGGCAACTGTGATGAAGCAGGGCGGCGACGGTCTGCAGGGACGGGGTGGTGAAGAGCGCCACACCTACCTCCGGGTCGCTGGGACCCTCACGGTGCAGAGCCTCCTGGTCGCGAACTCCCATCGCCGAGGTGCCGTCACGGTGCGCGACCCGCCGGTTGAACGAGACGCGGGCCTCCAGCGCGCTGGCGCATAGCAACCGCACCGGCTGCAGGCCGTCCACGGCCTCGCGGATCAGTGGCCCGATCTTCTCCGTCACGAGAGGCCCATAGTCGGGGTCCGAGCCGCGTATCCACGGGTACTTCCGGGTCGCGTCGAGACGGTCGCTGAGCATGATCTGGCCCATCGAGGGCGAGGAGTGATTCTGCACCACATGCACCGCCACGGCGTCGTGGTCGAAACCGAACTCCGTCGCGGCGCAAGCGCGGATCGCTTCGCTCCACTCCTGTGTGATCGCCAGCAGCTCCATGGCGAGCAACAGGAAGCGCTTCTCAGCCTGCTGGAAGACGATGGCCCGGGCGTAGAGATCGCTGAGGATGAACTGTGCCGGGCGGCGGGCGCCAATGTTGCCATCAATCTGCATGCCCAGGCGCGGGTTGATAGTGGTCTCGGCGACACCAGCTTGGAGCGACAGATCCATGCGGGCCTCCTTGTTCGTCGGGTCCGGGCGCGGGGCAGATCCCCAGGTTCCAGGGAGCGTCATGGCGTCGTTGCCCGGGTGGTGGGCCGGAACACGTACCAGAACCAGACGCCTGTCAGGAACTTGCCACAGGCGGCCAACCCGAATACGAGTCCCGGGTCGTAGTGGTCGAAGAGGTAGCCGAAGATGGGAGCGCCGACAGCGCCGGATGCGGTGAGCACCATCAGCCGTGCCGCGCTGAAGGCGCCGAGATGCTTGGCGGGAACGACGTTGATCGCTCCCAGCGGGATGGCGTTGTCCTCGATGTTGCGACCGAAGTGCATCACGAGATATATCGCCAGGAACACGAATGGGTTGGCGGAGACCATCACTGTGCCCATTCCGAGCGCGTACAGCAGATCTCCCCAGAAACATGAGGGCCCCGCGCCCAGCCGATCGGCCCAGACCGCAACGGCGATGCCTCCGAGCACCGTCGCCGCCGTCGTAACCGCGCTCGCGTAGCCCGGGTAATGCTCCGGCAGACCGAGGTGCTTGAGCCCCACCGGCAGGGCGAACCCCGCGGCGCTCATCGCGAGTCCTCGCGCCACGTGCGGACCGGCGAGTGTCTGAAACTCCCTGAGCCTGAGCACATCCACGATTGCGGTCAGGGGGAAGGCAGATCGGCTCGCGCCGTCGACTGCCAGGTCGGTCAACTCGCGGACACGGCTGAACGCAGCGCCTCGCAACGCGATGGCCGCGGCAGCGGCGAGGAAGCACCATGCATAGCCAGTGGGGTAAGCGACGTTCTTCAGCACGTTCGCCGACAGCCACCCGAGGCCGATCCCCAGCACGCCCGACGCGGTGGTGGTGAACCCGAACACGCGCCCTCGGATGCCCATGCGCGCCGACCGGGCGATGATGGGGTACCCGAGCATGATCGGGAACGAGGCGATCGTCGCCTGACATATAACGATGACAATCAGCGTGACGAGTAGGGCTGACAGCGGGTAGGCGACGCGCGGGATGAGGGCTATGCCGGCGGTCGCGACGGGGGCGAGAATCGTCAGCAATACGGTGATAACATAGACACGCACCCGGTGCTGGATCCGGTCGGCCAGGCCCATGAAGGCGATGAGAGCCACCGAGCTGGCGATCCCGGCGACCGACCCTATGATGCCAATCTGGGTCATGGTGAAGCCGGTGTGGACCAGGAAACCGTTCCACAGATCGCCCGCCCACAGGACTGATGCCGCGCCGACAAGCAGGTACGATACCACGAACCAGAAGACGTTCCGGCGCTCCTGCGTGTCCGGAGTGATCTTGCCCAGCGCTACGCGAAGGGCGGCGTCGAGCAGTGATGCCATCGTGTAGTGGATCCCTCGGATTCTGTTGCCGAACACGCGCCGCCCATCGGACCCCGTCCGAGAGCGCGAAGCCCGGCTACTTCAATCCGCACTCCCTAAGCGGAGCGCTTCCAACCCCGGCACGTATTTGCACGCCTCCACAAGAGCCTCGCCATAGTGCCCGTACGTCATGCCGCAGTGGTGTATGAACGGTCCCTCGATCAGGGCCCGTTCCCAGGAGGCCCAATCATCGACCTCCATCCACACGTAGTTGTTCAGCGTGAACGGTCCCTCCGTCGAATGCCCCTCGCCGACCGCAAGCCGGTACTCGCCATGGTCACCGTCGAAGCGCGCCACGGTCAGAGGCCCGTCCTTCAGACGGAAGTGAGACATCCCCGCCAGAGGGCTGGGCAGGATCCAGTGATTGCCGAGCTTGGGCCTGCTCTCGGGGTGGCACATCGATAGCGGAGCCCCCTCGTGCCATAGCAGTATGCCATTCTCGTTCTCGGGATGGCGGATGGTGAACTCGGGGATATACGCCGGGCCCGACCCGAGCGCCGCGCGGCGCAAAATGAGATCGCTGATGACGCCATGAACATCCGTCTCCGCGGCGATGGGGCACGTCTCGCCGACCATGCTCTCGGCCAGCGAGCAGTACGACTCGCAAGCGTCGACGATCGACATGAAGCTCTGGAAGGCCACGCCATCGAGGGAGTGGTTCTCGATCATCTCCATGATCTCGTCGCGGACCGCGAGGACCCTCATCAGCGGCGCGTCTGATTCATACCCCTCGATCTCAACGGCCGCCTGAAGCTCCGCGATCTCGCTCTTGTACGACCGCCTGTCGTCCTCGACGCGCGCCAGAGCGCCGTTGATGAGCGTCACCATGTCAAGCGGCAGCAACTCGACGTTGAACCGCTGGAGCAACTCGGACTCGTTGATGATCGTCGTCCAGAAGAAATCGATGCGCTGCCCGACGACGCCGATGCGCGCGCCGTCTCGGAAGGTCGCGGCGACGGCCGCCGCGCGGAGGAACGTGTCGACACCCGCGCGAAGCGCATCGTCACCGACGCGGCAATTCTCGATGTATGTGAACGGGACGCTGAGCTTGTGCAGCACCTTGCTGCTCGCCAACATGCCGCACAGGGAATCGCGCAAGCGCGTGCCGTCCGGGAGCGGAGCCTCGTCTCTCGGCCCCCACAACAGAACCGGCAGTCCGAGCCGCTTCCCGATCATGCCCACCGCGCCCTCGGTGCCGAAATTGCAGTGAGGCATGAAGATGCAATCGACGCCGTTGCCGCGGAAGTGATCGACCACCGTGCCCACGTGGTCCTGGTCCTTCACGAGGCCATCGGGCAAGATGCCCTCCAGATCCACGAAGGCCACATCCCACTCATTCAGCTTCGCCTGGAGGGCCTGCTTCTGGCGCAGGGCGTCCTCGTTGCTGAAGACGAACTTCCCGATCGGGCAAAGGCCCATCAACGGCTTGCCATTCTTCATTTGACCACTCCATCGGGCGCATGAGTCCCAACACTTGCCGGCGTTGGCCGTTCGGCCTCGTACTCAGTCCTGCGCTCTGACTTCCCTCAACCGCGGGACGATCCTCCCCGCGTGCTGCCCCGCGCCTGTTGCTACATCCGCTGGCCTGCCACCATCGCTCATAGCTCCCCCACTCGCGCGCCGCCTCGCTCATGGCCTGGAGGCTGGCGGCCGGCGTCTCGGGGGCGATGGCCTCCGCCGTCCCCAGGACGTACCCGCCACCCTCAGCCGCGTCGTCGAGGGCTTGCTTGACCGCTTCCCGCACGCGTTCAGGGGTGCCCAGGTCGAAGGTATAGCACGGGTCCAACCCGCCGACCAACGCTACTCTCTCTCCACACTGCTGCTTGACCTCGCGCAGGACCACGTCGCCCACGTCGGGTGGCTGGAGCCCGCCGATAGCATCCACGCCCGCCGCCACCAGGTCGGGGATGATATCCCGCATGTTGCCGTCATCCTGGTAGACGCCAATGGCCCCGTATTCGTGAATCACAGCGATCTGTTCCGTGATGAGCGGCAGGAAGAACTCCTGGAAGGCTCCCGGCGACCAGCCGACCGAGGGACCGCACTGGAACCAGTTCACCCACGCCGCCTCCAGCCCTCGCTCCAACATCGCCCGCAAGTTGCGCAGGTGCTGGTCCTGGCCGAGGCGACAGACGGCGCGCAGTAGCTCCGGATCCGTCACGGAGGCCAGCAGCATCATCTCAGGCCCGAGGGCCTCCATGGCCCAGCATCCGGCGTGCGTGCAGTCCGTGGCGATCAGCAGCCCCCCGTCGCCGATACGCTCCCGGGTCAGAGGAATGTCGGCCAGGACATCCTGCCGTGGGAGCGGGTACAGGAACGCCAGCGCATCGAGGTCGGCCTGACTCTTGACGAGGGGCTCCACGCGATGGGGGTTGGGCCCGTCACCGTAGCCCATGTTCGGCCGCGCCCACTGAATGACATCCCGCAGCACGCCGGCCGGGGTGTGGAAGGTCCGTCGCGAGGTCACGTGCTCTGGCTCGTTCTCCACCCGCAAGTCGACGCTCACCCCCGGTAGATCACCGAACTGCCCCAAAGCGTTGTGACTGTGCCCACCGCCGGGCGTGTAGATGTAGTCGTTGGAGACTGAGCGCCAAGTGTAGGCCCCATACTGAATCAGCAAGTCCAGCCCGTATTCCTCCGCCAGTTTCAACTGGTGGTCAGGGCAGACGCAACCATAGTGGTGCCTGATCCAGCGGGTGATATGCGGAGAACAGGGCACTCGGTCCGGCTGGCCGCCGCGCAGGGCGATCAGCAGACGCTCTCGTGGAGACATATCCGCCATATCTCAGACTCCTCGCATGGACTCCATCCGGCCGTCCAGGCTGACTTCCGCGACTCCTCGTGGTAGTCCTCGTGTAAATGAGGTCGTAGCCGAACACGTAGGTCTCTTGCGCGCGGGTGGTGAAGCATGGCGGCAGACGCTGGACCAATCCCGTCCGACGAAGGCGGACTTCGTGCGCCCACACCGCATATCTTCCATCGCTACGCTGAGTCTTCTCGCCTCGGTTTCAGTGTCTCACGCCCAGCACTTGGTCGTGGTCGCGTCCGAGGCACGTGACAGCCCAACGATCGATGGCAAGCTCGACGAGCCGATGTGGACGGAGGGCACGTGGCGCGCGCGCTTCACGCGCCCCGGGGGAGGGCTCGAAGCCGCCGAGGCGCAGACGCGCTTCGCCATCGCCTTCGGACCCACGCACGTCTACTTCGGGGCCGAGTGCTTCGAGCCCAACATGCCAAAGCTGGTCGCGCGCATCACTGAGCGCGATGGGAGGGTCTACACCGACGACTGCATCGAGCTGATGCTGGACCCGACCGGCGGCCGCGAGGACTACTATCACATCGTGGTCAACGCGCTCGGCGCTGTTTACGACGCCCAGGTAACCGAGAGCGGGGCGAGCCGCTCGGACACGTGGAACTGCTCGCCAGACGTTGCAGCCGCGCGCGGCGAGGGCTCGTGGACGGTCGAGATGGCCATTCCCCTGAGCGACCTCGAGTGGAACGAGGCAGCCCCTGCCGACTGGGCGTTCAACGTGGCGCGAGAGCGCAAGGCAGGCCAGGAAGAGCTGTCCGCCTTCGTCCCCACGCTGGGCACGGCGGGCTTTCACCAGCCCGATCTGTATGCCACGCTCAAGCTCCCCTCGGACACCGAAAACGAAGACATCTGGGACGTGCAGAAGCCCTACAGCACGTCGGTGCGCGTGGGCGGCGAGGGGGCCGTGTTGGACGCTCGCGTGGTGGTCGCCAACCGTGGCAGCGGGAGCGAATGGGCGCAACTGCAGCCTGAACTGGTCTCCGAATCCGGCGTGAGCGCCGGGGAGCCCGTGGTCATCAGGCGCAAGCCCGGCGTTGCCCGCGAGGTTGACTTCTCCGTGCCGTTGCTGGCGCAAGGCGAGCAAGCGTTGCGTTTGCGCCTCGTGAGGCGAGGCGATCCACCGACGCTTCTGCGCGAGATCGCGGCCCCGATCTCCGTGACATTCACGCCGCTGACGATCGACATCACCCGCCCCTACTACCGCGACAGCATCTACGCCACAGAGCAGATCGATGAGATCGCGTTCACGATCGCGCTGCCCAACGCTGCCGAGGACTGGCTCGCCGACAAGCGCGTCCGAGCCCGGCTCGAGCGCGAAGCAGCGGACGAGCAGGTGGTGGCGCGCGCCAACGAGGCACAGGCAAACGGCGAGGTGCGGCTAACGCTACCCGTCACGGACCTCGCGGCGGGTGATTACCAGCTTGTGGCCGATCTCGTGGATGCCGACGGAGCGGCGGTGTGGTCTGCTCGGAAGCGCCTGCGCAAGTTGTCACCGGCGCCCAACGAGCATGAATGGCGCATCGACGAGAATCACGTGCTGCTGCACAACGGCGAGCCATTCCTGCCCTTCGGCTGGTTCAGCTTCGAGCCTCGTGAGAAGCACCCCGACGACGCCTACACGATAATCCAGAGCTATTCGATGGAGTTGCGGCCCGTTCACGCGGTGAGAACCATCCTCGACACGTGGGCGGAGAAGGGCCTCTATGGCGTCTTCAGCCCGTTCGGCCCTGAGTTCACCAACCGAGACAGAGAACCCAACGGCCGACCCCCTCAGCGACGAGGAGGCGGATCTGCTGCGCGAGCGCATCCGTGCCCTGATGGATCACCCGGCCATCCTGGCCTGGTACCTATATGACGAGCCCGCAAACAAAGACACGCTGCCCGCGCGCGTGGAGCAGATCTACCAGGTCATCCGTGACACCGACCCGTATCACCCCTGCATCGTCCTGGATAACCACGTCGCCGGCGTCTACCGGTACGCGCGGGGGTGTGACATCAAGATGCCCGACCCCTACGTGTATTTCACGAGAGGCGGGCTGGCCGAGCACCCCATCGAGCGAGTGAGCACCTTCATGGAAGCCGTCAGGGACGCCACGGGCGGGCGGGCGGCGGCATGGGTCACTCCCCAGGGCTTCGACTTCCGGGATCCGGAAGTTAGCCGCATCCCGAGCTTCGCCGAGCTTCGCAACATGATGTACCAGGCGGTCGCGCACGACTGCAAGGGCTTCCTCTGGTATACCTATGCCCACGACCAGCCGTACACGTTCCCGGAGCTGGGCATCGGCATGCCCTTCCTATCACGTGAGGCGCGTGACCTCAAGTCGGCCATCCTGGCCCCGGACGTCCCGGACGCCGTCACGGTGGACTCCCCCCAGCCCGGCCACATGCACGTGTCGGTGCGGCGCGTCGGCACTCACGCGTATATCATCGCGGTCAACACGGCGACGCAGCCACAGGATGTGACGTTCAGCCTACGAGACGGACTCGAGACCCTATATGTCGTGTCCGAAGGGCGTCAGGTGAATGCCGCCGACGGGACCTTCAGCGATACCTTCGGTGTCTACGGCACGCGCATCTACACCACCGATCCCGAGCTTGCCGGCCGCGAGACGCTTGGCAATGTGGAGGCCAGGATTGCCGACGCGAAACTCACGCGGAAGATCTCTGGCAACCTTGCCCACCACGACACGGGCGCGCGCGTGACAGTCTCCTCCGGTGAGTGCTTCGAGAACAAGGCGCCGCGTCCCAACGCCGAGCCTCACGCGGTGGTCGACGGCCTCACCTCGGGCCTGCGCTGGTCCGCCGGCGCGGCCGGCGTGGACCAGTGGGTCCAACTGACCTGGCCCGAGGAGGTCACCATCGGGCGTTTGGTCATCCACACTCACAACATCCTCGCCTGCGACGTCCGGGTGCCGGGACCTGGTGAGGACGAATGGACGACGGTGGCCGGCGTCGTGGCGAGCGACGAGCCACTCGTGCCCCTGACGGCGACCTTCGCTCCCGCCACGGTCAGTAGCATTCGCGTCGTCGCCACGGACGTCCAACCCCACTGGCTGCCGTGCTCCATCTATGAGATCGAGGCTTACGCCGACTAGAGCTGGTCTGAAGACCCCGTAGGTCGAAGCTCCAGCTTCGACCCGGTCTCAAGACTCCCGTAGGTCGGATCTCCAGATCCGACAGGCCCAGTCGTTGGGGCATTGAGACCACTTCCAGTCATGCATGAAAGGGCCAGCGATGAACTTCAAGCCAGACGTCGTCGGGCGGGGCTACCTCCAAGCCTGCCTCCGCGTGGAGAACCGCCCCGGATCGCCGCCTCGACCGGAGGACAAGGACGAGATCCTCGAGCGCCTCGATGCCTTCCATGCCGCCAGCGTGCCCGCTTGGTGGTACAGCGTGAGCGCCAAGGGCTCCCACCCTCTCTTCCCCAGCAAGGTGCTGCCTCACCATCCGGATGCGGTCCCGGGCATGTACGAGTGGCTCTCCGAGGAAGTCCACAAGCGAGACATGGTCCTGTGCTCGTGGGAGTACCTCTGCACGGCGCCGTACCTCATCCGCGAGCACCCCGACTACGCCATGCAATTC
>CAZKUN010000120.1:4399-12462 GCA_964555935.1 uncultured Armatimonadia bacterium | reverse complement strand
GCCCTGCGTCGTGCTCGCGAGCGCCACGAGAAGGCCTATGGTGACGTCAATCCGGTTGCCTGCTACCTCTCCCCCTACGGCGACCTGCTCAAGGAGTTCTGCGTCGAGGTCTTCGAGGACCTCGGCTTCGACGCCATCTGGTTTGATGGGTGCTTCATGAACGCCACGAACACGACCCCCGGCAAGCCCAAGGGGTGTTGCTGTCCGCGTTGCGCCGCGAAATTTAGAGCTGACACTGGTCAGACGATTCCCCGCGTCGAGGACTGGGACGATCCCGACTTCCGCACGTTCATCAAGTGGCGCTATGCGGTTCTGGGCGACTACATGCAGTCTCTCTGCCGGCACGTGCGGGCCAAGAGCAAGCATGGGTTGGTCTGCCTCAACCACTTCCAGCGCATCTACAATGCCACCGGTGGCGGTTGCCCGCTGAATCCGCTGGACGTGGACGGCCTCGTGACTGCGGAGATCGATCAGGCCCCATACCAGGCCATCATGCAGCTCAAGTACCTGCGCGCCATCAGCAATCGCCACACTCAGGAGTTGTGGATCCACCAGCAACCAAACGGCCCGAATGCCGACCCAAACGATATGGCGTACTTCGGGATGCTGTGCATGACGGGCGGAGGGCACATGGCACTCGGCCTCAGCTCTCAGCCCAAGGACGCTGTGTCCACGCTATCGGGCATCGTTGAGCGGCTCGGGCCACGCGCCCCATACGTTGGCGGCGAGCCATTCCGCTACGCGGGGATCGTGCTCTCGTCTAGCACCAAGGACTTCGCCTCCGCCGGTGATGACGAGCCAACGTGGCGGTCGGTCCACGGCATCCACAACATCCTCATGCACGCGCACCTGCCCTCGGAGATCATCCTGGACGACCAGGTCACCCCTGAGCACCTGCGGACATGCCCTCTGGTCATTCTCTCGGACGTCCGCTGCCTCAGCGACGAGCAGGCCGAGCATCTCGCCGACTACGTGGACGGAGGAGGGCTCTTGCTGGCCACGGCGGCCACCGGCATGTTGGACGAGATGGGATGGGAGCGAGAGCGGGGCGCGTTGGATGATCTCATGGGCGTGGTGAGCCGAGACGCGGCTTCAGCGGCACCGAGCACGATCCGCCCCATCGGGGACTGGGGATTGGGACTCGCCGCCTGTCTCGATCTCGATGGCTTCCGGTACGGTCAGCCGGAGGACGCGTATGAGGACCCTCTGTGGGTCGAGTTCCAGCGCGACGTCACGGCGCTCGCAGAGGGAGAAGACGAAGCGTCTCCTCCTGCCATCACCGTCCGCCAAGTCGGTCAAGGGCACGTCATCTTCATTAACCGCGACATCGGCGGCTTCTACTCGCGCACGCCGAGCCGCCAGTACCGGGAGGTCGTCGCCGCGCTGCTGCTCGCTTACCGAGAACCGCCATACGAGGTTGACGCCATGCCTCACGTCGCCGTCACTGCCTGGCGGCAAGAAGCCGGGCAGACCCACATCCACGTGCTCTCTCAGATCCACGAGCTGTGTTACCTGCCCGCCACTGTGGGTCGACCGCACCTCGACATGGGCAGCGCCCCTCCCAGCGGGCCTGTCCGCATCAGACTTCCCTGGCAGGTCCAGCGCGCCGAGTGCCCCGTCAGCGGCGAGCCCGTATCTCTATGCGTCGAGGGCGACGGTTCGACCATCGCATTCGACGGCGTGGACCAGCACGATGTGATCGTGGTTGACTGATCCCGCGCGGCGCGAAGCCGCGCTACTCGGCTACCTCCGCGAGGAAGACATCGTCGAACCACACGGTCTCGCCATCCGCGATGTTGTAGGTCACGAGAAGCACGACCGCCGACGCCGCCCCCTCGGGGGCCGTTACCGCCGCCGTGACACGGGCCCATTCCCCCACCTTCTGGACCTCGGCCGAGACTTGGTGCCCACCCGCGGTCCAGGCGGCGCCTCCGCTCTTGGCGCTGTTCCAGCGGATCTCGAATGTGGTCCGGCGGGGGAGCGTGACGTCGTCGGCCCTGATGTGCGCCCAGCCGACGTAGCGCTTGCCCGGGGTCGCGGGCACCTTCGCGATGTAGGACATGCACTCGCCGCCGGTGAGCGCCGCCGACCGCGTGCCCGAGCGCACCATTTCCTCGTCGCGCCAGATCAGGCCCTCGTCGGGCGACTGCCGCCAGACGGACCAGCCGGTCGGCGCGTCCTTCGCCTCCCAATCGGGCCCGATGGGGTTATCCCCCTCGCCCGTCTCCTCGAAGCCGGGGTTCTGCAGGAGGTTCGGCAGCGCGTCGAAGTCCCCGCGCTTCGCGCGCAGGTTCAGGGCGAGCATCGATCCCGGATCGCGCTGGGTCAGCTCGTCGATCAGGGCGTCCAGCGTAAACGCATCGCCACGGGCAGCCAGAGCCTCAATACCCGCCAGCATCGCGCCCTCGACCATTGAGCGCCACTCCGACCGCACCGGGGCTCGGCCGGCGTTGATGTCGTACCACGAGGTGCTCACATCGTCCTCGATCACGCTGCGGTGGAAGGCCGCGTCGCGATTCCGCGAGATGCGGACCAGCGTTTCAACGTCATCGGCAATGACCTGGAGGTCGGTCGCGGCGTGGAGGTGCTTGGCGGTGAGCCACCCCCGGATGAACAGCGCGGGATACTCGAAACACTTGCGGATGTATGCCACGCGATCATCGATGACACCGCCAGGCGCAAGCCGCGACGCGTTGCGGAGGTGTCGCTCGAGGCTGACGAGTCCGTCGAGCGTGTAGATGTCACACTGCTGCGCGGCGCTACCGATCCCCGCAAACCACACGCCCTCGCGAGGAGTCATCCACGTCTGCTCTAGCTCCTCGTAGAACGCCGCCATCTCCCCCGCCGCCGGTCCGTAGAGTTCGCGGAAGAACTCGCCGAGGAGTTCGTCCTCGTCGAGCGACACGTCCCACAACATCCGCGCTTGGAGGTAGATCATCGGCCCGTAGTTCGACCAGTACGGGTATGCCTCGGTATGCATGGCGACGAGCCCAATGCGCTTTGAGTGGCGGATGTCGTCCGCCAGCAGGTGGGGATAGTAGCGCGGGGCAAGCGCGCCCAAGCCGCTGTAATCGTACTTTCCCATCTGTCCGCACTGGGCCAGCCACTGCCGCCAGAAGGCGTAGTCCTGCTTGCGGTACGCCGGATCGAAGTACTGCGCCGTGTCCTGCGTGATGTTGACGAAGACGTTGGGTTCGAGCTTTCGAATGGTCCTGGGCGGCGGCTCGACTCCCCAGTAGGCGAAGCATCCGAGGTACTTGTCCGGGTGGGTCTTAGCAACGCCGCGCGCGACCGCGTTGACGAACGTATAGTAGCGATCGGAGCGGCAGAAATTGCCGCGGAACTCGTGGGGCACATCCAAAGCTAGGCACAGCTCGCACTCGCACCAAGTGTCGTAGTCGTTGATGCTCACCGAGTAGGTGTGCGAGTTGGGGTTCTCGTCGAAGTAGCGGCGTATCTCCTGAATGGCGATCTCGATGCTGCGCGGATGGGAGGTGCACGGTTGCCAGGCAGGCTGGCGGTCATCTGTCGGCCTGACGCGCTCGCCATTGAGGATCGGGTAGATCTCGGGGTCGCTCTCCGCAAACTTCGAGGGCGGGAACAGCGCGAACAGGTGGTGGGTGAATCCGGCCACGAAGGGCACCTCCCACGAGTGGCTCGACAGCCGCAGGTGCCGCACCCAGGCAGGCTGGTGTTCGCCGGCCATGCCACTGAAGAGCCGGCAATCGAAGCTGGGCTCCTCGACTTCGTCGCACTCATCGACGCTCACGGTGCGCGTCGCCGGGAGCACCTCGAACAACTCCGAAGGCATGAACCAGCGGGCTCCCAGGTGGTCGTGCAGGAACCCGCAGACAGCGTTCATCGTCCCTCGCGCCGTCCGGCCAGCGATGGCCAGAACGTCGCCGCGCGCCCTGATGCGGTAACCGTCATAGGAAGTGCTGGCAATCTCGTCTGGGGCGAAGCTCGCCTCGGCCGCCGCGCCGATGAGCACGCGCGCGCCCTGCGCGTCGGCCGGGTCCACAATCGGAAGAGCGGCGCCCGTGATACGCTCCACGACGTCGACGAACTCCTCGGCGGCGGGGCGGTCCGCCTCGGCGGCGCAGACGACCACGCCGCACGCCTGGCCCTCCTCGACAAGAGTCACGGAGGCCCGCGCGACGGGGGCCAGCATAATCACAGTCAACACCATCACTACGTGAGTCCTCACCATGTGCCTCCTGCCATGCCGGCCATCTCCTCGCGATGCCGCGGACCTGCATCGTTAACTGACCAACCAACCGTTGGCCGTGATGCTTCGGCGGCTGGACTTCGGCAACCTGCATGTGCGATCTCGGAGGCCGATGGCGGCGGGCGCGCCCGCGTGTCCAGGTTTCTCGATCACAACTGGCGAAGACTGGCAGCGTCGGCAGGAGTAGCGCCACCCGGAGGACGCGTAATGGCGAATCAGACATGGAATCGGCTAGCCGGATGTCTGGTGCTCGTTTCAGCAGTGCTGTGCTCGCCTTCGGTCGGCGCGCAGGACGAGTTGGATTTGGGATTCGAGGACGTCTCGCGAGCCGGCTCCCCCTCTCGATGGAAGGCAAACCCCGACTATCCCTTCGATTCGGTCGAATCGGTTGTCGGAGACCCTCGCCACGTGCGCTCCGGCGAGGCGGCGCTCAGACTTGCAGCGACCGCGGACCCCGCCAGGCCGGACAGCCGCGGCCATCTGCATACCAGAGACGACATTGCCGTCACGCCCGGGGTGCGGTACGGTCTGAGCCTGTGGGCGCGGGGGGAGGGCCGGGTGGGGGCATTGGCCTACGGTTACGGTCCGAAGGATGGTGGGGCTGAGGGATTCATCGCCTCGGTATGGCCTCAAGCAGCGGCGGAGAACCCCGCCGGCGGCGCTGTCTCGGACGAGGAGTGGCAGCGCTACCGGTATGAGTTCGAGCCGGGCGGTGACGGCACCACGATCACGTCGGTACGCCTCGTGGTCCTGGCGACAGGGACGATCTACGTTGACGACGTGTCCTGGGACGCGGTCGGTGATGACGAGGCCCCGGTCGCACCCTCGCCCGAGTCCTTACGCGTAAACCTCCTGACGGTTCCACGCGCTACGGGGCCGCCGGTCGTGGACGGCCGGTTCGGTCAAGACGAGTACGCGGTCCGCGCGACGGGGCTCATCAACCAGACCACGCACGAACTGTACGAGTACCCCGCTCGATTCGGGGTGTCGCGCGACTCGGATCGCCTCTACTTCGCCCTCTCCGTGGACCTGCCCGAGGGCTATGAGGTGAAATCGTCCCCCCGTCGCCGCGACGAGCCCGGCCTCATTGCGGCGCGAGATGTCTTCTACATGATGATCCGGCCGGACGACGCCGTCGACACCAGCACGTTCGAGGGCGCGTACCTCGCCGTGGCGCCCGACGGCACGATCTACGACGCCTGGGAGGAAGTCAGCTGGTCGGAGGCCTACTGCCGCCGCGACGCCGCGTTCGACGCTTCGCCTGAGGCGGCCGTGCATCTGGATGGGCGGCGCTACAGCCTGGAGATCTCCGTCCCGTTCGCGAGCGTGAAGCTGGATGCCCGAGCAGGCGAGACCTACGCGCTGTCCTTCGGCCTCAACCTCGAGGGTCATGCCGTAGCATGGCAGGCGCACCCGAACTGGTTCGACCATCCTCAGGCATTCGGGCAATTGCGTATCGAGGGAGAGGAAGTCGCAGCCTCAATACCAACGATCGGCTCCCTCGCGCGCGGCCAAGCCCAACCGACGTTCGAACTGAGCAACTCCGGCGAGGCATCCGCCGACTACGAGGTGACGTATCTGATCTCGACGCCGAAGATGGTCGGAGGCCGCGTCGGCTCGTACATCTTTGACCAGGCGCTGGATGTGCGGGAGAAGACAGTTGCCCGCGACCTCGGCGTGTTCTCTTGGCACGAAACCGGACAGCTCCCCGGCGGGCAGAGACGCGTGGAGCAGGGATCGGGGAGCCTCGATGAGCCTGGGCCGTACGTGGTCGAGACCGAGGTCCGGATCCAGGGCGAGCCGATATTCTATCAGATCGTGCCGTTCCGCTTCCTGCCTCCGCTGACCGCCTCGCTCACGCCAATCCCCAGCCGCGATCAACTGGTGGCGGACCTCTCCGTGCGCGGGGCGCGACCGGAGGAAAGAGGCCGCGTCCGCGTGAGCTTCACAGACAACGCGGGCGCCGAGGCCCTCAGCGAGGAGGTGGCCGTCGACAGAGACCAGATGTCGGTGACCCTCTCGATGGCGGACCTGGCGCCCGGCGACTACGACGCCGACTTCGCGCTGGACGACAGAGACGGCCAGGCGGTCACCACCGTCACGCTCCCCTTCAAGAAGTGGCCGACGCCGGCCTGGCTTGCCGAACGGGCCGGCATCGATGCGCTGGACGCCGACTGGGTCCCGGAGCCCTGGTCGCCTGTGGAGACGGGCGCCGACCAGGTCTCCGTGTGGGGCAGGCGATTCGACTTCGGCGCCGACACTCTCGTCGAGAGCATCTCAAGCCAAGACCAGCCGCTCCTGGCGGAAGGCATCTCTCTACGCTACGAGATCGGCGGCGAGCAGCACGCCGTCGAGATCGAGCCGCCGACTGTCTCGTCCACGGGCCGAGGTCGCGCGCGCGTGGAGCAGCGCGGGACATCGGATCACTTCGCCCTGACGGCCCGTCACCGGATCGAGTTCGACGGCATGGATCGCATCGACGTGACCCTCACGCCCCGCGGGCCCGTGCGGGTCGAGCGCGTGTGGATCGAGATCCCCTTCCGCAAGTTCCCCTACTCGATACTCATGGCCAACGAAGGGCCGGGCTCTCAGTACTGGCAGCGAGGGCTCGTCTCCGACAGGCTGTTCAGCCCACCGCGCGCATTCAACGTGGTTTGGCTGGGTGACGACCGAGTGGGTTTCGCGTTCTTCACCGAGAACTACCGGGGGTGGGTCGTCGACTCATCCCAGCCCCGCATCTCGCTGGCCTCCGACGAGACCTCGCGGCGGCTGAGGCTGAATGTCGTGAACGATCCCTCCGACCTGTCCGAACCCGTCGCCATCACCTTCGGCCTCCATCCCACCCCTTTCAAACCGCGTTTCTCGGGATGGCGCGACCTCCGGACGCAGGGCCTCGCCATCGAGCCGCCACCGGTCAACGCGGCCTTCGTCCACGCCAGCATCTGGAACTCCTGTGACTCCAAGCCATCGCCCCGCAGTTGGCAGGTGCTAGGCGACATCGTCGACTTCGCGCACGGCCGCGGGCAGCGCGTCTTCCCGTACCTGGGCACGTTCTTCATCTCGCCTTACGACAACATCAGACGTGACACCGCATTCGATCCGGCGCAAGGGCGGTTCCCTGATAGTCAGCTCCTACGCAAGAAGGCCGAGGCGACGCGCCAGGAGGAGTTCTTCTACTTCGCCGAAGATTGGCACCTGCGGCCCCGGAAGGTGAATGAGCCCGAGTGGGAGACCCGGCAGGAGGTGCGGACAGCGGCGGGAAGCTCATGGGCCGACTACTTCGTCCACGGCATCGCTGAGATGCTGGAGCGCACCGACGTCGATGGCTTCTATCTCGATATCGCCAATCCCATGCTAGACATGAACGAGGACCGGGAGCTGACAGTGGTCACGAAGGACGGCAAACGCGAGGGCACTCGCGAGTTGTTCGCCGCACGTGACCTCTACAAACGCCTCTACCGCGTGTTCGAGCAGCGCCGAGGGCCAGAACGCCGGCCATGGATGTTCGGGCATGGGTTCGCCGTATCGGTCCCTTACTCACCGTTCTGGGACGTCAACTTCAACTGCGAGGAGGTGAAGCCCAGCGCGCCGTTTGGGTTCACCTCGATGAACCTGCAAGACAGCCTCGAGGGCACGCCGCTGGCAAAGAGGGTCGACTCAGACGAAGCCCGAAGTTTCGACGCCCACGCCTTCCGGGCGCACTTCGGCGAGCAGTTTGGGGTGCCGAATGTTGTGCTGCCGCAATACGGGTACAAACCCGCGCTCAACACGCCCGCGCACAGCCGGGAGATGCTGTCGTGGACGTTCCTGCACAACGCGATGCTCTGGCCGGCCT
>CAZKUN010000120.1:0-4389 GCA_964555935.1 uncultured Armatimonadia bacterium | reverse complement strand
GTCTCAGCCGGTCTATGAGTTCTGGTCCAAGGTTGAGGTGCCCTTCGGCATGGGAGACACCGAGTTTCATCCGTACTGGGCTAACGGCGTAGCGCCGCGGCCCGCGTCCGTCAAAGTCAGCTATTGGAGCAAGGCGGAGAGGGACGATTTCCTGCTGGCCGCGGCCAACTGGTCGGAGCAGGAGGTATCCGCCACGATTCCTCTCCCTGAGGCGCTGAGGCAATTCAACGCGTGCGTGGACATGGAGACGGGCGAGGCGCTCGAGTGCGGCGACACCTTGCGCGCCACGCTGCCACCGCACGATCTTCGGGCCTTCCGTTTCCAGGCGCCAGCCGCGAACTGAGACAGACCGGCCGGTGCCGCTCATGCCCCGAACACAGTGCCGAATCTGATGCGGGTGACTCCTGATCAATGCTCTGGCTTCTCGTTGCTCTGCTCGGACCGGCCCACGCGGCGCGCGTCCACTCATTCGAGGGCGGGCTAGCGCCCTACGCGAGCTTCCCCTGGGGCGGAGCCGACGTGGCCGTCGACCCCACTGTCGCCCGGACCGGCTCATCCTCGGCTTCCATTCTGGTCCGCCCAGCCGGCGCCTCTGACTACTCCAGCATCAAACTCACGCTCACCCCCATCAGAGCCGGCGAGACCTACGAAGCCCGTGCCTGGTGCCGGACGCGCCATGCCGCCGATGTCGGCGGCTATGTCGTCATCGAGTTCATGCGCGGTGATGAGCGCGTGGGCATGGCTCAGGGGCCGATCACCGGGCCCGGCGACAACGACTGGACCGAGCTGATGGTGCGCGGCGTTGTGCCCGAGGGATGCGACAGCATCAGCCTCGCCCTCGTCGCCCATGGCGCCGGCAACGTGTGGTTTGACGATGTCTCGATCACCCGCATTCACCGCGCTCCGCGCCCGTTCCACGGCGACTTCGTTACGCTCACTCGCCGCGCCCCACGACCGGCACAGCCCTTCCTGGGCTTCGGCGCCCAGGGCGATTTCCAGCTCTCCCGGGCCTTCAACCGCGCTCGAGGAGTGACCGAAGCCGATATGCGCCTCGTCCGCTCCCGGGTCACCCAGATGCGCCCGCACATTGTCCGCTGCTTCCTGGACTACGCCTGGTGGGAGCCCGAGGAGGGCCGCCAGACGCCCGACAGCGAGGCCATGCGCGACCTCACCGAGTGGATCCGCTTCCTCGGATCGATAGACTGCAGGGTCCTGCTCACCCCGTGGGGCGACCGGTTCGCGTATCCGGAGTGGATGGGGCCCGGCCACGGTCGCATGCCCGAGCGCGCCGATGCGATGGTCCGATCGCTCGTTGACTGTCTCGAGCACCTGATCCGCGTGGAAGGCCTGGAGAACGTGCGTTACGCGTGCCTGATGAACGAACCGGACAACGATCCGACCCGCGCCGTGAGCCTCGACGAATACGTCCGGTTGAGCCGCTTGCTCGACTCCCTCCTCAGCGAGCGCGACCTGCGCGAGGGCCTGACGCTGCTGACCGGCGACGATTCCTGGGGCGATCCCGTCAACGCGAGCGACTGGTTCGCGGGCGTCGTCGGCGCGGGCCTCGACTATGCGGACGCGGCCTCCACCCACACCTACCGCCACGAGTATGTCCCGGCTCTCGCTCCCTGGATCGCCGCCCGCCGCAAGCTCCTCAGGCGGGCCAATCCCAAGCGACCGAGGCCGCTGCTGATCACTGAGTTCGGCTACGGGGGCGAGACCTACGAGAATTCGGCGAACGAGGAGTACGAGTACGGGCTGTTCCTGGCTGACTTCGCCGTCACTGCCCTCCGCGAGGGGGCGTCGGGCGCGCTCATGTGGTGTCTCTTCGACACGTGCTACTCCGACTCCGATGTGCACTGTCAGAAGTGGGGGCTGTGGCGCTTCCGGGACCAGGGCTGGGAGCCGCGGCCGGGCTACTACACCTGGTCGCTCATCACGCGTTTCACGCGGCCAGGCAGCGAGATCATCCGCATGGGGCGCGAGCCTTCAGCGCCCGACCTTCGCGCCGTCGCGCTGAGGTCGCCCGATGGGGCCCTGACCGTCCTGATCGTCAACCGGTACGACCGTCCCATCTCGGTTGTTATGGACGTTGAGGGCCGCTTCCGGCTCTATGAATACACGCCATCGACGCCCCTCACCGGCGAGATGCTACAGGCCTCGCGCCACGTGAATCTGCCCGGCAGCGTGGTCGTCCCGCGTCGTTCATTCCTCATGCTGACAGACCTCAGATAGACGTGCCGGCAAACTCCACCGCGAGCATCGCCAGCGTGTCCAGCTGCTTGACAGTGAAGGCAACTCCGGAGCCCGTGTCGGTGAACGGAATCTCGCCACCATCGGGCAAGGATACCACGCGCCGGATCTCCTGGCTATCCACCCGCACGGTGACGGTGATGTCGTGGACGGGTATGTTCGGCAGCTCCTTCTGGAAGTTCACCAGCGAGAGGACTAACCGTCCCGGTTGCCGGAACATCGTGGCTTCGACGGCCTTCGGCGCTTCCACTCGAAACGAAAACTCGTCGCACAGTCGTCGGATGAGCGCGGCGAAAATCGGCCGGTGGGGCGCGTGGCGCTCGACATCGGCCGCGGCGTAGATGCACTCGCCGTCGCCGAACCGATGGTGCGCGATAGCCGGTCGGTCCGTGATTTCGCCCGGCGGGTCGTTGTGGATCGAGGCGAATTGATGGGGATCGTCGGGATCGGTGTAGGGCAGGCCGAGGTGAGCCAGCACGGTAACGTCAGCCATCGGCTCCAGCAGTGGCTGACGGCCATCGATCCCGGCAGGATGGTCGCGCGTGTAACCCTCAAGCAGATCGCCCTCCCCGGCGACAGGCGCGATGTAGGTGAAACGCTCCGCGGCAACGCCCACGCAAGACACGCCGAACACGTCGACGAGCATGAAGTCATCCTGGCGGGCCCCGTCGACCCGCGTGAGTGACGTGCCGCCGCTGGCGTAGAGCTTGCCACCTCCACGAACATACTCGCGAAACGCTCCGGCCTCGTCTTCGCCGAGCATCAGCACGTTGGGCAGAACGACGACGCGGTGTTGGCCCAGATCAGCCAGGCTATTCTTCGTGATCACCCCGTACGGGATGTGCGCGTGGATGAGCGCCTCGCATGCGCCAAGCGCTGCGTCGATATGCGGCGTGGCGCCGGAGAGCCCCTCATCGACGCGCTTGCCGTTATCCGCGAAATCGCATTTCGATTCGGTGCTCAAGTAGACGGCGACATCATGAACGGGTTCTCCGCCAACGTGAGGCTCATATGGCTGCATCTCACTGAAGATCGTGCCCATCCGCTCGTAAGCCGCCGGGTTGAGCGTGCCCTTGGGGTCGATGGAATCGATGAAGATGAATGAGCCGGCGTCAGACAAGGCGGCCGAGGCCTTGCAGCGCAGCAGTTCCTTGGATTTCAGAGTCGTGTAGTTGCCTAGATCGACGCTGACACACGTCTCAAAGCCGTAGGGCTGATTCTCGCTGAGGTGCAGGAACAGCTTGCGGACCAGGGACCCCTGCAGCGCGTCGCCGTAGAAATCGCCCTGCAGGAAGTCGCACTGCTCGCTGAGGGCGTGGGTGACGCCAAAGGTCCATTGCGCAGTGTAGGTCGAGGCCTGGTGCTCGACGCTGATGCTCGACACCACGCTCTTGACGGTTGAGGTCAGGAAGCGGGCGAAGTCCACCAGCCACTCCTCGCGCTTGCGTTGGAAGGCGACCCAGGTGGGATCATGCCAGTCCACGACCTGCGGCAGCTCGCCGCCGACCTCGCTGGCGAAACGATCCTGGCAGTGCGGGCAGTAGCAGACGCCCGGCCAGAAGGTCATGTCAAACCGCAGCCCGTCGATGTCGTAGCCCTCGCACAGCTCCCGCGCGATGCCCGCGATGTGGTCACGATACGGGGCGTTTGGGCAACAGACGCCCGCGCGGCTGTGGTCGGCGACGCCCTCGCCCTTGGTGTTGCGGATGCGCCAGTCCTCGTTGTTGCGGTAGGCGTGGGTGTCGAAGATCGCGCTCACGTAAGCCACCACGGCGATGTCGCTCGCGTGACAGAGGTCCGCGATCTCTCGGAAGATGTCGCGCTCGCGGAGGTTGGGGTGCATGGGGCCAACTTGCGAGGGGAAGTAGCAGAAGCCCACGTGCGAGTGGGCGTACGCCACCACGGACTGGGTCTGGCAGAGCTTGAGCATCTCGACGTAACGCGCCGCGTCGAACTCCGACAGGAATCGCTCATCATCGGCCGTGACGTGCATGTCGACGACGGCGCGGCGGTAGGCGTTCTCGTACCAATTGGGCATAGCGCGCTCCTGGCTAGCCGCAGTCGCGGTCGATTTCCTCGCGGGCGATCCGAGCCCACGTCTCAAGACGCGTGCGGTCGTGGTCTACCGTGTAGGTG
>CAZKUN010000119.1:0-26590 GCA_964555935.1 uncultured Armatimonadia bacterium | reverse complement strand
GGCTGACTGCTCAGCCAACGCCGGGGCGCCCAGTTCCATATGGGCAATCCCGGCTACACCCCCGTACCGCACACTGGGAGCCAGTTATATGCATCTTGTCACAGGGGGATCAGGATTTGTCGGCAGTCGGTTGGTCGCGATGCTGCATGAGCGTGGAGAGCGCGTACGCGTGCTCGACATCTGGGATGCGCCTGATCGCCCTGCGGACGTAGACTTCGTGCAGTGCGATATCACGGACCCGCAAGCAGTGGAAGAAGCTATGCGGGGTTCACGCTACGTGTACCATGCGGTGGCGTTAGTGCCTCTGACCAAAGCCGGGACGCGCTTCCGTGATGTCAACCTTGAGGGGACACGCATTGCGCTGGCTGCCGCGGTACGGTGTGGCGTCAGGGCGTTCGTGCATGTTTCCTCCAGCGCAGTCTATGGCGCGCCGGATAGTTGTCCCATCACCGAAGACACCGTTCCTGCCCCGATCGAGGCGTACGGTCGGGCCAAACTCGCCGGCGAGCAAGCGGTCCTGGAGGCGTCAGAGGCCGGGCTGCCATGTGCCGTGATCCGGCCCCGAACCGTGCTGGGCACCGGGCGGCTGGGTCTCTTCCAGTTCCTGTTTGAGTGCATCAGCGAAGGCCGTCCCATTTACGTGGTGGGGAAAGGCGACCAGCTCTTCCAGTTCATCCACGTGGACGATCTGGCTCGCGCGTGCATCCTATGCGCGGAGCGCGAACGGACTGGGGCGTACAACCTGGGCACTGACCGTTTTGGGACCCTTCGAGATGACCTGGAGCGTCTTGTTGCCCACGCGGGCACTGGTAGTTCCGTGCGCAGTCTGCCCGTGGGCTTGACCGTCGCAGCCTGCCGCGCGCTCGACGCCATGGGGCTCAGCCCTCTCGCACCATGGCACTACCTGACGTACCACAAGCCTTTCTACTTCGACACAGCGTACGCGCGCACTGAGCTGGGCTGGGATGCGCAGTACAGCAATGGCAGAATGCTCCGCGAGTCATATGATTGGTTCATCAGTGCACGCGGGGATGAGGCGTCTGGGGCGCAAGCATCCCCGCATCGGTCGCGAATGAAGGAGGGCATTCTCTGGCTTCTCAAGAGGCTTCCCTGACAACTCGCCGACAAGGGGGGGGCACGTGAACTCGTCGGGCCGGCAGAGCGCACTCGTTGGGCTGGCCAAGTGGCCCAGCCGCCGAGACGGAAGGACGCGGCATGAAGCTGGGTCTTCTGGACTTACGGCAGTGGGCTCGTCGCCACTCCGCCGATATCGGGGCCTTACTCCTATTGCTAGCCGTGTTGAGCATGCTCGCCGTCTACCAGTGGCGCCAGCCAGTGGTCCGCCTCCACACAGATCCCGCTCGCTGGATGGATGAGACCCGGCGCGCCACGGATGGACAGGTGCCGTACCGGGACTTCACCTGGATGTATCCTCCCCTCGGGAGCATCGTGTCCGCGGCATGGGCTGAGGTGTCGGGACTGAGTCTGGAGTCGTTCCACCTCTTCGTGACGGTGATGGGAATCGCGATAGGGTTCTTGCTCTGGGGGAACCTGCGCGTGCTGGGCTTCGGGCCCTGGACGGCCGTCCTGTCATCCTTGCTGTGTGTCTGCAGTTCGTTCCTGTCTGTGCATTCCCGGTTGCTGTCCCTGAACATATACACGCCCTCCGCGCTCATTGCCACGTTCGGGGGGGCCTTGTCTCTGTTGGGACTGCATACCTTCGTCCAGGGCCGCAGGCTGTGGAGTCTGGGCGTTGGAGGCGTTGGGCTGGGTATCTGCCTGGCGAGCAAGCCAGAGGCGGCGCTGGCTGCCGCCCTCGCAGGCACTGTGGCCATTGCCGCGCTTCGTCGGCCCCCCACGGGCGTTGCTCCGTCGCCGCACCGAGGACCGGGCCCACTGCGGTGGGCTCTGGTGCTGTGCGTGAGCGCCTTCGGGACGGCTGCGATCGCGTACCTCCCCCTTGTCGTCAAGGCAGGGCCTAGCAATGTACTGGAGGGCATACGGGGATACGGCGTACTCGCGAGTGAGCTTACCCAGTTGCCCCCCATCGCAGACGCACTGAACGCAACCGTCTGCTACGGGGGGCTTGCCGCCGGCGGCTTGGCAGCGGCCTGCATGGTATGGATGGCTCTGTATCTCGTGGCCCGGCGCGACCCACCTCACTTCCGAAATAGCATCATTTTGCTGTCGGCTGGGATTGCGATCGCCTTCATTGTTGCCCTCGCGCGATATGTCGTCCACCAACTGCGCCCCCACGATTCGTTCGCTGAGGCCTGTGTCTGGGCGGGAGTGTGGCTCGCGCCGGTGTTGACGGGTGCGCTACTCTTGGCTCGCAGAGACAGCTCCAGCGACTCTCTGTCGAGGTATTGGGTGTGTGCGGCCGTGGCCGTTGCATATGCGCTCGTGGCTAACGGACGGGCGATGGTCTGGCCATGTCATTTCTCAGCGCATCTTCCGATGGGCATGTTTCTGTGGCTGATTGCTGTACGCTACGGCGGGCTCAGACTGCAGAGCCTTGGAGTTAGCGACCGGGCGCGCTGCTTGGGGACGGTCGTCATCGTGTCCGGGCTGGCGTGCGTTGTGATCAAGGCGTCCTTCATCGACGCGCGCGTTGCCGGGCAGTGGGTCCAGACGCCGCGTGGGAGAGTGGCTGTACCCACCGACGTCGCGGACGTGCTCAGCGACACCCTTGTTTCTGTGCACAGCATGCCTCCAGACGAAAGCCCGCTGCTGTCAGGGCCCTATGGGAGTGGCATGAACTACCTCTCTCACCGCTCTAGCCCCGTGGGGCAAACGCAGTTCGTACGGCTGCGCTTGGGTGGTCGCACAACGCAACGCATGCTCTCCAATCTGGCTATGGGCAAGCAATACTGGACAGTGACTGCCGATGAGGGTGGGCTCCTGTCAACGGAGGCCTCCCGAGCTACGAGCCCGGTGCTGTGGGAATACATCGACTCGGAACTCACGCCCGTTCGCACGATATCTGCAGAGGGTACCTCCCTGAGGTTCACCATCCGCGCCCCGCGCTCCCGGCACCCAAGCCCTCTTTCGTCCGGCACTACGGCGACGACGAGCCTGGGGCGCGCACGCAAGGGAGCGTAGACCAGGCGGCCAGCCGGCCAGGCAGACGCCGCCTGGCTGGCCCAGGGCGCTCGGTACTATCCTGCGTAAGAGAGTTGAGCCTAAGAAGACATCGACCGCGTTGATGTCGGCGCCCTGCTCCACCAGGTACTCCACGACGTCGAGGTGGTCATAGAAGATAGCCTCCCTCAGCGGAGTACGGAGATCGCCGAAGGCCGCGCCCGCGTCGATATCGACGCCTTGCTCTACCAGATACCGCACCACATCCAGGTGCCCATTCGCAGCAGCGTCGTGTAGCGGAGTCTCGCCGTGGTTATCGACTACGTTGACGTCAGCTCCGGCGTCTACCAAGTACTCCACCACGTCGAGGTGGCCACAAAAAGCAGCGAAGCTCAGCGGAGTGCTGCCGTAGTCATTGGTCAGGTTCACGTCAGCTCCGGCTTCCACCAGGGCCTGGACTTCAGCGACATGCCCCGCCCCAATGGCCGAACGTAGGGGGGCGCCCTCGTTCTTCGAGCACCCAACGCACACGGCCACGGCTGCCATCAGGACCACGGTAGGTCGCCACTGCATCACCAATCGCCCCCTCGCTCTCTCGTCCATCCTAAGCGCCTCCGGCGTCCCGATCGACCTCTACCAGCGGGCCGATCGCCGCGCGTTCGCTACATTCAACCTTCTAGCCCCACGCGCGCCGAACTGGGACCCAGTACCGGATAATGCACGAGAGGATTGAGGCAACATGACACGTTACGCACGGCTGGTCAGAGTGCTGGCTATGATGGCTCTGTTGATCGTGGTGGTTGGCGCGGGGACGGCAGTGGCGGGTATGAGTGACGACGAAGCCGCCATGGTCGTCGCGATCGCCGGCGGCATCGGCGGATGCATCGGCTGCGTCATCAACATCGCCCTCGCATGGTGGATGGCAAAGGATGCAGGCGCGAAGGGCCAGTCGCCCGCGCTGTGGGGCGCCCTGGGGTTCTTCCTTGGCTGGGTCGGCCTGGTCATCTGACTGGTCACCCGACCGAAGACTTAGTACGTTGGACGCAATGGAGCCTTCCGAGAGGGGCGCGGATCGCGCCCCTCTCGTCGTGTCTATTCGATCGTGACCGAGACGTCGTCGTAGCTTACGGTCCCCGCGCCATGGTTCCTGAGGATAATGGTGAATGTATCCGTCCCCTCTGCCAGTTCCACCGTCCACTCCGCAAGTCGCCAATCATCCGACGCATCGAAGCGCGGCGAGTTGTCGTACTGCACTCGTTCGCCTGCCGCGTCGGTCGCGATGATGCTGAAGTCCGGCTTCGCGGCGGGCTCCGCGCGGTAGTAGGCGGCGACGGTCACTGTCTGCCCCCCCGTGCCATGGAGCTTCCGCACGGGCTGGGCCACCAGATTCACCACGTCGTCCCCGCCAACCAAGGAGATTGCCTTCCCGCCCTCTCGCCCGTCGTCAGTCCACAGCGCCTGCCCGCCCTTCGCCGGCGACCACTCAGTGAGCGTCCATCCCATCGGCGACTTCGCTCCCGGTAGCCCCACCTCGAAAGCGCCATTCATCAGGGCCCCGTCCTCGAGCGTGCTCTTGGCCGCCTCCACGCCAGCGCGGTACGCTTCGATATCCTCATGCGTAACGCCCGCAACGGCGTCGTGCAGGTGGACCATCTGAGGGCCCATCGAGGGCGTTCTGCCGCTCGCTTCGAAGATCGCGGCGGCGAGAGCGCAGACGCTTTCCGAGGCCGTCCCGAGCTGGATCCACTCCGACCACCCGCCCTTCTCGCCCTCGTTGGTGTCAACCCGGGCTCCGAAGCGAGGCGTGTCGGCGTCGCCGTTCCACATGACCTCCGAGTACGTCTTGGCGAATCGCTCAAGATCCGTCTCGTCAAAGACCAGCCCTCGCTCCGTCGCCTCGACAGCGAACCCAATGTCGATGGTCGCGTGGCCGATGTCCTCAACGTTGCGCCCGATGCCCTCCTCGTGTGGCAGCGGATCCCAGTAGTTCCAGACGTACGCCTCGCCATTGTCGCGCAAGTACTGCTTGAAGTACCGCCCCATCTTCTCCGCTCGATCTCGATACAGCGCCCGCTGCTCAACACTGACCAACGGCGCTACGGTGTCGCTCTGCAACACCAACCACGTCCGCGCCAGCGCGAGGAACTGGTTGTGCGGCGCGCTGATATCGGGGAAGCGTTGCGTGGGGTTCGTGCTGAACTTGTAGACCCCCGTCCCATCACCCAGGTCGAGCCACGTAGGCTCCCACTTCTCGAAGAAATGCTTCTGGATCAGCGCCGCATACTCGGTCGCCTTCCCGCGGTACTTGGCCGGCAAGTCCTCATCGATGCACGCCGCTTCGATGAACTGCGCCACTGGATACGTCACCATCCCGTCGTGGACCTGATACTCGCAGGGCTCGGGCGCAACCGTACTGATCTGAAAGGCGGCGCCCTCCACAGCCTCACCGGTCACGGTGACTTTGAGCCCGGGGATGGCCTCGACGACCGTCGGGTCTGCGTGATCGATGTCGGCGAGCGTCTCATCGTCGGTGACGTCGCTGACGCGGAGCTTCCCGCCCACCACCTCGATCCTGTAGTTGTGACCGGTGATCAGCTCGCCCCCGCGCTTGACGTAGACGCGGCCGCTGGCGTGTTGCGCTTCCATGGCGCCAACGTCCGCGACGGGCTTGATCGTCGCCAGCCCAACCGAGTAATCCACATCCGACCACGCGAGGTAGCCATCTCCATCCGGGTCGGTCATATTCCCAATCATGCGGTCGAAGTGATCGATGACCTTGTCGAGCCAGTGGGTGTCCTCCGTCGCCTGGTAGCACAGCATGTAGTTGCGCAGGAAACTCGATTCACCCCAACCCAGGCCACCTGACGTGGTGGCATCGGACCGCCCAATCCCATCCCGCTCGACAACGTCGTACATGAAATACGCGGCCAGCACGGACCCGACGCTCCCGTCCAACGAGCGCTCCAGGGCCTCGCTACGAACTTGGGCATTGCCGACACCCGACGCTAGGGCGACGAGGGCCGCTGCGGTCATCAGAATCCGGACTCTCGGCATCTTTCGGCCTCCGGGCCAGGGCTGTGGACAGGCCAAACTCTTCGGCATCCGCCCCGCATTGGCCTGCGCTCAGGTCGGATCGCCCGGGGCGGCGAGACCGAGGACACCTTGCTAGAACCGCGTTCACGTGTTATGAATGAGCCCGGAACTCGCCACCAAATTGCCGTGCAATTCGGGTGCGCGCGCGAAGGCAGAGACCCATGCGGCTACAGAAGGCGACGATGTCGATCGCGGCGGGGATGCTGGCAGCGTTGCTTGCCGGGTGCCCCAAGCCCGAGGACGGGCCGTCGTCAGGCGCCGACCAGTCCCTCGTCCCGGATGTGACCGGCGAAGCCGGGACGGGAGTGGTCGCCGAGCTTGCGGCGGGGATCACGCTGACCCCGGAGTTGGTGGAGCGCTGGATCGCCAGCACGGGCGAACCCGAGGTCCGCAAGGTCCTGGCGATTGTCGACTCGCGCAAGACGATGGACGACCCGGGCCAAATCAAGGCGGCCATCGCGCGCGCGTCTGGCAGCGCCGAACTCGACGAAGCGGTCAAGGCCCATGGATTCAAGGGTTCCAACGAGTGGATCGGCACGACCGCGCGAATCATCGCCGGAGCCGTGCCGGCTCTGATGGAAGTCGGGCTTGAGATGGTGGTCAGCCTCGGCGTCGACGAAGACTCCGCTGAGTACCTGGAGCACCGGGACGAGGTCGACAAGAAGATCGACGAAGCTCACAAGGCGTTCGGAGCGGTCACGCCCGAGGAGCAGACCTTGGTCGACGAGCACCTCGTCCAGATCCTCGATGCTCTGAAGTCGGCCGTAGCAGAAGTCGCAGACGAGACGGACGAGTAACCGGCCTTCGCCGAAATCTCGGGCATGTCCCACTTCGGCACGCAAGGGCTGCGGATGTGCGAGTCGCATACAAGAAAGGCGGAGGACCCATGAAGAAGCTCTACGTCTGTGCCGCGATGATCGTCGTGTTTGCCCTGTCGTTGACGCTGGTCGGTTGCCCGAAGACCCCTGACGCGCCGGGTGACGGCGACATTACTGCCCCGACAAACCTCGAAGATGATGCTCCCGCTGATGAGCCCACCGATGATGACGCGTCCGCCGACACCGGCGGCGGCGTTACGCTGACCACCGAGCTGGTGGATGGCTGGGTCGCCGCGACGAAGGACGATGCCGTTGGCGCGATCATGGACGAAATGGAGCCCGAAGGCGACTCCAACGATCCGGCAGCCATGGCGGCTGCTTTCGACGCCATGAAGGGCAACGCCGAACTCGAAGAGGCCGTCAAGGCCCATGGCTTCTCCGGAGCCGATGAGTTCGTCGAAGTTACCAAGAAGGTCATGTCGGGCATGATGACCTCGATGATCGAGCCGATGCTTGAGATGGCGAAGAGCATGGGTGGCGACGAAGCCGGCGGCGAGGAGCTTGCCGAGGCCGAGGCGCAACTCAAGGGTGCCAAGGAAGCCCTTGGCGAGCTGACCGCCGAGGAGATGGAGATCGTGGAGGCCGCGATCGCGACGATGAACGCCGACAGCGAGGGCACCGACGCCACCGAGGACGCCGAGCCCACGGAGTAACCGCTCTCACCATTTGACGCGCGTAACGACGGGGCCGGCTCACGCGAGTCGGCCCCGTCTCATTGTCCCAGGGCGAAGCAAACGCACTCGCCCGGCCGCAGCCGGACCGGTACCCGCGTCACGCCCTCATCGACGGTAGCAGGCACCACGGGCGCGCCCTCCACCGACGCCTCCCGCACCTGCAAATACTCGCCTCGGACGCGGACCGTGCCTGCCCTCACCTCGCGAGCCGACAAGTTGATGCAGAAGAGGTAGAGCGTGCCGTCGTCCGCCCGCCGGAGCAGCAGCTCCACATCCTCGACGTCAGTTGCCACCGGCTGGACGGGAATCGCCTCCGAGAAATGCCCAAGCAGCGCGTCGTGTTGCTCCGGCGTGCCCAACCTCTCGAGACTCAGCACCACATCGCCGCGCCCGAGTTCCACACGGCCCGGCAGTGCAGTGTCCGTCACCCACGCATCTTGCTCCGCACCATACGCGAACGCCACGTCGCCGAAACCCGCCCGCAGCAGCGTGCCCGTCGGCCTCCCCCACTGATCGAACAACCCGAACGGGCCGGAGCAGATGAGGGTCCCGCCCGCCCGGACCCACGCGGCGAGTTTCTCCTGCAACTCGTCGGTGACGTTCACCGCCCACGGCGCGATGATGGCCTCGAGTTGCGACAGGTCCTCGGTCCCATCGACAATGCGCTCCTCCGGCACCATGAACGGCGTCCAGTGTCGGGCGAGCAGCGCGGCCGCGATCTCAGCGCCGTCGCGCTCGACGCGACCGTCCGGCGCCGCACCGTACACAGACCGCATTGGCACGAGAACCGCGACGCCTTGGTTCGCAAGCTCCGTGTCTATCAGCGCCTCTCGAAGCAAGTTGGCCTTGCGCTCCACTGTGGGAATCGCGCCCGTGCAGTACCGCGGCACGAGCATGTCGGCCTCGATGTTGAGCATCGAGTTGTTCCAGCTCGCCGGGCTATCATGGAGCCATTCGCTCTCAAGGTTGAACAGCGAGATGCCGCGCTTGCCCCACGCGATCTGGCGCCACAGGTTCCTCGTCACAGCCGCCCGCATGACCGGTTCGGGCGTGCCCTTGCGCTCCCACTGGCTCCAGATGAACTCGTCCTCCCAGTGCGGAAGCTTGGCGTAGCGATTCATCGACGCCGCGTAGAGGCTCAGCACCGCGGGCCGATCGCCCGGCCAATCGTGCGTCCCCAGGTAGTCCCACCCCGGCACGGTTGCCATCAGGTGCAGATCGATGGCGGCGTCCTTCCGACCGAAACGCGCGTGGTGGAGCTGCGACATGACCGGGGCGTTGGGATTTCCCTGACGCAGCGCGCCGACCATCTCGCGGAAGTACTCGGCATGGCTCTCGGCCCGGAAACGCTGGAAGTCGCTGATCGCGCCACACGCCACAGGTTCGGACGATGACGTGGGATCCGGCGGCACGAGATCCGCGGGGGGATCGACCTCGGCGAACGCCGGGTAGTCCGCGTTCCACCGCGCGTTCAGCGTGTCGATAGTGCCATGCGTCTTCGCCAACCAGCCCCGCCAGGCCTCGCGCGCGGCCTCGCTGTACCCGCCGACGCCAACACGCTCGTATTGGTAGCCCTCGACGCGCTTCTCGATAGTCAGCGACGGTTCGTTGGTCAGCTCAATCGCAACCACGTTGGGGTCATCACCGTAGCGCCGCGCGTATTCGGTGAGAAGCCGCTTGCCCTCCTCGCGCACGCGCGGGTGCCATATGTTAATGGTGTTGTGGCAGTTGCCGCTGGGCGACCATTCGCCGTCAGCGCTCTGGAGGAACACCTGCTCGTCCTCATCCGGCCCGTGAAGCCACCTCGCAATGGCCGCCGGATCGACCGCCACGTCCGTGCCGTACCCGTGCTCCGCATTGGCCTGTAGGAACTGGTCATTGGCCTCATAGGCGCGCTGTCCATCCGCCAGGACGCCCACGCCCGTCCACCCGCTCACGAGCCGGAACCCGAAGGGCTCGAGGACGCCCCAGTCGGCGTCGCCGCGATGATGGTACTGGCGGGTGAAGCAGGGGAAGATCAGGATCTCGCGCGCGAGGGTGGACTTGTTGAGTGGAGCGGGGAGCGCCGGTTGCCACGGCTCGAACGACGGCGCCTCAAGCCCGGCGGCCTGCCACGCCTCCGATAGCTTCGTCTCCAGCCCCGCGCCGAGTTCCGCGATCCTCGCGTAATCGAGCACCGCGAAGTCAGGCACGAGGTACGCTGCCTGTAGCGCCGCGCGCAACTCCGTCAGCAACACCTCCGCTTCGGCCGAAGCCATCGCGACGCCAGTCGAGTACGTCGCCAATCGCTCGCACTGCTGGACCAGGTCGGCGAGCCGCGCCTCGCGGACGATAGCCTCGGCGTACGTCCGGGCGAGTTGCCGCCGGGCGGGCGTGTCAAAGTCATAGACGGGCAGGCCCGGATCGAATTCGGTGGCCGCGTCGCCCTTCTCTAGCTGCGGGTCCATCCACCAGACCTCGCCCCCGTTACAGACGAAGTGCGCCCGCAACGCCGCGGCCCCTGCGGGCGCGCGGAAGGTCGAGGTGAAACGGGTGTATTCCACAACATCGTCCGCCACCGACGTGCCCTCGTCGATCGAGTAATCCAGCGTCTCGCCCGCCGCGTCGCGCGCCCAGCCGGCGATCTGAACGTTGCGCGCGCCCTGGGTCTTCGCCCAGACGCTCAGCGTGTATGTTTCGCCCGGCTCGCACGGGACGTCGTCCGAGTACAGGTTCGCGCCGCCCGTGCCATGATTGCGGACGGCGTAAACGCCGTCCTCAACTCCGCCGTCCGACTGCCCGGCGTCCTGATGCCACAGCACCCAACCTTCCGTGCCCAAGCCAAAGCCGGGATTCCATAGCAAGTTGCGCGGCCCATCGCCCACGAGCGCGGGCCCATCGCTATACGCGGTGGCCTCGCGGCTGGCCTCGATCTTCACCGCATCCCAGATGACCTCGCCGCCGCGCGAGAGCAGGTGCGCCTTCAGTTGCGTGCAGTTCTCGGGCGCGAATGCCGTCTTTCGGTAATGCCCCCACGTCGGGCAGTGGTCGGGCAGGACGGAATTGCCCGCAATGCCATGCGCGACGAGTTCGCCCGCCTCATCGAGCCCCCAGAGCGCGATGGCGACTTCCTGACCGTCGGTGATGTGCGCGTAGACCGAGAGCGTGTACTGTGCCCCCGGCTGGCAGGGAAACGGATCAGAGTGCAGGTTCGCCCACGCGTCGCCCGGGCTTGAGACGCGGAACGCGCGATCACCGAGAAACGCGGCCTCGCTTTCCACTCCGCCCGACGTGACGCCCGGCTTCTCGTGCCACAGCACCCACCCCGCCTCGCCCTCCTCGAAAGACGAATTCGGCAGCAGATTCGGGCCAGCGTTGACCGGGGCGGCGAGCGTCACTGCAATCATGGCAAGCATGGGTCTCTCTCCGAGGTCGACGAGGGCGCTTCGGCGCGCGGGTCGAAGGAGTCTGCAAGCGACACGTTATTGGAGGCCTCACCGACATTGGCATCGGCGGCAGGCGGGCCTGACCACGAGCGGCGGATACGTCCGGGCGCCATCGTGTTCGGCGCGCTCTTTGCGGCGATCAACGTGGTGTGGTTGCTGCAGATCGACGCGATTATCCACATCGGCGTCATCACCAAGATGTCGCTGGTCTACACGGGAGTCTTCGCCTTCCTGGTGCTGATCGGCGCGAACCTCTTGCTCCGCCGGATGGCGCCGCGACTGGCGATGTCAGCCGCCGAGCTGCTCCTCGTCTACGGCATGATGTTCATGGCCTGTTCGGTGGCGGGGCTGGACTTCCTGCAGGTCCTGCCTAGCACGCTGACCCACTCGTACTGGTACGCATCACCGGAGAACCACTGGCAAGACCTCTTTCTGAGCGATCTGCCCGAACACCTCACCGTGAGCGACCCCACCGTGCTCTCAGACTTCTACGAGGGCGGCGCCAGTCTCTACGATGCCGCGCATGTTCGTCCATGGCTCGGACCGCTCGCCTGGTGGTCGGCGCTCGTCGCGGCGCTGGTGTTGATGATGACATGCGCGAACGTGCTGATTCGCCGGCGCTGGGTGGTGGACGAGAAGCTGAGTTTCCCACTCACCACCATGCCCGTTGAGATGAGCGTTGCCCCGAAAGCCCTCTTCTCCAACCGGCTGATGTGGGCCGGATTCGGGGCCGCATTCCTGATCGATCTGCTCGGCGGACTGAACCACTACTGGCCGTCCGTCCCGTTCCTCGACATCCGATCGTATCACCCGAAACAGTACTTCACCGGAATGCCGTGGCGGGCCATTGGGTCGCTAGAGCTGGGCGCGCCGCCGTTCGTTGTGGGGTTGGGTTATATGCTCCCGCTGCCGGTGCTGTTCTCATGCTGGTTCTTCTTCATCCTCACCCGGCTGCAAGTGCTGCTCTGCGCGGTAGTCGGCCTGGCTCAGGATCGCAGGATGCCGTACCTCCCCCAGCAGACATTCGGCGCGTATGCCGTCATCGCCGTGCTGAGTATCGTGAACGCCCGACGCTACTTCTCGCAGGTTTGGCGGGTGATTCTCCGGCGCGAGAGCGAGCTTGACGATTCCAGCGAGCCGATATCATACCGAGCCGCCGCCGTGGGCCTGGCGATCGGCTTTGCGCTGGTGATGCTCTTCTGCCTGTCGGCGGGGATGTCCCCGCTCTATGCATTCTACTTCCTCGTGGTCTACGCGGCAACGTCGCTCACGCTCACGCGGATACGCGCGGAACTGGGGCCGCCCGCACACGACCTTCCATATGCCAGTCCCGGCGAGATCCTCGCGGGGTTGGCGGGCGCGCGCGTGATGAACCGGCGAGACCTGGCCATGAGCGCTCTGATGCTCCCGTTCACGCGCGGTTACCGGACGCACCCGATGCCTGCGCAGCTCGAGGCCCTGCGGACGGCGGAGGAGACAGGTTCATCGCGGCGACAGGCGATGCTGGGGACGCTCGTGGCGGCAGGGATTGGAGTGGTGGCGACCTACTGGTTCATCCTGCATCAGGGCTACTCCATCGGTATCGGCACGGCGAAGGTTCGTGGTGAGTTTCGGGCTTTCGGCGACTTGGCGTTTCGCCACTTGCAGAGCTGGCGCGCCGCGCCGGACGCGGGCGATATCCGATCGCTCTGGTTCGTGCTGGCGGGAGCGGGGTTCACGGTACTGATGAACTGGGGGAAGACAACCTACGCTTGGTGGCCGCTCTACCCGGCCGGCTTTGCGCTGCAGGGCGGATGGATGATGCGCCACGTTTGGGTCGGGCTGTTCGTGGCGTGGCTCATCAAGACAACGCTGACGCGCTACGGGAGCGGCAATGCCTATCACCGCTCCCGTCCGTTCTTCATCGGCCTGGTTCTCGGTGAGTTCTCCATCTCAGCCATCTGGAGCCTCATCGGGATCGTCCTGCAACGATCTACGTGGAGCTTCTGGAGCTAGACGGGCCACGGCAGGGCGTCGGCGATTCGCTTCGCGGCGGCCTGCCCGCGTTTCAGCTCTTCCTTGATGACAGGTCGCCGCGCCGGATCGGACGGTTGATCCGTGAGTTCAAGCTGGACGCAACCTGGGTAACGAACCTCCGCCAGCGCGGCGATCACGTCGTCCCAGTCGATCGTTCCGTCCCACGGCGGCATGTGGTCGTCGCGCTCGCCCAAGTTATCCTGGATGTGAGTCGTGATCAGCCGGTCGCCCGCCATCCGGATGGCCCGGCCCGCTCCCAAATCCCCGAGCGCCGCGTGGCCCGTGTCGACACAGACCCCCGCCCGCTCCTCGCCGAGCGCGTCCACCACGCCGATCAAGTATTCCATCGAACCGAGCGTCTGCATGTTCTCCAGGGCAATCCGCACGCCCGGCTGCCAGACGCCGGCGATCAGCTCCGCCTCGCGCTCCAGCCTTGCCTGATCATCGGGCGCGTCCAGTTTGTTGCCGCTGGGATGGTAGATGATCCTACCCGTGGCCAATGCCAGCGCGTTGCGGAAGGCGATCGTCAGGCCTTCGGTTACTTCCGCCGCGCCCTCATCGGTCATCACGTCTCCGGCCGCCCAAGTATGCAGCGACCACGGCTCGATGCCGACGCGCTCGGCAGTCGCGCGGACTTGCTCGCACTCGTCGGGCGTCCAGTGGCATCCGTGCGAGAACTCGGTGGCGTCGTGGCCAATCTCTTTCAGGAACTCGAGCGAGCGCTCCGTGATCTCGATGTTGTACTCCAGGCCACCCTTCACCGCGAGCAGCGGGTCGATGACGTTGCATCCGATAATCCGACGGTTCGTGCCTGGCATCTGCTAGGTCTCCTCGTCCGGTGTTGTGGTATCGCAAGTGACGTACTGCAGTCCCTCTTTCGTGCGCCCGATCGATTCGATGACCCCCATCTTCCGCAGCAGGCTGGTGAGAATCTGCGCGTTGCCGGGGCGGGTCTTGAGCCGACGAGCGAGCGACTTGTTGGTGAAGGGGCGCTTCAGGTCATTGGGGATGAACCGGCGATAGTCCTGGGGGGTTTCATACCGTTCCGTGCGGACCACCGATTCCAGGCAACGATCGATGACCTCATACTTCCGCCGCCAGTGCCTCCCGCCCACGCAGTCGCGGCGCAGTTCTCGCTCGCGGGTCACGACAATGTGGACCGAGAAATCCTCGCGCTCCATGATGTGCGCGATGCCCCGCAGTTCGCGGATGATGTCCGCGCGCGAGCCGCGTTTGGGGCTGCGGCGCTGACTGCGGATCTCGTCGGAGTCGTCTTCGAGCTTCACGATCTGGCGTTCGTAGGCGGTGGGGAATACGAGCACGACGCGGCCCATCTCGAGGAGGCGCTCGAGCTTCGACTTCAGCTTGTGGAAGCCGTGGGTCTGGATCTCGATGAACTCGCCGCCGTCGCTAACCGCATCGACAACATAACGGGCGACCTTAACCTCAACGAGGCCCGGGTCGCCCGCATAACGCTCGGCAAGTTGGCGGTGTATCGAGTGCGGCATGTCGGGGAATTCGACCCTCAGCCGCTGAGCCCTGCTACTTCGCCAGTTCCTCTTGCAGCTTCGCCCAGTCTGCGAGGAAGGCCTCGAGACCCATATCCGTGAGCGGGTGAGCCATCATCTGCTTGATGGCCTTCATCGGTATCGTCGCGATGTGCGCGCCGGCGAGCGCCGCGCGCTCCACGTGCAGCGGGCTGCGGACGCTGGCCGTGATGATCTCGGTCGCGTAGCCGTAGTTCTCGTAGATGGCCATGATGTCTTCGATGAGCTGGATCCCGTCTTGGCCGCGGTCGTCAAGCCGGCCTACGAAGGGAGACACGTACGTCGCGCCCGCCTTCGCGGCGAGTAGGGCTTGAGACGCGGTGAAGCAGAGCGTGACGTTGGTCTTGATGCCCTCTTCGCTGACGACCTTGACGGCCTTCAGGCCCTCGGGGATCAGAGGGATCTTCACGACAACGTTCGGCGCCCATGTAGCGATGTCGCGAGCCTCCGGGATCAGCTCCTCGGCGGTTGTCGTGATGGTCTCGGCGCTGACCGGGCCAGGCGCGACGATTTTGCAGATCTCCTGAATGGTACCCTTGAAATCGGCGTGTCCCTCTTTCGCGATCAAGCTCGGATTCGTGGTGACGCCGTCGACCACGCCCGTCGCTTGAGCCTCGCGAATCTCATCCAGGTTGCCCGTATCAATCCAGATCTTCATGGGCGGTTGCTCCTTCGGGTAGCGCGTTGACGCGCGTGTAGTCGCGGTTCAGTTCGTTCAGGCATCCGGGCAGTTTTCAACCGAGTCGATCTCAGGGATCTCCTCTTTCAGCGCGGCCTCGACACCGCGAGACAGCGTGATCTGCGACATCGGACACCCGGCGCACGCGCCCTGCAGCTTGACGCGGACGACGTTCTCTTCGGTAATGCTGAGAAAGTCGATGTCGCCGCCATCGCGCTGCAGGTACGGACGTACTCGGTCGATGACCTCAACAACGCGCTCTTCGAGGGTCTTGTCGGGAGCGGCAGTGGTCTCTTCAGACATGATGGTACCTCCTGAATTGGCTCCGGAGGCCAAACGCATCCGGGGCTTTCGTATCGAATTATACGGACGCGCGGGCCGCCCTGTCAACGGAGACCTTCAGAGCGACGATTCCGCGTCCTGTTCTGCACAACATCCCATGGCGGAGATTAGTCCCCCTGGGGCTCTGGCTCGGGCGGAGCCGTCTGAGCGACGAAGTGCCAGCCCGTCCGATCTCGTTGGTAGGTGGCGACATAGCGGACGGCCGACTTGCCGTCAGCCGACGGCTCCGCAATGAGAACCTGCCCCGACATCGTGTCCGTCGAAAGCGCCACGCTCTCGACGCGCTTGGGTTTCTCAGGACGCCGGGCGACGGCGAGGGCGGTCATCTTGCCCTCAAGACTCTTGGGGTGAGGCGGAATCGCGAGCCAGCAGGCCCAGTCGAGGTCAGGCTTGCGCAGGTGGATCTGCCGACCGTGGTGCTCGACCCACACGCCCACCGCGTCGGCCATGAACTTCAGCGGCAGGTAGAGTTTCCCCTCGATAATCCTGGGGGCGATCTCCAGAGGCACCTCAGCCCGCGCAATCCGCGCCCGTTTCTCGTCGACCCACATGTGGATCTCGATCGGCGTTGCCGTCCCGCCGGTGTACGAGTAGGTCAACTCATTCCCGCCCAGCTTCTGAGCGCTCACGTTCAGCCAGCGATCGATGGCCGCCTGCGGGGCCAAGATCTTGCCCTCGGAGATGATGGGCTGGTCGTGAAAGAACAGCCCGGTCTCCGCCGATGGGACCCTCAGCAGCGGGCCCAGATCGTCGAGCAAGCCTGGTTGGGCAAGCCCCGCGCCTGTCGTGGCGAGTATAAGCAACAGCACGTGCATGTCATGCCTCCGGTCGTGCGGCGAATGCAGCCACATTGCCAGACGGTCGTCTTACCAGTTCGGTTCCCGCGCCGCCCCACCTCCAATGCAGGAGGGCGGCGGCGTTGAGAACCCGAACCTGGCGCCGAGCGTTCCTGTCAGATGCATGCAGCACGCGAATAGGAGTCACCATGTCAGCCATAGATAGACGCAAGTTCATCAAGACGACCGCTGGGGCCGCCGTCGGCGCTGCGGCAGGGCTTTCCGCCGCCCGGAGCCAGGACGACCAGCCACTCATCCCGACGCGCAAGTTCGCCACGAGCGACAAGCCTGCGTCGGTCATGGGCGAGGGGGGCAGCAGTCAGTTCTTCAAAGCCCTCCCCGCCGACCACGATCAAGCCGTTGAGAAGGGGGTCGAACTGTTGCGCGCGGCTGTTGAGGGCGGCGTTACCTACTTCGACACCTCGCACAGCTACCGCCGCGGCGGCGACCAACCCATTCAGAGCGAGACGCTCTACGGCATGGCGCTGAACGATCACCGCGAGCGCGTCCTCGTCGCGACCAAGATCCAAGCCCGCGACCGCGACGGCGCGCTGGCCCAGTTCGAGCTGAGTCTCAAGCGCCTGAACATGCAGTACGTGGACGTCCTGCAGCTCCACGCCATGGCGCCGAAGGACGGTCTTGAGGCCATCAACTCCCCGACGGGCGCATTCCAGGCGTTCCGCGAGATGAAGGACCAGGGGCTGGCGAAGTTCATCGGCATCACCGGCCACGCGACTGCGCCTCACATGACGGTAGCCGTCGATATGTTCGAAGGCCTCGATACGGCGCTCTACCCCGTCAACGCCGCCGTTGATGAGCGCGACCGGCGCAGCTTCGAGGATGAGCCGGGGAAGTCGGACGGACACTTCGAGACGTTGCTGCTGCCGAAGTGCATCGAGAAGGGCATCACCGTTATCTCCATGAAATCCACCGCGCAGGGCTACCTCATCGGTGAGGGCCCAGGCAAGTCGGACGCGCAGACGCTCATCAAGTACGCGATGAGCGTGCCGGGCGTGACGACGACCATTGTCGGCCCTGGCTCGTTGGCGAATCTCAAGTCGAACCTCACGATGGCCCAGGGCTTCGTGCCGATGAGGGATGCGGAGAAGGAAGAGCTTGTCGCGGGCTTGCACTCGAGCGACAGGCGATTCGCCTACCTTCAGCCGGACTACCGCGACGCTTAGCGCGGGCCGGAGGACTCCTATGGCAGATGACGCCAGGCTCGACCGCCGCGAGTTTGTGAAGACCTCGGCCGTCGCCGCGGCCGGCGCCGCAGTGATGGCCTCCGGGACCACGGCCCTGGGCGCAAATGGCCGCGTCCAGGTTGGCGTCGTCGGCGCCGGGACGCGTGGCATGCACTTGCTGCGAAACTCCATCCATCTCGCCGACGTGCAGGTCGTCGCCGTCGCCGACACCTACTCGGGCTGGCTGGACCGCGCCATTCGCAAGATCCGGGATGAACGCAACCCTCGCTGCAAGAGCTACCGGTCACACCGCGAGTTGCTGGACGACCGCGACGTTCAAGCCGTCATCATCGCAACACCCGAGCACTCCCACGCGCGGATCATCATCGACGCGGTCTGTTCCGGGCGAGACGTTTACTGCGAGAAGCCCATGGTTCGCTCATGGAAGGAAGCCACGGCCGTGTGGCGGGCCAACGAGGACGCCGGTCGGGTCATCCAGGTCGGGACGCAGCGACGCAGCAGCGACATCTACCCCGTGGCGAGGGAAATCGTGCAGTCGGGAAAGATCGGCCAGGTGACCGAGGTCCGCGCTTGGTGGAACCGCAATTCCGATGCGCAGCGCCCTCAATGGCGCTGCCGCGTCCCCGGCGATGCCGGCCCGGACACGTGCAACTGGCCAGAGTGGCTAGTTTACGCGCCTAAGCGCCCCTTCGACGCAGACCGGTACTTCCAGTGGCGCTGCTACTGGGACTACTCCGGAGGGATTGCGAGCGACTTGATGGTGCATCAGGTCGACGCGATCAACATGGTCATGGGGAGCAGTTGGCCCGCGTCGGTCTACGGATCGGGGCGCGTGCTGCGCTGGGCAAACCATGATCGCGAGACGCCGGACACGTGGAACGCGATCATCGAGTATCCGCGCGGCGCGGCGCCGGCAGCGCCCGAGGGCTTCGTCGTCAACTACAGTTCTACGTTCAGCAACGAGCACTACGGGTACAAGGAGCAGTATCTCGGCACTGATGGTACGCTTGAGATGAATGATCGAGAACTGAGGGTCTATGCGGAGCCGGCTCGCGTGAGGTCGGTGGCAACAGTGGACGAAGTCCGCGTCACGAGCCGGTCGAATCACACGGCCGATCACCTGCGCAACTTCTTTGACTGCTGCAAATCGCGGAGGGCCCCCAATTGCACCGAGCGCGACGGCGCCTATGCCGCTGCGACCGCTCACATTGCCGTGCGTTCGCACGCCACAGGTCGGCGAATCGATTGGGACGCTCGGCGCATGCGGCCGAAGGACACGTAGTCCCCCATCGCAGTCGCTTATTCCTGACCGGGCTCGTGACCGAGTTCGGCGAGCGCCGCCTCGATCTCCCCTATCGCCTCTCCCTCCAGGAGAGCCATTCGCTCCACGGCCACAGCGACATCCTCCCACGGCGGGGGCGTCGACTCCAATCCCTTCAGATCCAGCGCTTCGACGTCGTCGAGGACCTGCTGGTAGTAGTCGGCGGCGGCCGTGAGGTGGGCCGCCACGCCTTCCTCGTGCCTCCCTGCCATGCCCTCTAGATAGGCGATCGCGCTCTCGCGCTGTAGCTTGAGGTGCCGCACCATATTCCCGTGCCAGCGCGCCTGGCCGATGTGTTCCACGTCTCGGAGCGTCTCGGCCCAAAGCGCGAAGGCCTCGATGCCCGTAAGCGCGCCCTCGAGACACGGGGACTCCTCACTGCGCAGATCAACCGCGTGTTGCAGGGCGGCAATGTCCGCCTCTTCCCGAGGGAGTCGTTCGCTCGCCTCGCCAAACGCATACATCCCCCACGGGTACGCGTCGATCCGGATGAGGGTGTCACCGTGCTCAACCGCCCACCCGCCCAGTAGGGGCGGGTCCCCGTCGTCTAGCGCCGCCGTCACGAACTGATACTGCGAGTGGCACAGTGCGGGTCTGCCCGCCGCCAGGCTCTCGGCCAAGATGGGCGCCAATATCTCGCGATACACGGTCTCGGCGGATTGCCACTTGCCAGTCGTGTAGGCCAGCTCCCAGCCCAGGGCATCTCCCACGAAGTCCACGTACAGCCCCGTGCCGAAGTGGTCGAGTGGCCACCATCCCACATCGAGCGCGCCATCAATGTACGGCCCCGTTCGGTTGGCCTGCACGATGAACGCCATGCCCGAGTCGCCCATTATCGTGTCGTAATCGACAGGGGTCCCAAGGTAGTTGGTGATCTGAGCGATCCCAAGCGCGAACCCGTTCTTGTCGCGGTCGCTATGCTCGGCAAAGAGCCTATTCGGCACGATACCATCTGCGCTCGCCGGCCCCCAAGCTACCAGGGACAGGCCCAGAGCGATACATGACCTCACGATCCGAAGCGCCTGTCTGTTTCGCATCGTTCGTACTCCTCCCCATGACTGCGGCTTCCCGAGCCAGACAGCATCCTTGGATCCGTGTTTCCGCAGCCGCACGCCATAGACCTACAAATGCCCCGACGCCCACCGGCAACGGACATGACGGCGCCCCCAGTCCTGGCGCGGAACTAGGGGCGCATTGGGATGTGCTCAGGAGCCGGCACGGGGGGCGCGCGATAGGCACTACGTCTCCGTGAGGAGAGCGGGCCTATCTCAGCTTCTGAGCACAGCCTGTCCATGATGACCCCGCCGGGTCATGGAACGCATTACTAAGCGGCGTCCAGCGGCAAAGTCGGCTGCAGGTGCCGCGTCGCCTCAGCCGACGGCTGGCGAGCTGCATCCTTCGCGAGCCATGCCGCCTCAAGGTTGGCTAACCACGGCAGCGAGCGCACTTCCGCCATCTTGAAGGTATTCATCAGCGCGCGCACTTCGAGGCACCCTGACAGAGTTCCCGGATCGCGGTGCTCTCGATGCGTGATCTTCTCGACCACCGATGGATCGTGGCAGTAAACCGTTACCCGCCGGATGCCACGCTCTCGACAGATGCGGAGCGCCTCGGCGATCGCTGCCAACCTCGCTCGCGCAGCCGAGCCCTCCCGCACCTGCGTGGAAGAGCGCATGATCCGCTGGTGTAGCCCATTGCGGAGCACGACTCCCACACCGGCGGTTCCTGTCTCGCCGAAGGGCGTCCCGTCACACAGGGCGTAAGCGAAGTCGTCTTGTGCGCGAGTTCCAGACATCGCCAGGCTCCTTTAGCTTGTCGGGATCAACAGCACGTCGCCCGGGCGGATGATCGAGTCATCCAGGTGGTTAAGCCTGGTGATGCGACTGATCGTTCGGCGTGGATCGGCGTTGTCTGGCCCATGCGTCCGGGCCAGCTTCCAGAGCGTGTCTCCGTGAGCGACAGAAACGCTGGTGACGCTGGTGTTTTCGCTGTCTGACGTCAACCCTAGCGGCGAAATCAGCAGCCCTAGAGCGGCTATGGCGACGAGACTGAGCAGACCGATGCGGCGATAGTTGTGGTGTCGTTTGCGGCGGTTCTCTTTGCGCGTTTGCATTGTTCGACCCCCATCGAACGCTTGTTCGGAGTCGGAGTGTAAGCGAACGCGCGTTCGATGTCAATAGCGAATCGAACATTTTTTCGAGAAACTTCTCGAGAGCCTCAGACGACATCCGTATCGCGGCTCGGGAGAAGGTCAGCGGGCCACTTGCCACTGCTAATGCCGAGGGCGACAGTCTCGCCGGTGACAGGCGCGAGCGCCACGCCGTCACCCTCGTGCCCAGTTGCGATGAGCAGTGCGCGCGCGCCTGGCAGCGGGCCGATCAGGGGGAGCCCGTCCGGGGACGAGGGCCGGAGTCCCGCAAATGTGCGCACGACATTCAAGCCAGCCAGACCGGGCGCTAGGCGGCGGGCTTCGCCAGCAATCGCCGATAGCCCGTCGGGCGTGGTGCGCGCATCAAAGCTTGAGTAGCTCCTCGTGCTGCCGAACAGGACGTTGCCCTCGGTGATCTGCTCAAGCACAAGGGTTGCGGCCCGGTTGGAGCCCGCCGCGCTCTTGGAGCCGACATACGGCGCGTGGAGGATGACCGATGTCAGCAGTGGCGGCATCGCCTCGGAGACCAATATCTCGCCGCGTCGCGGCCTCACCGGCAGGTCAATGCCCACGTCTTCGCAGAGACTCGCCGTCCACGCGCCGGCGGCGAGGAGAACGCTGCCTGCCGGCAGATGGCCCCCAGGCGTGCAAACGCCGGTCACTTCATCGGCGCTGACCGCGACCGACGCGACCTCCGTCCCCAGTCGGATGTCAGCCCCCAGTCGCTTCGCCGAGGCAGCGAAGGCGAGGACCACGCGCCATGGATCTACCTGGCCATCGGTCGGGCAGTAGCTCCCGCCGGCCAACTCCGCCGAGAGCGCCGGCTCGGTCTCGTGGATCTCTTCGCCCGAGTGGATGGACACTTGTACGCCGAGTTCTGACATGGCGGACGCGGATGCCGTGAGGGCCTCGAGTTCCTCATCCGTCTCGGCGATCAGCCAGCTCCCGCAGCGCCTGAAGCCAATCTCCCGATCGAGTTCGTCTGACAGCGAGTCATAGAGATCAGCGGACCGGCGGGCGAGCGCGAGGTGCGTGGGGGACGTCTTCGATTGGCAGCAGACATGGCCGTCACAAGCGCCGGAAGCGCCCGACGCGATGTCGCCGCGCTCGAGCAGCGTCACGGCGTGGCCCTGCTTCGCGAGGTAGTAGGCAGACGCGCAGCCGATCAGGCCTCCGCCGACGATGAGCACGTCCGGTATCCGCGAGGGGGACATGGGTCCCTTTATGTCTCGAGGGGCGGATCCGCGAGCGTCTCAACCGTGAGAACCCGCGCGGGGGCGCGTTCGGTCCGCTCGTCGCGGCGCATCTCTGCCCCCAGTTCGCGCCGTAGCACGCGTTCGATGATCGCGCCGCACGTCTGGCCCTGGCAGAGCCCGGTCCCCGCGCGTGTTCGTATCTTCACTCCGCGGAGCGACCGGGCCCCATCGCGAATCGCGACCATGACGTCGGCCTCGGTCACCTCGCGGCAGCGACACGCGAGCGTCCGATCAGCGGCGTCAGTCATCGTCGACCTCGATGGTGACGACCTTGTCAGTCTGCGTGATCTGACGGACGACATCCATGCCCTCGGTCGCCCAGCCGAACACGGTGTACTCCGCGTTCAGGTACGCCGACTCCTCGGCGCTCTTCATGCAGATATACCACTGGCTGGTGGCGCTGCCCGGCTGGCTCATCCGGCCCGGCGTCCTCGATCCCTGCTTCGCCATGGCCACTGCGCCCGGGCCGTGCTTGTGCTCGTTGACCTCGTCGTCGACACCAGGTTGCTTCGCTCCCTGTCCGGTCTGGATCACGAAGCCCGGCGCGACGCGGTGCCAGACCATATCGTCATAGTAGCCCTCTTCGATCAGCTTCAGGAAGCTCGCGACCGTCTTGGGCGCTGCGTCGGGGTAGAGTTCGATCTTGATGTCGCCTTTTGTCGTCTTGATCAGCAAGTTGGTGGCCTCCTCGGCTTCTGCTGGTTCCTCGGTAGACTCAGGCTCGTCGGCGTCCGGCGCGACGTCCTCCGCGGGGGCGGGCTCTTCCACGATCTCGGGCGCCGGCTGCGCGACACGCCGCGGCTCGGGCGCCACAATCTCCGTGGTGGCGCCGGGCACGGATCGGCATCCGATGGCAATCAGGGCGGTCGTGAACAACAGCAGGGCGGACGTAAGCACGGCGCGTGCGGTCGTCATGTGCATGCTCCTCGGATGCCGCGGCTTCATTCAGCGGGCATCTCCGTCGTTCGCTCCGCACCCCCTCCTGCCCTCCACGAACGGAGCAGCGGACAGTGTCTGTGAAGGAAATCGGGAGTTGGGAAGGAGAACCCCAGGAGACAGGGAAAGGGGAATAGTGTTCCCTTCGTTATCCGTCAATCCACAGAGCAATGAGAGTCCCGATGGTGACACGCAGAGGTTTCACCCTGATTGAGCTGCTCGTCGTCATAGCTATCATCGCGATATTGGCTGCAATTCTGTTCCCCGTCTTCGCCCGCGCTCGTGAAAAGGCTCGCCAGACCAGTTGTCTGTCGAACGTCAAGCAGCTCGGACTTGGCATCAAGATGTATAACGGCGACTACGACGAGAGGTTCTACGTTCACTGTCCGCAAGACGCGGGCCGTGACGGATCAAACTGCCAGCTAATCGCCGTCATGCCGTACGTGAAGAACGACCAGATCTATAAGTGCCCCAGCTTCGGTCGCGACAACAGGATGGGTGGGAGACCGTTCGAGGGTGGCTCGCCGACCCTCCCGTCAGTCCCCCGCAGCTACGGCTTCAACATGGGGTTGGACTGGAAAAACTTGGCCCAGGTTGCGTATCCGGCCGAGTGCATCATGATAGCCGACAGCACCAACGTTGCCATGCGCACCAACTGCTGCGCGACGGGATACCTGGCGCCCGCGCCGCGCAACTCCTGCTGCGTCATAAGAGCCGTCTACGGCCGCGTATCACCGATCCACAACGAGGGCGCGAACCACTGCTTCGTAGACGGCCACGCCAAGTGGATGAAGGTCACGGAGGCCAACCACGGCCAGTCGTCGCCAAGGCGCAACTGGCAAGCGGCCGGCTAAGCGAGGCCGCCAGTGGTCGCGTTGCAGTTGCACCAGGAGATTCAGCGTTACGCGTAGCATGGTAGGAGGCCGATTACTGTGAAGAAGCAAGTCAGCCCAGCCGTAATCGTCATAGCGATCATCGTCGTGCTGGTTGTCATCTTCGCCGTCTACAAGATGACCGTCGGCAAGAACTCCGGTGGCGGTGAGCCGGAGCTACCCGAGGGAGAGCGCCCCGGCATGGGGCCCGAGACACCGGGCGCCGAGATGAACCCGGACGCTAGTGGAGAGGGCACCAACGCGATGCCGCAGGGACAGCCGCCAAGCCCACCTCCGGGCGGGTAAGGCCTGTCGCATAGGTACCAATACGTAGAATCAGGGCGCAGCTCATTATGAGCTGCGCCCTGTGTGATTCTCCGGTCCGCGCTGCCTAGCCCAAGTACGCCGCCAAGCTGTCCTTCTGCGCGTCCACCATCTCGTCGAACATCGACTTGATCTCCGGCAGCGTCAGCCGGCTCGATGTATGCGGATCCAGCGCCGCGAGCTGCGGCGGAATCTGGCCCACGTGACACGCCGATGTCCGGCCCTTGTCGACCATGTACGCCACATCGACGCCCGCATATAGGATTCGAGCTGTGCGTCGTTCGCTACACGAGAATAGCGTGAAGTAGGCGCCGCGCTGGTGTAGCGATGGCAGGGCGTCGGGTTCTAGCCGCCGCCCTCGCCGCCCAGCATCTTCTGCTTCTGATCATCCGACATCGTACCACCGTCAGCGGGTCCCCCGCCGGTCGTGCCCTCGCCCTTCAGTACCTTCAGCTCTTTATCCGACATCTTCTCCTTCTGCTCCTTGACATCGCTCCCCGACCCGCCTCCGAGCACCTTGAAGCCGATGAAGGCCACGACGAGCAGCACGACCACAATCATAGCAACGGCTGCCGGCTTGTTGACGGTCATCAGAAATCCCCTCTTTGTAGAGAAACAGGGACAGTCACCGATTCCTACATCGGGCACATCGAATATGCCCATGGCGACACGGTGACCGCCCCTCTCAGATTACCGCGAAGCGCCTCGACACGTCATCCACGCGCCGGCGCGCTCCCTTCGATGGGCTAGTGCCGTTCCGGACGAGTGATCGGCGTCATCACTATGGGTACCACGGCCCTGGGTTGGCCGTATTCTCGTGGATGTCCTCGAACCGGTGCCATTTGGAGTGGCCATCCCAATACGTGATGTTCAGGCCCTCGTTGTGGGCATCGGGGCGCAGCCGGCCGTTCGTGGGGCAGGCGCAGACACGCTGAGAGGTGCAATAACCAATGCCGCAGACCGACTCGCCTAACATGACGGTGCTGGCGGGCTGCCGAATGGCAGCAAGCGTGCGGTTAGGCGTGCGGATGCTGAACGCATAACCCTTCGGGGAATGGGCCCCACAACTGCGGTTTGCCGTATAGCTGGGGCAGACGAAGATTTGGGCGTTCTTGGTATACGGCTCGATCGCCTCGAAGTAGCATGGCGAGTTTGCCGGAGGATTACCCGCCATGCCACGACAGCGGTGTACCTGGGACCGTTCGTCATAGTCCTGAACGTACATCAGGGCCCCCAGACCTATCTGCTTCTCGTTCGAGAGACAACTTGTCTGGCGAGCCTTCTCACGGGCCCTGGCAAATACCGGGAACAGGATCGCGGCCAAAATCGCAATGATAGCAATGACGACGAGCAATTCTATGAGAGTGAAGCCTCTACGCATTTCGCGTACCTCCGTCTCGGGATTGAGGACCCGCGCGTGGGCCCTCTGCTACACGTCTTGTCAAGGGTGCTTCTCGTCGGGCATGAATATGGGGCCATCAATCCACATTCTGTGAGATTCGCCGTGCACCCTCATCCACCTTCCCCGGGAAACTGATTTTCTCCCGGGCAGATGCCACCAAGAGACATGCAGGCCGGTGGCGGCAAGTAACTTGGCCCGCAGGCCACGCACGAGCACCAATACGTAGAATCAGGGCGCAGCTCATCAGGAGCTGCGCCCCGTGTGATTCTCCGGTCCACGCTACCTAGCCCAAGTACGCCGCCAAGCTGTCCTTCTGCGCGTCCACCATCTCGTCGAACATCGACTTGATCTCCGGCAGCGTCAGCCGGCTCGATGTATGCGGATCCAGCGCTACCGCGTAGTAAGCCTTCCGCAAATCACGTTCGAGCACGGCCTCGACGGCCGACTCCTGCAGGCCCACGTTCGACATGTTCAGCGCCGCGAGCTGCGGCGGGATCTGGCCTGGCCTTACCCCCTAAAGCGAGTCCAGGTTCAGTGTTAGTATCTGGGTGTAC
>CAZKUN010000118.1:0-26636 GCA_964555935.1 uncultured Armatimonadia bacterium | reverse complement strand
TACGCCGGCCGCCCGGAGCTGCGCATCATCCACACCTTCGTCTACGCGGGCAAGCCCAAGCAGGACTTCATCCGGACCATGTCCCTGCGCTTCCCGCTCGCGACCGCTGGCGACACTAGCTGGGGGCTTGGCGGCGAGACGCCCCATGTGGGCTCGCTTGACGCGGGCCAGTCCGTTTCCCTCCACGAGACGGGGCCGAAGAAGATCTACCACCTCGCCCCATACACGCTCGACAAGTCGGTCGGCTACTCAGTGGCGGCCGACGGTGAGGAGATCGCTTCCGGCAAAGAGGCCGCGGGCTGGGCACGCCTGTCCGGCGAGGGGTCTGCCATGCACGTCGCCATGCGCAACTTCTGGCAGATGCACCCGAAGGAGCTTGCGATCGACGAGGGCGGCATCACCGTCGGCCTCTGGCCCGAGCGCGGCGATCAGGTGCTTGACCTGCGCCGCCGCTACGACGAAGTCGAGAACGTCTACCATTATGACCTGAGCCTGTGGCCGTACGGCGGGGAAGGCCTCGGCCTGACGCATGAAATGACGCTGCGATTTGGGCCGGCGGGTGAGGATGTCGGTGGGCAACTCGTCGCGGGGATGAACGAGCCTCTGCTGCTGGAGTGCTCTCCGGAGTGGTATGCCGATTCCGGGGCGTTCGGGCCCTTCGCGCTGCCTGATCCCGAGGGCTATCCGCTGCTTGAGGGCGTTCAAAATGTAGGGCTCGAGTGGATCCGCCAGAATCAGCGTGCCTTCAACTGGGATGGCATGATCGACTACGGCGACACGCTCTTCCACGGCTACGAGACGCCCTCGCACTATGGCTACCAGGGGGAGAAGGCGTGGTGCAGTCGCGGGTACGTCGGTTGGCTCTGCAACGACGGCACGCTCACCCACTCGCTCTTCCTGCAGTACGTCCGCACGGGCGACTACGAGGCCTTCCGGACGGCCGAGGCGATGGCGCGCCACGTCATGGATGTCGACACCTGCCACTACTGCGAGGAGGAGCCGAACTACGTCGGTGGCGGCCATCGGCACGACCAGCAGCACTGGGGCAACGGAGTCCGCGGTTACGGAACGGCCACTCACGGCGCGATCGACTACTACCTGCTGACGGGTGATGAGCGCGCGCTTGAGGTCGCGGGAGAGTACGCGAAGTTCCACACATCCGGCGCCCGGACTGAGAACGAAGACCGTATCGGCGGGCTGATCCGCTACTGGGAGATCACGGGCGATGACGTGTGGAAGGAGCGCGCTGACGAGATCATGGCCGCGGAGCTGAACGTGGCCGAGGGCGCCGACTGGCGCTTTGTCACCAAGCAGCACTTCCGCTTCGTCTCCAACACGAGCGTCAGCCTGCTGTACTACCTCACGTCCGTTCCTCCGGCCGAGGCCGTGCCCTTGCGTGATGCCATTCTCGCCAGCATGGACTTCCGCGAACCGGCGTTCATGAGCGCGTGGGATGAGGCGGGATATCTGCCGCTGATTCTGTCATCGCTCGCGTTCCGCGAGACGGGGGACAAGCGATACGCGGACATGACCGCTGCGCTCGCCCAGCGCGCGATGAATTTCACGCGCAACTTCGAGGTCCCGGCCGACTACCTCGCGCATCTACGCGGTTTGGATTACGAGGAGATGGTCGCGACGGCTCGCCAGTATAACCTGAACAACATCTACTCGATGAACATCCACCAGTTCTACAGCTTCCCGTATGCCATCGCCGCGTTCCAGGCCGCCGGGATGGATGAGGCGGCTGTCTGGGCGGTCGAGCGCCATAATCGTGCCGTCGAGGCCTTCGAGGAGGTCATCGATCCGAAGTCCATGAGTTCCGAGATTGGCTTCGCCTATAAGGCTGGTCTGGACAATGGCTCGCCGAGCGACGTCGCGGGCGGGTTCTCCCACCTGGTGCTCTACGAGGACGGCGAGCCGCTCGGCCCCGCTCACTCCGCCCACAAGGACATCCGCGCCGAGGGCGAGGGTCGATACAGCCATTGGGGCGCGCGGGGGCTCTACTTCTCCGCCTCCGATAACTCAGATCCGCGCACGAATGGTCGCGAGTATAAGGTGGTGCATCCCGGACCGCAGGAGTAGTTCGAGCCCTGCGCGCAGGGCTCGGCCCGTTGGCTCGGGAATGCTCAGGCATGGCACCCACACGCACGCACATCGGCCTCTCCGTAGTCGGCGCGCTGGTCTCGGGCATGGCGGCCAATGCCGACGGCGCGCTCGAACTACGCGTCCCGGATGAGATCCCCGTCGGCCAAGATACGGAGCTGCGCCTCGCGGCCGGACCAGACGCGACCGGAACCGTCGGCTTCGCGATTCTCAACTACTCGGGCGATACGCTCTGGAGTGGCTCGGCGGAGATGAATGGCGGCGAGGCGTCCGTCACGCTCGCCCGCCGCAATGTGACCAGGCTGGAGAAGGGCAGCGCGGTCGTCAGCGCCTCCCTCGGCGAAGAAACGGTCTACGCGGCGACGCGCATCCGTGGTCGCCAGTTTGCCAACGCGATTCGCAGGCCAGACGGCCTGAAGACCGGCGACGAGATCCTCATCACCGACATGTCGTTCTTGGCTCCGAGTGAAGCGATCTCGACGACGGGCGAAAAAGGCAAGTGGTGGCTGCGCAGCTACCACACGGACGCAGGTGATGACGCCGCACTCGTGTCGGTGGAGACGCAAGACGTCGCGGACCCCGAATCCACCCTCGCTTCGGCGCTCGAGTTGCCCCTCGATCTGCGTGGTTGGTACGAGATCTGGGTGCTCACCTACGCGCACCCCACGCTGGGCGGCATCGACGTTCGATTGTCTGACGAGCCCTACTTCCTCCACTGCGATCCGAGCCAGGCGTCCGGGGCTGAGGGGCGCCTGGTCGAGATTCGCTACCGGGCCGCCGACCTCACCGGCCAGAGCCTCGTCTTCCAGCAACCCTATGGCACGTACGATAGCGAAACTCGCGCCGCTGTCGCGTCGCTCGCGGGCGTCCGACTGGTCAAACTCTCGCAGCGCCAGGCCCGCCGGGTCAAGGAAGAGCGAGACAGCCAGGACGTGAGAGTCTTGGGCTATGACAACGATGGCTTCAGCTACTTCTGGAAGTGGGGCGTCCATGACGAGGCCTGCATCGCGAGGTTGCTCGAGCCTCTGCGCGATGCCTCGGCTGACTTCCTCAACGTGGAGCTGGGCGGCCTCGGCGGGATCACGATCCCGACGCCCTACACTGAGCTGTACCAGATGACCGGTCACACGCGGCACGGAGACTATCGTGCGAACGAGTTCTTCCGGTGGTGCGCCGAGAGCGACACGAACATCGTGGACGTTCTCACGGATCGGGCCCACGAGCTGGGGCTGAGGCTCTTCGTATCGCTCATGGCGGAGCGGTCGTTCTCACGCGATGCCACCATGCGCGCCCATCCCGAGTGGATGATCAAACGTGGCCCGGGCAACTGGGACTACGCTCTCCCCGAAGTCCGCGCCTATCAGGTCGAGAAGATCACGTGGATCGTGGAGAACCACGACATCGATGGCTTCATCATCGATTTCACTCGCTACGGGCACTTCTTCAATACCGACGAGCCGAACAAGGCCGAGCACATGAACCAGTTCGTCCGCGACCTGCGCGCGGCGGTTGATGAGGTCAAGGAGGACAGCGACTGTTACGTCGCGCTGTGCGCGAGTTTCGGCGACGAAAGCTGGCACCTGAAGCACTGGGGCACCGGAATAATGCAGGACCAGGGGCTCGATCCGCGGACGTGGATCGACGAGGACATCTTCGACATCATCATGCCCGAGGGCCCAAACATGATGGACTACGTCGACATGGCCAAGGGGACGCGCACGGAGGTTTGGCCGCGCAAGGTGCAAGACGTCAGTTTCGTCGAGCACGAATGGGTCAAGGGCGGACTCAGCATGGCCGATCTGGAGCGCGGGATCGATGGGGCGCTTGACGGCGGGGCGCCCGGGGTGTTCATGTTCAACCATGAGCCGAAGACCGCCCTCGGCCGGGCCGGTTACGCCACGGAGCGCGATTTGAGGAGCAAAGTCAGCGCCATCTACGGCCTGCGGGGTGGGCCGGCGGTTGAGTTCACCACTTGGCACCCGGATCTGGTCCAGGCCAACGAACAGCGTTCTGTCCTGAAGCCCCTTACGGTTGTCGCCGACACCGACGGGCAGGTTGACGGCGAGGTGTCCGTTCCGGTTCGCAACGCGTTCGATCATCCTATTACCGCGCGGGTGACCTGGGCGCGGGCAGACGGCCTGGATGTATCTCCCAACGCCTCCGCCGTCGACATCGCGCCGGGCGCTGAAGTCGTCACTCAATTCCGCGCGGCGGGCTCGGCGACGACCCACGACGCCAGTCCTCGCGCCCGCGTCGAGTTGCTGAGCGGCGACCTCGTCGTGCTGCGCCACGAGCTGCCGCTTCGCGCCGTGCCTGAACTGCGCTGCCCCGTTGCCGAGAAACCGTCGCTGACATCTCGCGTGGCATTCGATTCTGGTGTTGCGCGCATCGGCGCCAGCCGTGACGCCGAAAGCCTCCACCTGGCGTGTGAGGTCACGGGCATCGACGTCTCCGCCATCCCTCGCACTCCGGGCGCCCATGATTCGTGGGATGTCTACGCCGGCGATGGCGCGCATTTCCTCATCGACACGGCTGGGGCTGAGAGATCGTACGTGGCCTTCGCCGCGACTCCTGGCGGCGGCGTGTCGGAGTCTCACACCAAGTACGATTCGTTCGCCGGCCACTTCGTCCGTAACCTCAAATGGGACGGGGAGTGGACCGCGGACACGCATTTACTGGATGACGGTTTCCGCATCGACGCCACCATCCCGCTGAAGACCCTTGGGGCGACGCCGCAGCCTGGCGACGTCTGGCGCGTGAACGTCGTCATCCATCTCCGACAGGGCCGCGAAAAACTCACCGCTGTCCCATGGTCGGCGGGCGACGCGCCCTTCCACCTGCCGCGGGATCTGGGAACCGTCTTCGGCACGCTTCGTTTCGAATAGCACCGTGCCGAGTCAGAGGGTAATCGGTCGACGCGCGCTGATTGCCGAGGAGTAAGCCCAACTGAGGAGAACGCTCAATGCCCATCGCCTTGCTTGCGCTCTGCCTCACCGGCCCGGCCTCGGGCGGCCCCAACCTCATCCTCGACGGCAGCAGCTTCGAGACGGGATACGATGGCTTCAGCTCGTTCCTGGCGTACACGTGGATCAAGCACGGGCTCGCGGGCGATCCGCGCCGGGGAGAGATCGACCCCACGACCGCCGCGCACGGCGATCACAGCCTCAAGCTCCGCTTCGTCCCGCCCTTCGGGCGCGAGGGCTTCTCCCCGTGGTGCACGTTTCGCTGGATCAAGCTCGAACAAGGGAAGACGTACACGGTGTCGCTCTACGCCAAGGGCGAGCGCGATGGCCTGCCGCTCACAGTGAGCGTTGGTGACAAGTGGCAGGACTGGGGCTGGTCGAACTTCAGGCTGACCACTGAGTGGAAGCGCTATAGCAATCGGATTACGATGGGCGAGACGGAGGGCAGCTACGCCTGGGTGCTGATCCCTTTCCCGGAGGACGGTGTCGCGTGGATTGACGGCGTTCAACTCGAAGAGGGCGACCTGACCGACTACGCGCCTGGTCGGCCGGTTGACCTGGGCCTGAGCTGCAACCATCCTACGAAGAATGAGAACCTGTACTTCGGTGGCGAAGATGTCCGCATCCGACCATCGGTCTTCAGCGAGACCGACCCCGGCGACCTGACCATCCGCTACTCCGTCGAGGACTACTTCGGAAACACGCCCTACTCCGGTGAGCGCCCGCCTGCGAGGCCGGAGATCCGGCTTGGGAAGGTGCCGCTCGGCTCGTACAGGGCGACTGTGGAGGTGATTGGCGGATCAGGCGAGGTGTTCGATGCCGAGGAACTCATCTTCGGCGTCATCGACGGCACTCCGCGCGAGCCTGTCGCCGACTCCCACTTCGGCCTGCACGGTTTCGCGCATTCTGCTCTCGAGCATCTCGGCGTCCGATGGCTACGCACCTATCTCCTGGCCTGGCCCGCCGTTCAGCCGGAGGATGGCCCGTTCTCGTGGCCGGAAGAGAGGGAAGAGGACCAGTTCTTCCTGCGGAGCCTCGATGAGCTTGGTATCAGCGCGCTGCCCGTGCTCGCCGCCGTGCCCGCTTGGGCCAACTCCGACACGCCCACCCATGGCGGCTGGAGCAAGGGCCAGTCTGAGACCGCCAAGATGCCGCGGCTCGACGCGTGGGAGCGCTACGTCTTCGAGACGGTCTCGCGGTACAAGGATCGGTTCACCCATTGGGAAGTCATGAACGAGCCCACAGCGTGGATGAACGCCGAGGATTTCCTGCCGATCCTGAAGACCGCCCACGAGGCCGCGAAGCGCGCTGACCCCGACTGCCTCATCGTCGCCGGCGACACGGCCTGGGCCGACAACGAGTTCCTCGAGGCCCTCGCGGCGCTCGGGGGGCTCCAGTACATCGATATCTTCTGCGGGCATTTCTATGGTGTCGCCGACGCCGGGCCGCCCGAGATCAAGTACCAGAAGAAGGGCGCTGACTCCGTTGTTGAGTACCTCCGTCGCATTTTCGCCGAGCATGGCAAGCCCGATCTTGAGATCTGGAATACCGAAGAAGGCACCTATGTCCCGCCCTGGTATTCGAAAGAGATCGTGCCCAAATCCCACGAGCCATGGCATCGCGTCCCGAGCGTCCAGCGGCAGGCGCGGGACATGGTGCGGTCGCACGTCATCGAGCTTGGCAGCGGCATCCGCAAGGTCTTCTGGTTCTACGAGCTGTATTCCGAACGCGGGGCGGACGCCCGGTGGATCATCCGCCCCGAGGGCATGTACGCAGTCGAGTTTGACGGCGCGCCTCGTCCAGCCCTCGTCGCCTATAGCGCGTTGTCTCGCGCCCTGGATGGCCTCGAGCCACTGGGCCGCGAGGTTGGCCTCGGCGCGGAGACCCACTGCTACGTCTTCTCATCCGGCGAACGTTCCGTTGCCGTGGCGTGGTACTGGGGCGAGGAGCCCGCTGATATGTCGCTCTCGCTCAAGCGCCGGGGTCTCGATGTTACCAACATGATGGGCAACGCCGTCGCTGGCTCCGACCTCGCGCTCTCGGGAGATCCCATCTACATCGAGGCGGACAACCTGTCCGCCGATGAGCTGTTCGCCCGCCTGGCCGAAGCGCGAGTGACGCGCAGGTAAGCCCGTTTGCTCGGTCGAAACGTTGTTACCTCATACCGACACGCCTGGAGGCCGCCCGATGAGACAGTGGATTCCTGCCGTCGTAGCCATCGCCCTGATGCCGTCGCTGGCACTAGCCGTCCCCATCGTCGAGGACGGCGAGGCCCGCGCCGCCATCGTCCTTAAGGCGGACGCAGCCGCGTCGCTACGCGCTGCCTGCGTTGAGATGCAGACCCTCATCGAGGAATCGACTGGCGCCCGGCTGGAGATCGTGGAGGAAGCGCCCGAGGACCTTGTGGCGATACACGTCGGTCGAAGCGAGACGGTCGACGGTCTCGCCATCGACACCGACATGGACGCCGACGGCTTTCGTATTGAGTTCCCCGGCGATTCCGCCATCGTCATCCTTGGACCGAGTGACTGGGGCACGGAGTTTGGCGTCTACGAGTTCCTCGAGCGCTACGTCGGCGTCCGTTGGCTCCTGCCTGGGCCGGATGGGACCGACGTGCCGGAGCAGAACTCGATCGATGTTCCCACGGACCCCGTCCTCGTCGAACCCGCCTTCTTCTCGCGGCTCTTCAGCGGCCTGCGCGGCAGCGCCCAGACCACGTGGGCGCGGCGGAACCGGATGCATGGCCGCGTCGGCTTCCATCACAACCTGAACGCGCTCTTCCCGCCCGAGACCTACACCCTCTCGCATCCGGAGTTCTTCCCGCTCCAGGGCGAAGAGCGCTTCCTTCCGCCCACAAACGACACGCACCGCTGGCAACCGTGCTTCACCGCGGACGGCATTGTCGATGAGGCCATCGCCAACATCATCAAGTACTTCGATGCCAATCCGGGGGTCGAGTCTTACTCCCTGGGCGTCAACGATTCCAGCGGCCACTGCTACTGCGAGAACTGCACGGCGCGGGATCCGGGCACGAAGAACTTCATCAACTACGACCACCTGTCCGATCGATACTTCGAGTGGGCCAACGCGGTGGTGGAGGGCGTGCTTGAGGTCCATCCCGACAAGTTCTTCGGCTGCCTCGCGTACAGCGAGATTGGCCAGCCGCCCGACCGCGTCCAGGTGCACGAGCGGATCATCCCATACATGACGTACGACCGGATGAAGTGGGTCAAGCCCGAGATCCGCGCCGACGGCGAGCAAGCCACGAAGGACTGGCATGAGAAGAGCCCTGTCGTGGGTTGGTACGACTACATCTACGGCACGCCCTACTGCCTGCCGCGCGTGTGGCCTCGCGTGATGGCCGACTACTACCGTTTCGGCCATGAGAACGGAGTGCGGGCGCTCTATGCCGAGGCCTACCCGAACTTCGGCGAGGGGCCAAAGCTGTACATCTCGCTGAAGCTCCAGTGGGATCCCAGTCAGGACGTAGAGGCGTTGCTCGACGACTGGTACGCCCGCTGCGTGGGCGCCGACGGCGCAACGGATCTCAAGGCCTACTATGATTTCTGGGAGGATTTCTGGACGCGCCGGATTCTCGATTCGCCATGGTTCACCGACGGCGGGCAGTATCTGACCTTCTCGACCGCCACGTACCTCGCCGATGTGACGGCCGCCGAGATCGCCGAGTGCCGCCGCCTCCTGGAGTCATCCGTTGCCAAGGCTCAGACCGACAAGCAGCGCGCTCGCGCCGAGCTTCTCCTCAAGGCCTTCGGCTACTACGAGGCCTCCGCCCTGGCCTACGCCGGCTCGGACGATACGGTCGATGCGATCGACACTGAGGCCGACGCGCTGGCCGCGCTCGATGACGCGATCTCGCGCACAGGGATGGGCGCGCGGCGTCGTGAGATCTCGGAGGAGCTTGTGGATCACCCCGTGCTTGTTCACTCCCTGGGGATCGATCGGTACAGCGCCCTGAGTGGCGATTCGTGGGGCGCCACGAGCCTCTGGAAGGTGTTCGATTGGGTCGAGCGCAGCGACGCGGTCGCCGACCGGCTCCGAGGGTTGGCGGACTCAGGTGATGGCTCGGTCGTCAGTGACCAGGCCCAGACGATGCTCAACATGGTCGAGGGCGCGGGCGAGAACCTCGCCCTTGACGCATCATTCGAGAATCGCGATGGGTGGGCGACCTGGGTCAAGTGGGGAATCGGGAAGATGTTCTACTCCGAGGACGAGGTCCGCACGGGCACGCTCAGCATGTTGTGCGATGGCATGAGCCGCGGGGGGCCGAACCAGACGCTGCCCTTTGAGCCTGGCCGCTACGCGGCGGTCTGCTTCGTCTACACGCCCACTGAGACGAAGGGCACGGTGGAGATCGCGATCACGCCGCGCGATGCCGACCATGCAAACCTGGTCACGACAAGCACGTCCATCACCCCCGAGCCCGGGCGCTGGCAGGCTGTCGCGACGGGTGGAGATATCCCCGCGGAACTCAGCGGAAAGGACGTCGCTGAGATGCTGCTGATCGTGGTGGTGAACGGCTTTGAGCCGGACGAGAAGGTCTACATCGACGATGTCGCTCTGTACCGCCTCGGCGATCTCTGAGCGAGCCCTCAGCCGCAGGAGGGCCGTCCGACCATCGGGCCGAACACCGCTTCAACTATCACACGGGAGGCGTCCGCAATCATGGCAAGCGAGCAGTTTATTGTCTACGAGGGCTCTGACGGTCCAGGGAACGGCAAGCATATCGTGTTCGTGACGGGGGATGAGGAGTATCGGTCCGAGGAGTCGATGCCACAGTTGGCGCGCATCCTCGCCGCGCATCATGGCTTCAAGTGTACCGTGCTCTGGGCCATCAATCCCGAGACGGGCGAGATCGATCCGCAGACGCTCGATAACATCCCCGGGCTCGAGGCGCTCGAGGATGCCGACATGATGGTCATGTTCACGCGCTTCCGCGAGCTTCCGGACGATCAGATGCAGCGGATCATCGACTTCACCAATTCCGGCAAGCCCATGATGGGCCTGCGCACCGCAACACACGCTTTCAACTATGTGAAGAATCCGGACAGCCCCTTCGCGAAGTGGACCTGCAGGGCCGAGGGAGAGACCGAAGGCGGATGGGGAAGACAAGTCCTCGGCGAGACCTGGGTCAACCATCACGGCCATCACAACTTCGAGAGCACGCGTGGCGTGATCGCCGACGGTCGCGAAGACTGTCCGATCGTCCGCGGATGCGATGACATCTGGGGGCCGTCCGACGTCTACGGGCTGACCACGCTCTGCGGCGACTGCAGCCCCGTCATCGTGGGGCACGTCTTGGTCGGCATGGATCCGGCCGATGAGGTGCTCACGGAGAAGGAAATCCTGCCCGTCGCATGGACGAAGACCTACACCGGAGAGACAGGGAACACCGCCCAGGTCTTCACCACCACCATGGGGCACTCCGGCGATCTGAAGAGCGCCGGCTTTCGGCGGCTCTGCGTGAACGCCTGCTACTGGGCGCTTGGCATGGCTGAGCAGATCACGGCGGACGGTTGCGTTGACCTCGTCGGTGAATATGAGCCCAACGAGATCGGCGTCGGAGGACACAAGACGGGGCTGAAGCCGGCGGATTACGCGCTCGACTGAGGAGCCGAGATTGAGACGCTTGCTGAAGACTGCGCTCTGCATGGCGGTGATCCACATGGCATCGGCAACTGGCGCCATTGGCGCGCCAACTGACCGGTATGACGTCGTCGTGTATGGTGGAACATCCTCCGGCGTCGCCGCTGCGATTCAAGTGGCTCGCATGGGCAAGACGGTCGTGCTCGTCGAGCCCGGCACCCACCTCGGCGGGCTGACTTCTGGTGGTCTGGGCGCCACCGACATCGGCAACAAAGCCGCCATCGGCGGGATTTCGCGCGAGTTCTACAGTGGCGTCTATGATTACTATAACGACACGTCGGCGTGGCGGCAGCAGACGCGCGATGAGTATCTCGAGCGTCTGCGCCGTCGCACCGCCAATGACGAGACAATGTGGACCTTCGAGCCGCACGCGGCCGAGGAGATCTTCGAGGCCATGCTCGCATCGCATGACGTCCCAGTCGTCTTCTCCGAGCGGCTGGACCTCGACGGCGGCGTCCGCAAGAAGAAGCGCCGGATCAGCGCAATCCACATGGAATCGGGGCGCGTGTTCCGGGGCGCCATGTTCATCGATGCCACCTACGAAGGCGACTTGATGGCCGAAGCCGGCGCGAGGTACCACGTCGGCCGCGAGTCGAACGCGACGTATGGCGAGACGCTCAACGGCGTTCAGGTTGCGCATGACCGGTACCATCAGTTCGAGTTCCCGGTCAGCCCTTACGTGACTCCTGACGACCCGGATAGCGGATTGCTCCCGCGCATCAGTTCGGAGCAACCGCCCGAGGATGGCACGGGCGATCACCGCGTCCAGGCCTACTGCTTCCGCATGTGCCTGACGGATGCGCCCGAGAACCGGGTCCCGTTCCCCAAACCCGATGGGTACGATCCGCTGCAGTATGAGCTGCTGCTTCGCTACCTTCAGGGCGGCCGCTTTGACGTGTTCGGCAACCACCAGATGATGCCAAATCGCAAGTCCGACACCAACAACAATGGCGCCTTCGCCAGCGACAACATCGGGATGAACTACGATTACCCCGATGGAGATTACGAGACGCGCGAGCGCATCATCGACGAGCACAAGACCTATCAGCAGGGCCTGATGTGGTTTCTCGCCAACGATGAGCGCGTGCCGGAATCGAACCAAGCGTGGGTGCGCAACTGGGGGCTGCCGAAGGACGAGTTCGTCGACAACGGCAACTGGCCGCACCAACTCTACATCCGCGAGGCCCGGCGGATGGTTAGCGGCTATGTCATGACCGAACACAACTGTCGGGGGAGCGTCGTCGCGGAAGACCCGATCGCGCTCGGAGCCTACGGCATGGACTCACACAACACGCAGCGTTACGTCACGGCTGAGGGCCACGTCCGCAACGAGGGCGATGTGGAGGTCGGAGGGTTCTCGCCCTACCCGGTCAGCTACCAGTCCATCGTTCCTACGCCGGGAGAGTGCAACAATCTCCTCGTGGCGGTCTGCCTCTCGGCGTCACACATGGCCTTCGGCTCGATCCGCATGGAGCCCGTGTTCATGGCCACCGGCCAATCCGCGGCGACTGCCGCGGTCCATGCCATCGAGGAGGAGGTCGCGGTCCAAAGAATCGACTACGAGCGCCTCCGCGAGCGTCTGCTCGACGACGGGCAGGTCCTCGAGTGGACAGGGCCCAGGCGTGTTGTTCGTGTCCTCGACGCCAAATCGCTCGAGGGCATCGTCGTCGATGACGCGGACGCGGAGTTGACCGGCGACTGGAAAGACAGTGCGGTCATCAGCCCGTACGTCAATCTCGGCTACCGGCACGATGACGATGCGGACAAGGGGACGAAGACGGCTCGTTTCGAGGCTCGGCTTCCTGAGAGCGGACGGTATGAGGTGCGGGTCTGCTACTCGGCGGGCGACAATCGGGCGTCCAACGTGCCCATCACCATCGAGCACGCGGACGGGTCTGAGACCGTGTCCGTGAACCAGCGCGAGAAGCCAGCCATCGACGACGCGTTCACATCGCTCGGCGCTTTCGAGTTCGCCCGCCGCGCGGTGGTGACCATCTCAAACGAAGACACCGATGGTCACGTGATCGTCGATGCGGTTCAGTTCGTGCCGGGAGATGAGTAGGAGCCTCTCGTCGACGCTCCGGAGGGATGCCCATGCGCTCGCAGGTGTTGGCCCTGTGCGTTGCGGTTGCCGTCGCCTCGGCGACATCAGCTGGGCAGGATGAGGACGCCATGCGAGAGACGCGCCCCCACGTCTTCATGGGCTACTATGGCTCGTGGGGTGGCGAAACGATGCCGCCCGCCGGGATCGACTACAGCCTGTTCACCCACATCTGCCACGCCTTCGTACACCACACCGACGACGGCGCCTTGGCGCTCCAGGGAAATATGCCCAGCTCCGTACTGACCGGGTCCGCCCACGACGCCGGCGTTCGCGTGCTGGCCTCGGCGGCTCACAGTTTCACGGCGCTGACCAGCGACTCGGCCGCGACCGATCTCTACATTTCCGCCCTCATCGACCTGGTCCGGGAGCACGACTACGACGGCGTCGACCTCGATTGGGAGCACCCCGGCAATGCCAATGAGCGCGATCTCCACGCAGCGTTCATCCGACGCCTGCGCGGCGAACTCGACGACCTCGGCGCGGAGACCGGCAAGCGTTACGAGTTGACGGCCGCGGTGATCCCCAATCAGTGGCTCGACGTGAGCGCCATGGCCGAGACCATGGATTTCGTCAACGTTATGTGCTACGACATGAGCGGCAACTGGCCGTCGGCGACCGCGGGCCAGAACGCGCCGCTTTTCCCCACCAGCAAAGACCCTGGCCGCGCGTCAACCGCCGGACACATGCAGTGGTGGGTCGACCGGGGTATGCCGCGCGAGAAGCTCGTTGTTGGCTTCCCGCTCTACGGGTGGATCTTCACGAACTTCGAGGTTGGCGAGCGCGTGGGGGATGTCCAGGCCCCCAAACACGCCGGATCGCTCGCCTACTCGGGACTTGCAGGCCTCCTGGAGCAGGGCTGGGAGCGAGAAGCCGACGAGGAGGGCCGCGTCCCCTGCTACTGGTCGGCGGATCGCACGCGGTTCATGGGCATCGACGATCCCGAGTCGATGGGGGAGAAGTCGAAATGGGCGCGCGACGAGGGCTTCGCGGGCGTGTTCTTCTGGCAGATCGGGCACGATCGGATGGAGGATGACTCGCACCCGCTCATCGAGGCGGCCGCCGCCCAGTGGCCTTCGCCGCGAGCCGAGTAGCCGACAAGGAGGCGAGATCGGCATGATTGACCGCTCGCACCTTCGGATGGGGCTCGACGCGCTGGCTCGCGCCCACGCGATGGACTACTTCGCGGATGGGCATCGAGGCGCTGCGATGGTCTCTGCCTACTTCATGTGCGCTGAGGAATCGGTTGAGGAGGGCGTGTCGGAGACCATCGGTGCGATCGTTGATCGGTACTGGGCCCCGACCGACCTCTGCGCTCCCCTGCCGGATGAAGTTCCCGACGACAGTCTGCTCGCGGGTCTCATCGATGCTGTCGCGGCCAACGTTGGCGACCTGCGGATGGTCGGTCACAACGTCATCTTCCCATCGTTGGCCCTAAAGGCGCTGCGCGAAATGCCCGAGGCAATCACGCCGTCGCGCGTGGCTGGGATCGTCAAGCTGGTCGAGGCCTTCGATACGCCAATGGACATCTCGATCGACGATGACGATGCGTTCCCGGATCTAGGGTCAACCGAGTCTCTTGCGGAGTCCGTCCTGAGGGAATACGTCCGCTCGGCAGAGGCGTTCATCGGTCGCGGGCAGGGCTGGACGGGGCACATGCTGACCGTTGGGCGCGCGGTGATCGACTTGCGCGAGGCGGGGCATGAGGACTTGGCTCGGACGGCCACGGGAGCGCTGAAGCAGTACGTCAAGCGCGCGCGCATGGGGCCGCTCGACACCGACAAGCAATACACCGAGCATGGGCCGATGCCGCAGGGCCCACTCACCCGCGCTTACTGGGATAAGCGACGAGGGCATGACCCAACCCTTGGCCACTGCATCAAGTACCCGTACGGCTTTCTTGGCCTGATGGCGCGGGCCGGTGATGAAGCGCTGGAGCAGCGGTGCCTCGACGTCGCGTTCCGAGTCCTTTGACTCCTACTCGGCCCTCCGCAGGAAGATTCGGTCCACCCAGACGGCTTTCACGTTCTCCGGGTTCTCTGGTGGCGCGATCCACAGGTACATCCCCTCAGCGAGGGTTGACGTGACCATCTCGTACACGTGGTAATCCGCGTCCTCGATCTCGTCTACACCGACGCTGCCGCCACCGATGCCCTTCTTGTTGATCGTGTCATACAGTCCGAAGCTGAAGGCCTGGCCCTCAGCGCCGGTCGTCTCGCACCTGATGACCGCGTAACATGTCCACTCGGCGTCGGCCGCCTTCGTGCCTGGAGGCACGCGCAGCCACTGCTGCGTCGCCCACTGCCGGTGATCGCCCGGCATCATCACCGCCGCTCCGTCGGAGGCCTCATCGTCTTCCACGATCTTCGCCCACTCCGGGCGACTACCGATCGCGAAGCCATGGTCCTGCATGTCCAGATACTCCGTGGGCGGAAGATCCTCGCATCCCGGCGGCGGGCCGCTTTCCCTGCGCCGGACGCTCGCGAGGGCCTGGGCCCACTCATCAACGGTCGTGTGGAAGTTCACGAGGCCGACGTCGTGCTCGTTCAGGAACGAGACGAGTCTCCGCGTCGCTCGGTCGTAGTCTTTGGGGCCAAGCCAGTCGGCGCCCGTCCACTTCGCTCGCTGCTGCATCTCGTGATACCGCGAGACCCAGACGTAGTCGATTGTCCGTCGCGCCATTCGCACGCGGTCGAGAGCGTCCGCATCATCCTCCACCGCGGCTTCGGCGCTGTCGAAGATCCTGTCCGCCTCCGCCAGCGTCTCCATGTTCAGGAGCGCGGCTGTGTTCGGCGAGAAGCACGCGAGGTAGTCGCCGCTCTCCTCGCACGCGTCGTGCATCATTTCGATGTACTCGCGCATCGCCGTGGCCGCGTTGCCGTAGTAGCCGACCAGGAACTCGTCGATCAGCGCTTGGTCATCGAGGCTGGGATCCCACATGAGCTTCGCGATGACCCACGCCTTCAGGTCCGCGAAATCGTGGCCCTGGGAGTTGTGCCCATGGAGCCCCTGCGCGAACAGCCCCTTGACCCCGTTTGCTGCGAAGAAGCGGATGTTCGGCCCCTGCACGCGGAGGTTTGGGTGCGGGCAGAGATAGTGGCTGAAGTTGGTCACGTAGTCCCACACATACAGCCGATCGCAGATCTCGGCCCAGCCGCGAATGTCGTCAGCGAATGTCTGGTTCGCCTCGCTGTCGAGTGGCTGGCTGAATGAGCATTCGATGCTGCAGAGGCGCACGATGACGTTCTCGCGTGGCTTCACGTGCAGCGGCGGCTTGCGCGTGTATTGGTAGGCCAGCGTGCTAACCGCGACGTGTGGAAACTCGTCCTCAATAGCCTCCGCGACGGCATTCACGACGCGCAGGACGGGGCCGCTCGGCGAGCCCTCCTCCTCCTCGAGGGCCTTGCACGGCTCGCACTCGCACCGGCCGTGCCAGTCGTTCTGCGAGACCGAGATGATCGTCGCCTCGGGGCTCTCGCGCAGCCAACTGTTGACGCGCTCGATCATCGCGGCGAGCATCTCGTCGTTGGTCAGGCAGAGCTGGGTGTGTTCGGCCGATCGCTCGCCCTCAATCTCGCTATACCACTCCGGGTGCGTCTCGAAGTGCTCATTCGGCGGCACGAGGTCATAGAACGTGTGCACGAAGCCCTTGTAGGTCTGCTTGCCGCCGTGGACTTCCTCCAGCAATTGGGAATGTCCATTCGTCCGGTTCCTCACAGCCCACTCGGGCTCGCGCTGCTCGGAGAAGAATGGCTCGCGGTACTCCATGGCAGGCAGCTCGCGGACGTTCAGCTTTGGCACCGTCAGGCGCGCGTGGTGGGGAATCAAGCTCGCGCTGGGCGACCACCACCGGCATCCCACGACATCCTCGAGGAAGTCGTAGACCGCGTAGAGCGTCCCGCGCGGCACCCCTCCCGCCAGGATGAGGTCCTGCCCCTGCGTCCGCACCATCAGCCCGTCAGTACCCAGAGCCGTAGTGTCGCCCGCGCGCTCGCCCTGACCAACCAGAATCAGCGGGCCCTCTCCGGCCTCTTCTGGACCGACAATCGGGAACTCAGCGCCCGTCGACTCCGCCAGGAATCGGCTCAACTCCTCGGCCGCGTATCGTTCGGGGGCAATCGCGTCGCCGGCCACGACGATGCGGTATTCTGTCTGCCCGTCCCGGGCGAGGGTGATGGCTGCGTCTGCTATCGAAGTAAGTCCGACGGCGCACGTCAAGGCAATGGCCGGCGTTAGTCCACACATGAGGCCAACTCCTCCGTCACGGCGTAGGCATTCGTGAGGGCCGCCCTTCGTCTCCGGGCGTCGCCGCCCCTGCGATGGTTCTGACAAAGGGCGACTATGGCCGCGGAGTTGCGCGAGGGAATCACCTGACCGGTCGCGAACAACCTGTGACTCACGGGGACTACGACATCTGAGACCGATAGGAGCGTCGGATATGTCTGCCAGAGCAATTGGGACGGGGCTGTGCGTCCTTGCCGCGAGCGTGTCGCTGTGCGCCGCGCAGGGCCTGACGCTGGACGAACTCCGCGAGCAGCGTTCGGCGCTCGCGCACCAGCCGCGGAGGATCATCGCCAACAACGATGGCTGCGATGTGCTCTATTTCCCGGGCGATGCGGAGCTGACTACCGAGAGTTTCCTCGCTCAGCGCACCACCGCGCTGGCCGGCAAGCATGTGGACGCCATTGCCTACTGCACGATCAGCTCGGGATTCAGCCACTTCACGCACGACACCAAGGTCGGCACGGTCCTGACGCGCCAGTCGGCCGACTACGGAATCTTGCCCGACAGGCGCAACGTGAGCCAGGAGATGATCGATGCGGGCACGGACTGCCTGCAGGCGGTGACGGACTACGCGCACGAGAACGCGATGGAAGTCTTCTGGTCGATGCGCATGAACGATACGCATGACACCGCGCACACGCCAGAGAAGCCATATCTGCTCTACCCGCCCTTGAAGGTCGATCATCCGGACTGGCTCGTTGGCGATCACGTCAAGCGCACGCGGATCGGGCGATGGAGTTCCGTTGATTACGCGCGCCAGGAGATCCGCGACCTCGCCTTTGGCTACATCGAGGAGGTCTGTCAGAACTACGACGTCGATGGCGTGGAACTCGACTACTTCCGACACCTCTGCTACTTCGCGAGCGTCGCCAACGGTGGCAAAGCAAGCGATGAAGAGCGCGAGATGATGACCGGCCTCATGCGGCGCATCCGCGAGATGACGGAGGAGGAGGGGCTCAAGCGCGGCCGTCCGATCCTCGTCACCGTGCGCGTCCCCGACTCGGTCGAGTACTGCCGCGAGATGGGCTTCGATATCGAGACGTGGCTGGAGGACGGGCTCGTCGATATCCTCCACACGACCTGCTACTTCCGCCTGAACCCGTGGGATTACAGCGTGGACCTCGGGCACAGATACGACGTGCCCGTCTACCCATGCATCAGCGACTCGCGCGTGCGCGGCGAGACGCGGTTCAAGCGGGGCTCCATCGAGAGCTACCGAGGCCGCGCCATGAACGCTTGGGCCGCCGGTGCGGACGGCATCCATCTGTTCAATTACTTCAACCCGAACGGACCCGTGTTCGCCGAGATCGGCGACCCGGCCACAATGGCAACGCTCAACAAGCTCTACTTCGTGACGTGCCGCGACGGGAATCCGGACTCGTTCCTCGCAGGCGGCAGCGCCTACCGTACGGTTCCGCTCCTCACGCCCAACTACCCGATGAGCATCGCGCCCGACAAGCCGCTTGAGATAACGCTGCCCATCGGCGAGGACTTTGGCGAGGGCGCGGTGGCCACGCTGCACCTTGAGATGCCGACGGTCACCCGCCCCGAGCAACTGACCGTCGCCCTCAATGGCCATGCACTGTCTGAGAGCACGGTTGCGGATGGCTGGATTGACTTCCCACTAGACCCGGAATGGGTCGAGCGGGGCGCCAACCAGGTCTCCATTGCCATTGAGGCCGCGGAACTCCCTGGCGAAGGCGAGTGGACGATTGAGTGGACCGCCGCTGATGGAGTGCCCGGGTCGCCCTGGACGCGTGACCCTGGTTCTGAGCGGACCGAGGAAGAGCTGATTGATGGGAGCCTACGCATTGCTGACCGCGGCGAGGTCTCCGGCGATTACCACTACTACCGCAACGCGTGGGGCGCGAATCCGGGCGAGCCGCTGGTCATCGAGGCCCGCGCAAAGGTGGTCGCGGACTCGAGCTACGTGCTGTTTGGCAACGGCGACGCTCACGAGCGGCTGGGACTCTGGCCAGACCGCATCGATGTCTGGAGCAACAGCGACCTTCGCTACGACATGGACACGACGGACGACTTCCACGACTACCGCATTGAGACAGTCGGTGACGACCTGAAGGTCTACGTCGACGGCGAGCTCCGCATCGATGCCCCCGGGCAGTTCAAAGGCGGCGGACGCTACCCGAATCAGCTCGGCTTTGGCGCGGCGAACAGCACCATGGTCGGTGGGGCCTACTGGGAGAGTCTCCGGGCTCGCTCCGTGGGGCAGGGGTGTCGCGATCTCGCTGTCAGCGTCAACTACCCGTAAGCGCAAACGAAAGTGCCCCGGCGTGGTTTGCCGGGGCACTGTTCCTCGCTTGCGTAGCGCGGTTCCATCCACCTACTCAATGTCCACCGAAGCGCCCTTCTCGGCCGATGCGTAGATCCCGTCGGTGATCTGCGCCATGGTCAACGCGTTGAGTAGACTCGTCGACGGCTCGCGGTCCTCACGGATCGCGGCTGCGAAGTCGGTCACTGGGCCGATGCCGGTCCGGCCGGAGTTCTCGTCGCCCTCCCACAGCACGTCGGTCGCGACGCCTTCCTCGGTGGTGGTGGTGCAACGGAGTACCTGCTTCGGATTCCCAGCGATCATGTGGGGCTTCAGCGCGCCCTCGGTGCCGATAACCTGCCACGCCGCATCGTCCTTGCAGGGCATGTACTCCCCGCGCTCCATCGCGAGAACCGTCCCGCCCTCGCAGCGAACCAGCGCGTGGTAGTACGTCTCCGCGTCCGATCCCGGAGCGATGTGGGATTCAAATTGCGGGGAGATCGTCCACGTCTGTGCGAAGACGGTCTCTGGCTTGAGTTGCCAGCCGCAGACGCCGAGCAAGAAGTCGAGATCGTAGCATCCCCAGTTGCACAGGATCCCGCCCGCGTTGAGGTGTTTCTTCAGCCGCCATTCGGGGCGAGGGGAATCCGGAGCTGGGCCACACTGCATGATATGGCGGCAGCGCACCGCGCGCAGCGGCCCGAGCGCGCCGCTGGCGATGTGCTCAGTCGCGGCTGCGGCACCCGCCATGAAACGGAACCTCGACGAGCAACACGCGGCGGTGAGGTCGCCTTGGGCGGCGATAAGTTCCTTCACCTCGTGGGCGTTCATCGCCACCGGCTTCTCCGTCAGAAGGTGCTTGCCATTGGCCAGAGCGTGTAGGCCGAGTTCCGTCCGCTTGCCGGCGGGGAACGCCAAGACGACGGCCTCGATGTCCGGATCCTCGATGAGATCCGCGCCCTCTCGGTACGTCTTCGGGACGTTGTATTTCTCGGCAGCGGCTTTCGCGCGATCCTCAATGAGATCCGCGACCGCGACCAGCTCTAGCAATGGGGAATCGGCGCATGGCGCCATGTGCGTCGGGCCGATGACTCCGCAGCCCACAACGCCGAGTTTCACGGGCTCCATATGTGGCCTCCTTTGGACCGGACCGCATGTTTCCACAGTGGCGATGCGAATGCCTTCGCCCCGTTTGGGGGTCCGCATCGAAGTCTCGGGATCGGCGTCGGGTCGGGTAGTTGGCGGCGTATGGTGTGGTCGTGTGTAGGAGGGGTTTCAACCCCGACGCCGTGGCTGCGCGACAGGTGAACGCCAACACCGGTCGGGGTTGAAACCCCTCCTACACGCGACACGATCCCTGCCACCACGCCAACTCTTAGACCTCGGTACAGGCTCCCGTCGAGGGGTCGAAATTGGGAACGGGAAGTTGAATCCCGCCTTGCAGCGACGACTGATGCGCGACGATGCCGGGAGCGGTCATGGCGACTGACTCGTAGACGTCAATTGCCGGTTCGCGATCGTCCACAATTGCGCTGATGAACTCGTGGGTTAGGAACGGATGCGAGTTGCCGTGTCCACCCTCGTCTCGCATGGCGTCAGGCAGCCTGTCCCAGTAGTCCGGCAACTCGGTGATCGGGTCGCGGCCCTCCAACTGCACCACGAACGGCTGCCCGCCAGACCCCGCCATGTAAGCCGCGGATCGCTCGCCAAACCACTGCGCTCGCTCGCCGTGCGCGTGGATGCCAAACATCACGTTACATCGGCAGATATGTCCGCCGCTCGTCTCCATCAGAGCGGCCTGGCTCGAGAATGGGTTGTCGTATTGGTTTCGCCCGGCGCCCATATTCGGATCATCAGACGGGCCAGAGCCCAGGCCCGAGGCCGACACCAGGCGCTCGCGGGTCACGCCGACCAGGAAGCCCGTCGAGTGCGTCGGATAGAGCATGGGCACGAATCCGTGACGCCAGGTTGGCTTGCCATCGGCGTCCCACCAGTAGTGATCTCGCTCCTCGTGCCCTTGGTAGATGGGGTGGTAGTACTCTACCTCCGAGTAGGTGATCTCGCCGAACTCCCCCGATTCATATAGATCCCGCATCAGGATCGTCTCCCACCGGTAGTAACTCGTCTCGGCCATCATGTAGCGCATGCCCGTGCGCTCTTTGGCCTCGATCAGCGCCTTGCAGTCATCGAGCGTCATCGCGGCGGGAACCGCGCAGATGCAGTGTTTGCCTGCCTCCATTGCTGCGATGGAATGGGATGCGTGGTCTGGGGCGCCGGTGAAGATCGCCACGGCGTCGACGGAGTCATCCGCCAACAGCTCCTCGAGCCCCGCATAGGCTCGGTCACACCCGTACCGCGCCGTCAGCTGTTCCCGGCGCCCAGGATTGGCATCACAGACGGCTGCCACCGTACACCTGGGCCCAAGCGTCAGGGAGTAAACGGTGAGCCGGGCGACGCCTGGGTCGATCACCGATCCGCCCGACGCGCTGATGGTTGACAAACTGTGGTCCACGCCACTGCTTTCCACAGTCACGCCGGCGCTGAAGTCGCCCTCTTCCTCTGTGCTCAACGACTCAATGCAAGACAACACAGATGCCCCTGGAGCCAACACGCCAATTCCATCCCCCAAACCTAATCCTCAGACTTCGGTGCGGACCGTCGCGAACGAGGTGCTGCGTCGTTCCCCGCGAAGTAACACGCTGATACCGTGGCTCTCTTGCGAAAGGACACCGGCCCATGTCACGACCGAACATCCTCTACATCATGACCGACGACCACGCGGCACACGCGATGACCTGTTACGGCAGCGTCATCAACGAGACGCCGAACATGGACCGCATCGCCGATGGGGGCATGCGGCTCGACACGTGCCTCTGCACGAACTCGATCTGCGCGCCCAGTCGCGCGACGATTCTGACGGGCCTCTACAGTCATCGCGAGGGCAATGGCGTGCTCACGCTGGAGGAGCGGTTCGACGGCCGCAACCGCACCTTCCCGCAGATGCTCCAGGGCGAGGGCTACCAGACGGCTGTCATCGGGAAGTGGCATCTGGGCCATGGTGGCAATGCCGATCCTACGGGCTTCGACTATTGGAACGTCCTGCCGGGACAGGGGGACTATCACAACCCGAAGATGTTCACCATGGGCGAGGAGACGCAGTATGAGGGCTATGTCACCGATCTCATCACCGACTTCTCCCTCGATTGGCTACAGAAGCGCGACGCGGACCGGCCTTTCTGCCTGCTGACGCATCACAAGGCTCCCCACCGGCGCTGGGAGCCGGACGAGACGCACGCAGCCATGTTTGCTGACCGTGAAATTCCCGAGCCGCCGACCTTCAACGATGACTACAGCAACCGGTCGCAAGCGGCGGCCCACGCCACGATGCGGATCGACCGCGACCTCACCGACCACGACTGCAAGGGTCCCGTCCCGGACGGGTTGACGCCCGAAGAAGCCAAGAGCTGGAAATACCAGCGCTACATGAAGGACTACCTTGCCTGCGTCCAGTCCGTCGACACGAACATCGGACGCATGCTCGACTACCTCGACGAGACAGGGCTCGCGGATGACACGGTGGTCATCTACACCTCCGACCAAGGTTTCTTTCTCGGCGATCACGGCTGGTATGACAAACGCTTCTTCTACGAGGAATCTCTGAGGATGCCGTTCGTCGCCCGCTACCCGAAGGAGATCAAGCCCGGGAGCGTGAGCGATGCGATGGTGCTGAACGTCGACTTCGCTCCGCTGATCCTCGATTACGCGGGAATCCCCGTGCCCGGTGACATGGACGGCCAATCCTGCCGCTCAATCCTCGCGGGCGACACGCCCGGCGACTGGCGCGACATCATGTACTACCGGTACTTCATGCACCTATCGCACCACGGGGTGTGCGCGCACTACGGCGTGCGGACCGATCGGTACAAGCTGATCCACTACTACCTCGACGACCCGCTGCCGCCGGAGTGGGAGCTGTTCGACCTTGAGAAGGACCCGATGGAGATGCGCAACGTCATCTGCGATCCCGCTTACGCGGACGTGGTCGAGGACCTCAAGCACGAGCTGTTCGCCATGCAGAAGGACCTCGGGGACACCGACACCGTATGGCCGGGGGCGGCGAAGCATGTCTGAGCTGTCGCGTCGAGAGATGATCACGCGCTCCGCGATGGGCGGGCTGGCTCTGGCCTCGGGGGCGAGAACGGGCGCTCAGGAGTCCAGTTCCCGCCCCAACGTGCTGCTCATCATCGACGATCAACACAGCCCGCGTGCGATGGGGTGGACCGGGCAGACCCAGTGCATTACCCCGAGCCTCGACCGTTTGGCCGCCGAGAGCGTGCGCTTCACGGGAGCCTACTCCAACAACCCCGTTTGCGGGCCCACGAGACACTGCATCTACACGGGGCTGTACTCGTCCGAGCACGGTGTCATCACGAATGACGTGCCGATGCGTGGAGGCATCCCGACGCTGATGTCGCAGCTCAACACGGCGGGCTACACGACCGCCAACGTCGGCAAGATGCACAACTGCCCATATCACCACCGCCGGGACTTTCAGCACTGTCCCAACCACGAGTTCTTCATCGACGCCGCGGGTATCAGTCACTATGCTTCGTTCCTCAACCACGAACTGAAAGAACGCGGCATCGAGCGCGGCGAGCCCTGGGGCAGGCCCCGCGAGGGCCGGAAGAACTGGCTTGAGGATCCCGAGGCCGTCGCGGGCGTGAACTGGGTTCCGGAGGATCTGACCGCCGAACGGTGGGTGACGGAGGAGTCGCTGAACTTCATCCGCGGACAGCAGGCCGATCGGCCGGACCAGCCGTTCTTCCTTCACGCCTCGTATTTCCCGCCACACCACCCGTACCGGCCAATCGAGAAATACGCTCGGATGTATGACCCTCGCGAGATCAAACTGCCGCCGAACTTCAATCGCGAGGTGCTCGATCGATGGAGCAACGCGCCCAACCGCCCTGGCCCGTTGACCGATGATGATGTGAAGCGGCTGATCGCCTACTACTACGGCTTCACGACTCAACTCGATGCCGAGATCGGGCGACTGCTGGACGGGCTGGATGAGCTGGGCGTGGCGGACAACACGATCGTCATCTTCACCAGCGATCATGGCGACATGACGAGCGAGCACGGGGAGTTCTACAAGGGCTCAATGCACGAGGGCTCGGCGCGCGTGCCGTTCCTGATGCGCTGGCCCGGCGCTCACAAGCCGCGTGACGAGGATGCGCCAATCTCCCACGTCGACATTCCGCCCACAGTGCTCGCGGCGGCGGGTGTCGAGCCTGACGCGCACCTTCCAGGGCGTGACCTTCGTCCGCTGATTGCCGGCGAGGCGTGGGCGGACAGGTCGATCTACTCGGAGTTCCTGATGAGACTCCCGTTCCTGCATCTGATGATTCGTAGGGGGCCGCACAAGCTCTGGGCGACGAGCGGGCGCGGGGGAGAGGTGCGCTATCGGCTGTTCAATGTGGTCGAAGACCCGTGGGAGTTGCGCGATCTCGCGGAGGATCCGGCCCACGCCACGACGTATCGCGCCATGAAGGACGAGTTGGCCGAGCAGTGGCGCGCGCAGGAGCGTCACATGCCGAGCGAAATGCCGAAAGCCCCGAAGCGCTTCACCTACGACATCCCCTGGCCCGCGGACCCGTGGGCGCAGGTTGAGCCGGCCTAGTCGCCGCGCAGTCGCTCGAGCTTCGGATAGTACTCCTCATCGAACCGCGCAAGCTCGTTAGGGTCCGCCTCTTCCCACGCCATCCCCTGCCGCCACAGCCTCGCGTGCAGGCGCAAGGCCGCGTCGATGTCTTCGCTGTGCGGCACGATGTTGCGGTACCCGCTCTTCCCCGTCGACCCGTAGTAGCACCAGATCCCAACCGCGTTGCCGATGTTGTAGCTGCTGACCACCCAGCGCAGGAACGTGTTTCGGTCGAGTTCGGCCCGCCCCGCCTCGCCGCGAAGGATGTAGTCGGCATAGGTATCGATGAACGGGCAGTAGATGCCCGCCTTGCCTAGCGGATCCGTGCTGCAGTGGACGTACAGGATCCGGCCGTCGCCGATCATCTGGCGAGTCCTGCGGGTCACCCAGTATGACTTGCGGAAGTCCATGGAGACCCCGTCGAAGTAGAGCCCATCCACCTTCAGCTCATCAATCGCGTGTCTCACCTCGTCGAAGTAGGTCCGCTGCTCCGCGCCCTCGGTCAACTCGAGCGAGCCGTCGTAGTAGTAAGGGCTGAAGTAGGGGATGATTCTCATTCCGCGGCTCTGGATCTTCTCGCGGACCTCGTGCCACCGGTCGATGTCAGCCGGATGGAACCGCGGAATGCGCCAGGGGGCCTTCTCTCCGCCCGGGAAGATGTAGGAGTGGATCGTGAGAACATCGCAGTGGCGCGCGGTCGCTTCGATCAGCTCGTCGCTCGGATACCAGAACTCGGGGTCGCGCAGACCCTCGTGGGCCAGTGATTCGAAGCTCCGCTCGTGGTTGTAGGGCCTGGGCGGGAAGACCGACACCCACACCTCGTCGCCCATCGCCAGGTCATACGTCAGTGACCATGGCCGGGCGCTGAGATCAGGCGGGGACACGGACATGGCGCGGACCGGGTAGACCCCGAAACCGCCCGTCTCGTCGATGAGCAGATGCCTGCCCTCGTGCTCGGCCTGATACTCCGGACGAAACAGACCTCGGAAGCTGATCGACTGGGCCTGCTTCACGTTCAGAATGATAACTGAGTCGCCGTGAAACGTCGCGTCGAGCGCTTCGCTACTCAACCGACAAGCGAAGTCCGTGCGCCCGTCCAACGTGAAAGGACCGACTGACGGCTCGAGCGCGATCTGTACGGTCTCGCGCGAGAATGGGATGCGCTGGCGGCAAGCCAGCGCCCCGTCGCTGAATGTGAACCGGGCACCCGTCGTGGCAACGCGGAAGATGCTCTCGCTCGTCCGAACGTCCTCAAGGGCCATTCCCATCAGCACGCCCGATGGCAAGGCGGTCGGCGACGCCGACGCGATGGATGCAAACAGAGCCGCGACGATCATCAACGCTGAGAGCCCCCCTTAGCGCCGCGACGCCGACGGCCGAGCAGGCCGTCTCGCGCCAACTCATACAGCTCCGCCCACCAGACAGGCGTGGTGTGCCGGAACGTGCAGAGCCTGAGACGCCGGTAGAACGGGTCCGGATCCGCGATCATGCTCCAGCGGTTATTCGCCCCTGTGGCGCCGGGGCCTGCTTGAAACGGGCTGATAGTGACTG
>CAZKUN010000117.1:26202-26963 GCA_964555935.1 uncultured Armatimonadia bacterium | reverse complement strand
AGTAAGCCACACGGCGCCCTGAGCGCCGGCGATGCCGCCCGCGCCGATCTGCATCGCATCGACGTCGGCGAGCAGTTCGATGGCCCCGAGTTCAGTGATGATGTCGCCATCGAAGACCCACAGCGTCGGCGTGTCGTCCGAGCCGGTCGCCTCCAGAAGCTCGGTCTGAGCGACCTCGAGACTCGTGGCCGTCTGCTTCTCAAGCCCTATCGGGATGACCACGTTGACCTTGCGGCCGTAAACGTGCCCGATCATCGCGCCGACCGTGCCACCCTCGGGGTGACCAACCAACACGCCCGCCAGCCCGGACGGGTAGTCGAGAGCGTTGCCGCCCTTGATGATGACGTCATCCGGCCCCATCACCTTGAACGCGTCCATGCAGCTTTCGATGTCATCGGCCGGCTTCCCGTCGCGCAAAACAACATCGGGAATCGAGCCAGGCAGAACATCCTCACGCTCGGGGCCCTTGGCCGGCAGCGTCGCGCCGAGAACGTAACCCGTCTTGTCGATCGGTTGGCCGAGCAGCTCCTCGGCAACGTACGCGTTGGTCGTGCCCTTGCAGACAGCGACAATGCCGCTCTCCATCGCGCGCTGAACGACCGGAAGTTGAGCGACGCCCTTCGCAATCAGGCGCTTGCCCTCGGCAACCGTAAGAACGAAGCTTGAGATAGCCATCTCGAGCCCTCCCTGCAGGTAATGATCGATTAGACGCCCGTCGTCTTGAACTGCTCGCCGGCCTTCGCGTTGAACTCCGGCCCGCC
>CAZKUN010000117.1:1902-26192 GCA_964555935.1 uncultured Armatimonadia bacterium | reverse complement strand
GCTCATGAACACGCTCGGTTTGCGCCCCATGGCGACGAGTTTCTCGACAACCTGCGAACAGACGCACCAACAGACGCTCGCGGCGCCCATACCCGACGTCGGGCCGAACGGAACCTCCAGCCCGTCGACATCCAGGGCCGCGTCGCCCTTGGCCGCGCAGTTGTCGATGGCGATCTCGGCGGCCTCAAACAGGCGCTTCCCACTCGGGTGAGTCGAGGTGACCGACGATGAGTACGTCAGGCTCGTGACGGCAAAGACCTTGATCCCCGCCTCGCGAGCGGCGAGCGCGAGATCGATTGAAGCGGCGTTTCGCCCAGAGACCGAGCCGACCGTCAACACGTCGCCGGCGACCATGTTCGAAGACTCTACGATTCTCTTGCCGATTCCGCTGATGCGATCGCCCCGGACGTGCTCCTTGCCCTTGCGGTTGTCGCGCGGGCGGACGGGGTTATTGACGCCGAAAGAGTACGTCAGCGGGTTGATCAGCAGCAGCCCCCCGGCGCGATGGATGAGTTCCTGCGAGACCATGTGCCCGGTATCGTGCAGGTGCCACGCGCCACCTTCGACTGCGGATTCGGCGATCCACTGCGCCACCTTGTTGATCTTGTCCATCTGCGTCTCTTCGATGCGCTGCAGCACGTCGCGAACCGCGTTCAGCCAGTCTTGGGCTAGCATTTCGTTATCAGTCTCCTAGTGTCGCGGCCCCCAAAGCGGCGGGTAGGCTGCGTTGTAGCTGTGCCAACACGTCTCCCTCAACTTCAACGCCCGCCTCGCGCAGCGCCCGGATCGCCACGCCGCCAACTGGAGGCAGGTGCGGATCGCACGGCACGATGTCGGGCACGGTCTCCGCGACTCGTGCCGCGATCATCTCCCGCAACATCCGAGAACCGAGGCAGACTCCTCCGGTGCAGCCCAGGAGGGGGCCGTCACCCCAGCCGTCGCCCTTTTCCTTGACCTTGAGAATGGCGGTCGCCACCAGATGCGCGAGTTGATCCGCCGCCATTTCGAGGACCAAGATAGCCACGGCATCGCCGGCATCGGCGGCTCTGCAGACAACCGGCGCGAGAGACGCAATGTCACGTCGACTCATCTTGTCGCGACCATACAGCCGGCCTATGATGTGTCCGTAGTGCTCGAGACCGTAATGCTCCTGGATTGCCTCGATCAGGACCGTCTCGCCGCCACGCCCATCTCGCGCCCACATCCCGCGCCGCATCGCCTCGAGCGCGATCCAGTGCCCGCTGCCCTCATCGCCGACCAACGGGCCGCCGCCGCCGCAGTGGCCGGTCGCGCCGTCTTCGCCAATGGCCCATCCGAACGAGCCCGTGCCCGCCAGGATGACGGCGCCGGTCGATGAGAGCGTCGCCCCGACCAGCGCGGCATCTGGCTCGCTCATCTGAACGTGCCGCGCATGAGGAAAACGCTCCTCGGCGGAGACGCGCGGGTCGGTCGCGTAACCCTTGCCGACCATCGCGCTGGCTATGACGGTTACGCGGTCCGCATCGATCTGCTCCGCGGCGGCGCTCAGCGCCGTGTCGACGGCGTCGAGCGAACGCTCGTCCCCCACGTAGAGGGCGAGCGACGATCCGGCCTTGCCGTGAGCAATGACGTGTCCGCCGGCGTCGACCGCGATGGCGACTGTTTTCGAGCCGCCACCCTCGATAGCTATCACCAGAGGGCGAGTCTCAGTCATCCAGCCCCATGGGTCCTTTCAGCTGGCCAATGCGGGCCAGATGCTAGCAGGCGCGACAACAGGCGCGCGGCGCGCCGGATTGCGGCTCTCCCGCTTGATTCGCGGCGATTCCGGCGTGTTCCGTGCCGCGCGAAGTATACCAGGAAAGCCCCTGCGGTGGCAAGGAAACGCCCGGCTGGCCTCAACGGTCGAATCCAAGCACCTCGCCGCGCAGCGCCGACGCCCTCGCGTCGCCGTCACCATCTCTCACAATCGCCAACTGCGCGTTCGCCCGCACGCCGCCCGCATCCATGGCCCGGGGACCATCGAACGAGTACAGAATCGTATCGCTGGCGTCGCCCCGGGTGACCCGAACTCCGAGCGCCTCATGGCGCGGAGCGCCGACATCCAGAAGCTCCGCGGAGACATCGAGTTCCTCACCGGCCGCCAGGGGCACCATCAGTGTCGCGAAGAGCTGTGGGCACGGCCCGGTCTTCTCGTAGATCGGCGTGGGTATCTGGCGATGTTTGGCCCTCGGAATCCACCCCTGAACGGGCTCATCCTGCCCCTTCACGACATCGACGGTGAGACCATCCGTGTCGATCGGGATCAGCGCGAGGTTCGCGGCGTCCGGGACCCGGCTGATGACGGTGAGGGTGTCCTCATCGAGGTCCGCCTCATCGGCATCGAGGTGGAAGATATTCGAATACGTGTGGTCGCCCTCGCCGAGAAGCCGATCCAGCACGAGGAAGTAATCCGGCCGCACGAAGATCACCGTCCGCTCATGAGTCACGCTCGTGTCGCGGTCCCGTCCGTATCCTCCGTCATACGTGCCCGTCGCCCAATCGAAGCCATCGGTGGTGACCCACGTGCCGTCCAGTGGCTCTTGGGCCCGGTACGTGTCTCGCTGGGAGCGCTGGTTCTGGCTGAGGCCATCGACCATGATCGTGTTGTGCGACGCTGTGTCCAGCGCGTAACGCCGCCACTTCGATCGGTCGTAGGTGTACGAGCCCGCTTCGGTCAACAGCGTCCGCCCGCCACCATACAGGTACAAGCCCAGCTTGTCCTCATGCTGGTGCCCCGTGCCGAAAGGCCCGGCCTCGAACATCAGGTAGACATCGTCGCGCGTCCACCCGCTACGCATGACGTGCTGGCCCGCCCACGGGAAGCTCACAGAGGTGTAATCGACAGGCGTGCCTTCCTCGCCAAGCGTCGCGCCCCACAGGTACGTCTCGTCACCGTACAGCTCGTAGGCCTCCCTCAGCGCGCCTCTCACGTTGCTGTTGCCGGAATCGTTCAGCGGCGGGAGCGTCCCGTTGGGCATCATCGATTCGAGATTGTACCGATACATCCGCTCGAGCTTCTCCATGTAGCCATCCGGCAACGGCAGGTCATTGCGCAGCAGCGGGTCGAGCGCGCGCTTGAAGTTGCCTCTCGCGACCTGGTGGTAGCCGCCGGTCAGTTCCATCTGCGCGCCATCGGGGTAGACCTGGGCCTCCAACTCCACTAGCATGCGCCCATACGCGACGTCCCGCCAGTCCTCGGCGGCCGTGAACTCAGGGAACATGACGCCAACATGCGCCAGGCCATTGCACTCCATCGTGACCCAGTTGCCGCCATGCTGAGGGTAGTCGACCGTCATGCGACGGAGTTGCTGGGCGTGCTCCACGAAGGACTTCACGAAAGTGCAGTGCGCCTCAGGCGTCAGCGAGGGCGAGCCAAGGAAGTAGTGGTATGTATCCATCCACGAGCCCGCCGTCCGGATCCCCTGCTCGATGGTGCGCCACGTCGGCGCGGTGTTAGGCGAGCCTAGCTCCGGCGCGATCTCGTCGGCGGTCCAGTCGAGCATCTGAGCGATCCACTCCTGGGCATACTTCTCGTCGCCCGTTGCCCAGTAAGCCCGGCCGAGGTCGACCCACGCGCCGAAGCGGTTGAGGTTGTAAGTCCACTCGGGCGTGTACTCGGGCTCATCGCGACTGAAGCCGTTGGTCGTCCAGTCGATGTCGGGCCCTAGCTCCGTCTGCCGGCCGAACGAACTGTGGATGTGGGCCATCGCGCGATCTGCCCGGCCGGTATCGAAGTTATCCTGCTGCTTCTTGTCCCAATCGCGCCAGTCAAACCGCCAGACCGGCCCTGGTCGTCCGCGCATGTACGCGAGGAACTCGACCTTCGCCCGCTCGTAGTCTCCCGCCGCCGCCGCTTCCCGAGTCGCCGCCAGCTCCGCCATGTCATCGCGCAGGCCGCCGAAGAAGTCCCCATCGCTGGTCAGCGGGCCCGGACCTGAGAACTCGTTCGTGAGTTTCATCTCATCGATGTAGACCACCGCGTCCGGATGCGGCTCATTGCCCCAGCCGCTCGCAGTGAACGAGATCGCATCGACCTGATCCCAGCCGCGCGGGTCCCGCGTGCCCGAGTTCGGGTTGATCGCAACGCCGAACCGACGCCAGCCGGTGAAACTCAGCGCCACGCCGACCGACCAGTAGTCGGGCCCATCGCTCGCGGGGTTCTCGGAGGGGATGATGCACATGAACCGCGTCGGCAACTCCACCTCGTTGTACACCCAGAACGTGAAGTGGCCGTACCCCGTCCAGTCATGCGGAATCCGCTCGCACCGGATCTGGGGCGTGTCGACCATCCCGGACCACTTCGCCGACGTACCGCCAGACCGGGCTTGCTCGCTGCTAAGCTCAAGCCCCGGCCACGCTTCGACGGTCGCGAAGTCCTCAATGGCGAGCGCTTCTTGACTCCACGCGGGTGCGGCGACGAGGAGGCAGATCGGGATCAGGAGCAGGCGGTTCATGCGGTCCCTCCAGGGAGCTGATTGGCGACAAACGCCCCGCCCCCAGCCAGGAGACGAGGCGTAGAATGTGTTTGCCGTCCGTGCCTGCGGATCTCCAGATCCGCCCTGCAGTCCGTTCTTCGGTCCGTGCCTGCGGGTGCTACCTCAGTACCCCAGCCCGACCGACCCAATCGACGCCGTGCTGATATGTCCATCCTTCACGGCGAACAATGGCCCGTGTTTCTCGCGGACGGCCGGCTCTTCGTGGGGCAGGTACTGGCGCGAGTTGTACTCGAAGCCCTTAATGGTATCGATCCGCGCCGCAAGCCCCGCCGAATGCACGAGGCTCAGCCCGGAATTCGTAAGATCCTGCACGCTCAGGACCATGTCGTTCTCGGCTGTCCAGGCGATGTAGAGCAACGCCGACGAGTGCCCCTTGCAGGTCTTCAGCCCGACGCCTGACCAGCCCAGTTCCTTCGCGAGCTTCAGCTTCTCAACGTCCGTCACGCCCTCGTCGGCGACGCACGGCTTCATCGCCGCCACGGCGCGCTGATCGAACCTATGGACCGACAGATCGCGCTCGGTGGGTTGCTCAACATACAGTAGCGCCGCATACGCCTTCGGCGAGCGCTCCTTGAGCTTGGTGAGGTACTCCACCACCGTCTCGGGACTCTCGTTCATCTCATTCGAGTCCGTCGAAAGCCAGAACCCCGCGTCGATGCCGAGCTTGGCGTGAGTGTGGGCGATGACATCCGCGACCTCGACCGTGCGCTCGACGTCCCAGTCGATGTCGTCGCCACGCAGCTTCACCTTGAAGCAGACCAGCCCATCGCGCTCGATCCACTCCTCGAGGCTGACGGGCATGCCGTCCTTCGGATCCTCATCGGTGACCTCCGTCCGCGTGAGCTTGTCGACGCCCCCCACGAGGTGGAACGCCGGCATGGTCGGCGCGAACGCCGGCTTGAGGTAATCGGCTGGATACTTGCCCGCGAACTCCGGCCCCATGTAGCGGCTGAGATCGTGGTCCATCAGTTCCGGGCCGCAGGCGTCGTATGACGACACGTTATTCAGCTTGCCGAACGCATCGTGCAACGCGGCATCAATCGGCGACGCGCAGACGAGGGCGCCGAGAATCGGCATCGGCTCGGCGAGTGATAGCTCCGCGCAGGCCGCGTCCGCGATTCCCCCGAGGTCTTCCTTGGCGCCAAGGTAGAGCGCCATCGGGTGACCTGAGGCATCGCTGCCGGCGATCCGACCTGCAAACCCCTCACCCACCTTGCGCATGGCGGCGTCGCGCTCCTCGTGACTGAGCACGGCGCTCGGGAAACCCCACACATCGCTGAGCAGGATATTGCCGAGACCCTCCGCCACATCCCCCTTGCCGTTCTCGGCGACGAGGCGCGTGGTCATCGACGTGACGGCACTGACGATCCCCGTCCCAAACTTCAGCGGGGTCCGCAGCACGGCATCTGTAAAGCTAACCTCAACGTCTTTGACGGTCATGTCTGTGTTCATTGGTCACTCCCAGTCAGTAGGGCCCGCGTAGCGGCGGGCTTCCAGCCCGCCGACCGGACGGTGGACAGTCTATTCCCTTTGTGCCTGATCGATCAATTCCACAAACCGCGCGGCGATGATGAGAGCCGGGTCCTCGGGGACCTCAACGCTCTTCGTGCCTTCGGGTATGTCGATCGTCGGCGTCTTGCGAAGTTCCTGCCCCTCGAACTGCGGCAGCCACTGCCGGCTCGCGGCGAACATCTCCGCCACCATCTCCCGCGTCTCCGCCAGCGTCAGGCAAGCTGATGTCAGCGGATCCATCGCGATCGCATGGAACGCCAACTCGGGATCACCCGTCAACGCCGCCTCGACCGCCAGCCCCTGAGTGCTTACGTTGCTCTGATTCAGCGCGGCGCATTGCACCGGCAGATCGCCCACAGTCGTCGGATGCAGTCCCGTCTTGTCAACGTACGTCGGCACCTCAACGCAGCACCCATCGGGGAGGTTCGTGATGTACCCATCATTGCGCACGTTGCCGTTCATCCGGAACGTGACATCCGTCTCCATCGCCTCGATGATGCCCACGCAATACTCCGCGCTACGAGTGGGGAGCGTGGTCGGCTCGTCGGCGAGGATGTCCTGCCCCGACTTGAATGCCTCCGCGACGATCTGACACCACCCATAGTACGCGCCGGTCTCTCCGCCAAACGCCGGTTGGTCGCAATACAAGTCGAGCGCCCGTTGACTGCTCCGGAACCACGGGATGTACTCCGAGAGATGCCCCGTGCTTTCGGTCATGAAGTAGCCAAACTGGCGCATGACCTCGCTGCGGACCTTCTCGTTGATGTAGTACTCCGGCTTCTCGATGTTCGCGCGGAGCAGCGGGTAGAGGTCCTTGCCTTGGTGCTCCAGCGACAGGAACCACGCCATGTGGTTGATGCCGGCACACAGGTGGTCGATCTCGTCCTTCGGCACGCCCACGTAGCCGGAGATCAGGTCGAGCGTCGTCTGCACGCCGTGACAGAGCCCGACCGTGGTGATCGGCGATTCCTTCGTCAGCGCCCAACAGCATGGAGCCATCGGGTTCGCGTAGTTGAGCAGGATCGCGTCGGGACACAGCTCCTCCATGTCCCTCGCAATATCCACCAGCACCGGTATCGTGCGCAAGGCGCGGAAGACGCCGCCCGGACCGAGCGTGTCGCCGATGCACTGATCGACGCCGTGTTTCATCGGCACCTTGTAGTCCACGCCGAACGCGTCCACGCCGCCGATCTGGATCATGACCACGACGTAGTCTGCGTCCTTCAGGGCCTCTCGCCGATCCTGGGTAGCCCACACGGTGGCGCCGAGTTGGTTGTCATCGATCACGCGCTGGACGTAGTCCTTGACCTTCTCGAGCTTACTCATCGTGGGGCTCATGAGCGCCAACTCGACATCCTGCAGCGCCTCCGTGGCCAGGATATCCATGATGAGCGTCTTGCTGAAGACGATACTGCCTGCACCTATCATCGCGATCTTCGCCATCGCAACCTCCAAATCCGAGCGGTGTCCGCAAGTTCGTCGGTGACGCGGCCGGGGCCTCTGATGGGCGGACCGTGATATTGAGGCAGAGGGGGTCTGCTGAGAGAGCCTTGATTCCGTTCGGCACAGTCCTGGAAACTCGTCGTCCGGGTTCCCAGGACCGTCCCCTATGGGCGTGGCTTCCTCGACGACCCCAAGAGCGGGGGCATTACCGGCCGAACTCGGTCCCCACAGCCGCAAGTGCAGGATTCTGGAGCCCGGATGACGAATTACGATAGCGAGCTGCTGACCATTCGGCCAACGCCGATGCGTCCAGTTCACTATCGGGTGTGCCGGCTCACAGCCCGGGAATAGGGGTCTCCGATGGCCGACAACGAGACGGCCGAGTTCCGGCCCAACCGTAAGCAGTACACCAAACGACTGTGGTTCGATACCTGTGTCGGGGGCGCGTTCTGGAACCTTGGCCTCCTGCTCCCGGCCGCGCCGATGGTCATCTTCGGATCGGGCAACGTCCCGCTCTGGGGCTTCGTCATCATGTTCGTCGGCAACGCAGTCTACTGGCTCCCCGCCGCGTGGTACATCCCCCGCTGGGTCGACAGCATCACGTATGAGATGACCAGCGAGGAGGTCATCGTCCACAAGGGCGTCTTGGGCCGCGTGCACAAGATCGTGCCTTTCCGGACCGTCACCAACGTCTCGATCATGCGCAGGTGGTTCGACCGCCTGTACTTTGGGATCGGCATGGTGAACATCCAGACCGCCGGCGCGGGCGCATCGTCAATCGCCGAAGAGCGCCTGGTCGGCCTGACCGAGTATGAGAAGATCCGCGATGAGATCGTGAGTCAGCTTCGCCGGTATCGCGCCGACACGGGCCCCGCCCTGGGCGGCGGAACGTCCGGGGCGAGACCGATCGATGCCGCCACCGAGCCCGCCAACCAAGAGATCGCCCAGGCGATGCTCGAGGAGTTGAAGGCCATCCGCGAGCTGCTCGAAAAACCCAAGTGACGCTCCGCAACTCAGCCAACCGCGCGCGTCCTGCCGGTTCCCTGGGACTCGGAGTCCTGCGCGGAATCCTCTACACGCGTCTATTGCCATCCACCGTCTCCCGAGGCGTCGTCGGGATCGTGTTCCTGGTGACGTCGTACCTGACCTATCTCCACCTTCGCGTCATCGACGGGATCACCAAGAAAATCCTCGTCCTCATTGGACAGGGCCGCGAAGAGGAAGCGGAGCGGCTCGAGCGGGCTGGCATCACCTAAATAACTAGTGTCAGACAATAGTTTTACGCTTGTTTAAGGCATCATATCGCCGAATACCAGTCCAAATAAACTAGTGTCAGACACTAATAAAATCACACTACCTGGCATCCGTTCCGTCGGCATCGTTTCCGCCCTGAGACTTCGCTACGGACTCCGAGCCGGGCAGGTCCGCATCCGCCGGCGTCGAAGTTTGAGCCACAGTCGTCTACTTGAGGTCATTTCAACGAAATGAGGTGATGGGCAGATGGGACGGTATTTGTGGCTGAACACACCCGTAACTCGCGTGCTGCTGGCCGCCGTGGCGTGCGCCCTCCTGCTGCAGCCGGCCGCGGGCGCTCAGCAGACCCCCCGCTCTGACGAAGGAGCAGCTGCTCGCGCGCTAAACGGTGACACAGTGGCGCAGGGCAGAAGGCCGACCATCAAACCCGGCAGAACCGGCTTGCGTCTGGCGCCGACTATCAAACGCACGGGCCAACTGAAGCCAACCTTCTCGCCGGACCAACTCCCGCTCGTGCTCCAGCGAGTCGACATGAGCAGGCTCCTGCCAACCGACCGGATCGTCACGCCCAGCGGCATACCGAACAACATCGGCCTGCTAACCCAGGAAAACCCCAGCAGGCTCCAGCGCCCCGCCGGCGACGCCCTCCACGTGGCTGACACGACCGGCGTGAAATCGGACATGAGCTGGAACGGCCAGAACCTCCGGGTCACCAACGCGATCATCGCAGAAATCGATCTGCAGGCGGTGATGATGCCTGTTCTCATGTCCATCGACCAGGTGGAGCGCGTGGCGCGTGGCGTCTACCACATCAACTTCACTTACCGAATCTTCAGGCCTAACGACGTGACCTTGCCCCTCCGATTCCACCTCAATCTCGTGGGAGACGCCCGCCAGCACGTGGGCTGGATCCCATGGGTCCACCAGAGCGGGACCAGCGGCGTCTACACGGGCCGCGTTGTGGCCCTGATGCAGGGGACTGACACGCCGCTCCGCGCGCCTTCGACTGCGGTGGGCATCAATGCCGCCGACTCGACTCCCACCGCGTGCGGAAACACCAGCATCAATTACACGCAGTACTGGTGGAAGCGCTACGAGGACATCACGCGCGACGACATCAAGGACTACATCGAGCGTCCCCAGGGCGCGAGAGACAGCATCCGAATCGAACCGGCGCCCGCCCCCACAGTGGCGGCCACGCCCTCCTCGACCTCCCGCAAACCAGCCCGCACCTTGCGCATCACCCGACCGGGGCTCGTCCGAAAGACCCTCCCCCGCCGCGTGTTGAACGCTACCTCCCAGTTGAACCTGAAGGCGGTGCTCAACGAATCGCTTCTTCAGTTGCAGTTCTTGGAGACTCCCCTCATCCACTTGCAGGGGGCCTATCGCGACGAGCCGGCGCTCCTGTTCATCAAGACCAGTGACGCCAACTTCGCCAAGGTGCTTATACAGGCGGAGAGGGACTCGGCCGCACAGCCGTGGCACCTCTTCATCAAGAGCGCCCACATGTACGGTCGTAATGGCATGGCTTACACCGGCACGCCGGGCGTCGGCGGCGGCGCCGGCGTGGCTAACGAGGAGTACGCCACCGACTGGGAAGGCGGCGGTTACATCTTCTGGGCCGGATCGGGCGCCTGGAGCTTCAACGTCAACTCCTTCGACTTCGACTGGCTCGGCGTTAACGCCCTCACCGACGAGCGCGACATTGTGCTGCTGGACGTCGGCGGACAGCCCTTGATCGACTGTGTCAACGGAGCCAAACTCACTTACTGACCGTAAACAGGAGGGATCGCAATGAGACGCATGCGCATGTTGTGGATAGCTACGCTGGCGATCGGCCTGTTGGTCGGTCAGATCGCGCCCGCCGCGCTCGGGCAGGTGGCCGGGGTCGGCGATGTCATCGTCAGACCAACGCTGCAACTCACGTCACCAGCCTTGCAGCAGCTCAGACTTCAACGTCGACTCGAGGTCCCCACTGACCTCGTCCTGCGCGGCGTGCCGGCGGTTCGGTTCAGCTACGGCGACTTCATTCTGCTGACCGAGCCTCAACTCGAGAGTCACCCCGACAGCGCGGGTGACCCAGGCATCCAGGCGACGCCGCCGGACGAACACCATGCCGGAAAAACGGTCGCGGATCTCTCGTGGTCGAGGTTCTACAACACGCTGCACCTGCAGACCAGCGTAAAGAACCAAGGCTCGCGCGGAACGTGCCATGTCCAGGCGGCATCGGGGCTGGCCGAAGCCATGTACAACCGCCGGGCGCTGAACGCCGGGCAGGGCGAGAAGCTCATCGACCTCTCGGAGCAGTGGCTGCAGTACATGGTCAAGAAGAACGCCGACTTCAGCGTCGAGACGGGTGACGGCGGCAACACCCAGGTGGACCTTGAGACGATCCGCGATCAGGGACACGTCCCCGAGGTCTACTGGAAGTACGACGCGCGTCATTGGTCGAACATGGCTGAGTACGCGTCTCTGGCCGGCGACACTCCAGGCAAGTCACCGTGGCCGTGGCGACTGGTCGCGCAGACCACAACGGGGCAGCCTCCACCGGCCGTCACGGTCGCCATCTCCCGCCGAGGGGCCAATCCGAACGGCCTCGAGAACTTCAAGATCAAGAACATCACCTCCGGCGGCACCGGCACGACCGGGGTGAACTTCATCACCAACAAGATCAACCAGGGCATCCCCGTCGCCATCGCCGTGCCGTGGCCGCGAGGCGTGATGTTCGCCGATGGGTGCATCATCTTCGTCCCCGACGAAGCGCTCAACAAGACGCGTGCGGAACTCTGGGATGACGTCTACCCCGACGACCATCCCACTGCCGGTTTGCGCGGCAAGAGCAAGTGGTTCCGCGGTGGCCACGCGATCATCATCGTCGGCTACGGCAAACCCGGCACCGAAGCTGAGGGTCTGTATGCCTTCAAGAATAGCTGGAGCCGCTGGTGGGGCAACGACGGCTACGGCTACTTCAGCAAGACATGGCTCACGCAGTTCATGCAGTGGTGCGCGACCTGCGAGAGCAACAGCTCCTAGGCGCGGAGGAACTGTTCGCGAAGCGGACCGAGCGAGGCGGGCCGATATTGGCCCGCCTCGTCCATTGTTCGACGGCGAAACCTCAGCCACTCCCGCGCGTTCCTAATACCTAGTAGAGGGCTGAGGGTCCCATGCATTTCGGACCGTGGGAGGGCACCAGGATGAGGACAGTGCCGACAGTTGCCTCACTCGTGTTGGTTGCAGTCGTGGGCGTTGCTCAGCCGGACGCCGGACCAGGGACCGAGGCGGACGACGAACTTACCCCGCGCGCGCGGGCATGGCAGGAAGGTCAGATCGCGGGGCTGGCCGCGTCCCGCCCCAGTGCCGCGAGCAAGATCCTCGAGGTCATCTGCGATGCGCCAGACCGCGTCGAGGTCAACTACGCATACGGGCTGTTCTGGCTCGGTCCGGAGGACTGGGCCTACATGATCAGCTTCGCCTCGCACGACCAAGAATCCCAGATCGCTTTGATCATCGCCAGGGATGGCCGCGTGTACCGCACCTTCCAGCACGTCTGCCCAAGGCTCTTCCTCAGCCGGCCCGAAGGCCTCGCGATGGACTCCATCGAGGCCTTCCTCCAGACGATGTCGATGGAGAACCGAGAGCCCTGCGGCTGGGAGCTTATCGACGGTTCCTACGCCACGCCTGACCGCGATGAGCTGCTGACGGCTCAGGAGCATCAACAGATGCTGGCCGTGGCCCCGGCGGCCTCCGCCGACGCGCGCAAGCTGGCGCTACGCGCCCTCATTCGAGACGGGAGCGACGAGAGCTGGGAGGTCGTGAACACAGCTCTCGACGCCATCACCGACTGGGCCATCATCGACGACGCCCGGCAGACTGCGGCTTCGGTCGACGAGGCCAAGGGCGAGTACATTGCGGCCTTGCAGCAAGCGCGGCTGAACGCGGATCCACAACAACGCACCGAGCAGCAACTCCTCGCCATCCTCTCCGCTGTGGATCGCGGCGCTCTCGGCCGCTTCACTTCTCTCGTGGAGGATGATGATACGGAAGCAATGTGCGCGCGGATCGAAGCGTTCTGTCGATCTTACACGGTCAGGGCAGCGACCGACCGGACGCAACTCGCGCGGCTTAGGAACGTCGTCAATGCATACGGCGCCCTGGACGCGGAGCGGGCCGGTACCTTCTTCAGCAGCTTGCTCGAGGAGCCGCCGGGCGCCTTGCGCCGCGCGGGCGTCTACGGCGTGGGCGAGCTGCGCGTGGCGGATGCCGTGGCTGAGTTGAGAACCATGGCAGTCCCCGCATACGATGGGTTCCTGGGCGCCGACAGTGTCTGCGTGGCCTTGGGCAAGATCAGCACCCCACAAGCGCACCAGGCGCTCGCAGACCTGCTGCTTCAGCTCCCCACCAACACCGAATTGGCGGGCGGCGCGATGGCGGCCATGAAGCGCGTGTGTGGCGGCCGGGCCGGCAGCCCGTGGGGTACTTGGGCCAATGGGTGCTGGGCGACGGTGGCCGAAGACCGCGTCGCCGCAGCCGAGAGCTTCGCCGAAGCTCTGAACACGTTGGCCGATCGCACCGACGATGAAGAGCTTGCGGATCGCGCACGGCACGAGGCCGAGGTCATGGGCTACTACGCATACCGGCCGTGACCGACTTACAACCCGCGTAGCTTCCTCAGAACACCGCGGAGAAACTCCCCGCCTCAACATCCACCCACCAGCGGGAACCGCCAGCGCCCGAAGGAAATCCGAATCCTCACCAACCAACTCTCTCAACGATCCCACCTTTGACGTAGACTTGATCCGAGTCATGGTGCTCCTCCCTGTCTGGTATCACTCAACTGGGAAGTACCATGACTCAAAATCAATTGCTGATACTACGGTACGCGATCACGCCCCTTCCAAATAGAGGCCTCAGCTTTCCCACAGCCGTCACCCTCGTCGGCGGCGGATCGTATATTTCCCTGGGACTCGCCGGCCAGATCTGCATGGCGCGAGAAGCGTGGGCGGCGCCGTGACTTGTGGGAGGGTACGAATGTCTTGGGCCAGTGGACGTGGGGTTGTGATCAGGGCGCTCGGCGTAGCCGCCGTGCTGGGCTGGATCGTCCTCGGGGTGTTGATCGTGCAGCGTCTGAAGCAGGCTGATCCACCGTCGAGCTTGTGGGGCACGTACTGGTCGTGGCCCATCATGCTGTGGACATGGGTGTCCGCGGGGGCCCTCGTCGCCTTCTACTGGTACAGGCTGCGAGCCGAGGGGGCGGAGAGGGTGAGGTTCGCCTACGCGGCGATGGCGTCCGCGACCGTGCTGACATGTGGGTTCACAGGAGTGGTCCATGCCATCACAGAGGGCGGGTCATTCTGGCGAGTCGCGCCGCGCCTGGGAGGGGTAGTGGCGTTGGGGGTCACGATCGCGGTCGTCACCTCGGGCATCTGCCTGTGCCCGCTGTACCGCTTGGACGAGGAGTGGTCGGGGACCTGCTCGGCATGCAGCGACAGCCGCGGGCTGAGCCGGATCTGGGTCCGTGCGGCAAACCGGGCAACGGAGTTGCCTACCCCGCGGATCCGCTGCCCCGACTGCGGACATCGGTACCTGGAAATCGAAGTGGTCCGGACGAAACGGCGGGACTCGATGGGAGTGGGCGTAACCTGCGGTAACTGTGGAGCCAGAATGCAGATCCGGGCTGTGTACAGGCCGGAGCACTTTCCGGACGACGAGTCGGACGCGTAGGCTGTGGCCATGGAAGCACCTCGAGCGCGAAACGCGGCCAGTGCCATCGTCCACGCCGCAGCCCGACGCTCACCGACCCACACCCCCCTCAGCTTCCTCAGGACATCCCGGAGAGACTCCGCGCCTCAACATCCACCCACCAGCGGGAACCGCAGACGCCCGAATATGGTATAGTCACAGTAGGACGGCAACGGCGCCGGGACACCCAACACTGAAGCAACATTGGATCCAGCATTGCCTAGCGACATGCCCGACCCATCATCAGGGAGAGTTCTCAGCTTCTCCACAGCCGTCGCGCTCGTCGGCGGGGCATCGTACATCTCCCTCGGACTTGGCGTCCTGCGTGGAATCCTCTACACGCGCCTATTGCCATCCCCCGTCTCGCGAGGCATCGTGGGGATCGTCTTCTTGGTGACGGCCTACCTGACCTACCTCCACCTTGGCGTCATCGACGGGATCTCAAAGAGAATCCCGGTCCTCATCGGGCAAGGCCGTGAGAAAGAGGCGGAGCGGCTCGAGCGCGCAGGGATCACAGTAGTGTTCTTGACGGCGCTCGCGGGTGCGTCGGTGATGTGGGCCTACGCGCTGCTAGCCACCGGCACGGGTGTCAAGACGCGCTATGCCCTCGCCATCGGCGGGGTCTACCTGATCTTCATGCAGGTATCGACCGTGTTTCGACTCGTCCTGCGGGCCAGGCAGCAATTCCGGCTGATGGCCCGGGCAACGGTGATCGAGGCCTTGGTGCTCCTGGCCCTCGTAGTGGCGGGCTCGGCCCTGATGGATGCCCCCGGGACCATGGTCGGGTGGGCGATCGGGCTTGGCGTCGTCTGCCTCTACCTGATGTCACACAAGGTGCTGCCTGTGATGCCGCTGCTTGACATCCGAGCGGCGGTGGAACTAGCCAAGGCCGGCATGCCGATTCTCGGCGTGAACCTGTGCCACCGCATCTTGAGGACCATCGACAAGGTGGTCATTGTGAAAGTCTTCGGGGCGGGCACGCTCGGGTTCTACGACGTGGCGTGGCAGCTCTCGGCATACCTGTATAACGTTCCTGGAGCGGTCGGCGAGGTCGTAACCCCAAAGGTCCTGAAGGCGCACGGCGAAGGCAACAGTGCGGCCATCACAGGTGCGGTGCTCCAGGGCACGAAGGCGATGGGCATTCTCATGCCCGCGCTTGCCGGATTCACCGCCCTCGCTGGCCCGATCATGCTCCGGGTCATCCTACCGCGGTACGTCGACGCCATCGCGCCGGTGCAGATCCTCTTGATGGCAATGGTGCTCCTGGCAGTGCCGACGGCCTTGCGCGCCACGTTGATCGCGCGAAACCGCGAGACCGAGATGATGGTCTGCGACCTGGCCGCGGCGGCCGTGGCGGGATCATTGGTGTGGTGGCTCGCCAGCCGAGACGCCCCCATGCACGAACTCGCCCTCGGAGCCGGCGTGGGCTGGGCCATCGGCGGACTGCTAACGACGTGGCGAGGATTGCTGGCGCTGGATGTGCCCGCAACTCGCATCGCCAACCTCCTCGCATGGGCGATCGTCCCGCTGGCCTACTGCTCGGCGGTCCTTTTCGTCCTGAAGGGCGGCGTCCCAGGAATCTCCCTCTCGGATTCGCCCATGATGGCTGACCTGATAGGGGTCCCAATCTTCGTCGCGCTGACGGCTCCGCTGATCTGGATCGCAGAGCGCCAGACGGGCATCGTGTCGCGTCTGCGCCGCCGGGAGGAGCCCCGCGATCCCGGGGAGAACCCCGATGCGTGAGTGCTAGCACGAGGGGCAAGTGGGTCTACGTTATCGTGGCGACCGTGCTGATGGCCGGTGCGGCCGTCTCGCTAACCCTCGTCGCGCCCCGACCTAGCCCCGTTGATGACGCCCACGCCTTGCGCGAGCAGGCAGACTACTCCGCGGCGCTCGACATCTACCAGACGACCCTCGCCGAAGACCCAAACCACCCCGAAGCGCTGTGGGGAGTCGCCGTCACGCACGTCGCCCGCCAGGATTCCGAGATGGCGGCTGACTACCTGAACCGCTACATCCAGCGTCACCCTCGCGGCGAGCACATCGTGATGGCCCGCCAGAAGCTCGCGGAAATCCGGGGTCTCTTCATCGAGACGAGCACCCCGGCGCCGGAGCTGATTGAGACGCCGGAGCCGAATATCCCGCCGGGCCCGCCGAGGCAGATCGTCCAGGCGTGGGATCGAGCGAGGGACCTCGAGCAACGCGGCGATTATCTCAACGCCATCACCTCATACGCAGCCCTCACGGAGAGTTCCGCCGACGGTGCCGTTCGGGCAGGCGCATTTGAGCGCATGGCGCGATGCGAGGCCCAGCGCCCGCCTTTTGACTTCCCGCGCATCAAGCACTTCTACCTCCGGGCCGCGCGAGTCTACCGAGACATAGACGACCAGCCCAACAGCGCCCGCTGCAAGGAGATGGCGAACCTCGCGCAGGAGTACGCGCGCGTCAAAGCCGAGCAGGAGAAACTCGCCGAGCAGCAACGCGAACTGGAGGCGCTCGTCGCGGCCCAGGATGCCATCGAGGCGCCGGAGCCGCGCGAGTCATTTGCCTTGGCGCTGGAGGCGTATCAGGCCGGCGACCAGGCGACTGCGATCGCCGAGGCGACGAAGGTGCGCGGCACCGTCCCCGAGGCGTCGTTCATCCTCGGCATCACCCACGCCGAGGTCGGCGCGTGGGACGATGCGAGGCTCGAACTCAGGGAGTACCTCCAGGCCGATCCATCGGGCGGGTTCGCCGCCGCCGCCAAGCGCGAGCTGGCTGCGATGCGCGGCAAGCGCCCGCTGCTCATCGATTCATTCAGGCGCGGGGCCGTGAAGTGGCGGCTGCGACGCGAGGAGCCCGACATCACCCCGCTCACCGAGGCGCCCGAGGCCGACACCCCGGGCGACGGAATCTGCATGAGGCTTGAGCCGGGCCATGAGGCCTACACCTCCTTCGGCGAAAGCGACGTCGCGAGCATCACGCTGACGCTGCTCGACGATCCAGTCGGCGCCCGGCCGATGCCCGTGACGCGGATCAACCTCTACTCTGACGAGGACCACACCTGCGCCCCATTCCTCATCGACGAGGGCGGGTACGCCTTCATCGGCCAGCGGGAAGACGCCGCCCAGCGCTCCTACGGTTGGCGCGTCCTCACTATCGACGTGACGGGCCGCACCGTCAGCGCGCAGATCGATGACCAGTACATCGGCGAGGTCCCGCGCGAGGGCCCGTTCTCGGGACTCAGCATCCAAACCGACGCATCTGACGACGCCGGCCCGTTGCTCATCGACGAGGTCCGGATCGTCGAATTCACCACTGAGGAGTAGCCCCATGGACGCAATCTCACTGCTGGCGGCATTTGCCCTGCTGCAACTCGACATCACGCCTGAGACGCTCGCGAAGGACTGGGTCGTCACGGAGGGCGAGTGGGCCGTTGTCGACGGTGTGCTTGAGCAAACCAACGCGGGCGGAACTGGCTTTGCATTTCTGCCCGGAGAGGTCCGCTCCGACCTCGAGTTCTCGGCCGAGTTTCAGCCCGTCGACGACGGCGGCGATGGCGTGCGGGCGGCTATCCTGACGTGCCGGTCAACCGACAGCTTGACATTCTACTGGGCCCATTTCGACAGCAAGAACCGCCAGGTCATCCTCGTCAAGTCCAGTCCTGCCGCCGTGTGGACGGAGATCGGCCGCAAGGGCGGCGTCAGCATCCCCGCCGGCGAGTGGAGCAAGGGAGGGGTGCGGTGCATCGGCACGAAGCTGGAGATCCTGCTGAACGATGACGTGCTCCTCGAGGCCGAGGACGAGGCCCTCGCCGCCGGCTGCGTCGGGCTGGGCACGAGCCAAGGGCACGTGAAATTTCGAAACGTCGAACTGCGCGGCAAGCCGGCCGAGATTCAGGAAGGGTGGCACATCGTGAAACCATCACACGTGATGGTCTGTAAGGACGCGGGAGCCGGCGGATACGAGGCGTTCCCCGATGTCGTGCGGCTGCAAAATGGCGACTTGCTCTGCGTGATGTACGCGGGCTACGGGCACGTCTCGATGCCGAACGACCAGCTCCCGAAGGGCGGTCGGATCTGCGCCGTTCGGTCGACCGATGATGGCGAGACGTGGGGCGAGGCGACGGTCGTCTTCGACGACGATATCGACAACCGCGATCCCCACATTGCGCAGCTCTCCGACGGCACGCTTATCTGCTCTTTCTTCTCGCTATTCCCAGAAGGCGAGCGGTGGGGCAACGGCGGAACGCACATCATCCGCTCCGACGACGGCGGTAGCACATGGGAGACCGAGACCACGCTCATCAGCGACACCTACTACTGCTCCGCTCCCGTCCGCGAAATGGCCGACGGCACGCTGATATTGGGCCTCTACAGCGAGGGAGGCGGCAGCGCCTGGGGCGCCGTAACCCGCTCGACCGACGGCGGAAAGACGTGGTCAACGCCCATCGACATCGGCAAGGAAAGCGGACACCGACACGACGCCGAGACCGACGTCATCGAACTCAAGAACGGAGATCTTCTGGCCGTGATGCGGCCCTGCATGTGCTACGCCACCAGCCCCGACCTCGGGCTGACATGGTCCGACTCAGCGCCGATGGGATTCGAGGGTCACGCGGCGTATCTCTTCAGGCATTCATCAGGCACAATCCTCGTCGCCCACCGACTCCCGGCAACCTCGCTGCACTACACCTTCGACGAAGCGAAGACGTGGCATGGGCCTGTGAAGATCGACGACTGCGGCGGCGCGTATCCGAGCATGTGCGAGCTGCCCGACGGCCGCGTGTTCATCGTCTACTACGAAGAGGGCGGCGGGAGCAGCATCCGAGGCAAGTGGCTCAAGGTGACCGATGAGAGCGTGGAGGTTCTCACGAGGGAGTAGGAGCCGGCTACTGTAGGAGGGGTTTCAACCCCGACGCCGTTCTCTCCACGCACGGCGTCGGGGTTGAAACCCCTCCTACAGGAGTTCCCCATGAGGCGGCGGGTTGCTCCAATCGGCATCCGGATAAGCCGCCGACCGAACATACTCGCGGAATGCCATCAGTTCATCCCATAGGCCCGCGGCGAAGCGCAGTGGCGACTGCGCAATCGCGTTGTCCGTGATGAGCCGCGCCATCTCCGCAGGCGTGTCTAGCCGTCTGAAGAGCCACGCAAACTGCTTCCCGAACGCCTCCACGCGGTCCCTCTCGTCGAAGGTCGTATGCGGCTGCTCATCGTACGTCGCGCGCGACACTTCCACGGGGATTGCCCCCCGCAGCAATAGCTCCGTCGCGGTCACGAACTCCCCGCCCCAATACATGACGCGCGTTTCGGGGTCTGCCTCGTGGGCCGCGCGAATGATGTCGATGTTGGCCTGGGCAGTCCGACGCGTGTAAAGCTTGTAGCCGCTCTGAAAGTCGGGGTAGCGCGTCTCCGGCAGCGAGTAGCGTAGATCGACTCGCCGGCCATCCGCTGCGAGCGCGACGTTCACGGCCTCCACCAGCGCCCGGTTGAGCAGCAGCTCGTATTCACCCCGCGCCCACCCAAGGCCCATCTGCGGCGACACTCGGCTCCCGACCGCGAAGACGTTGTCCGTGCGCTCGCGAGCGATCACATCGGCAAAGCGCCGGACGATGCGCGGCAAGTCGTGGACGTCATGGTCGCCATCGTGGTCTCTCGCGACGAGCAGCTCGATTCCCGGGTCTAGCAGGAGCAGTTCGAGCCCCCGCGCCACGGCGCCGCCCTTGCCCTGATTCTCGGACATGATCTCAACGCGACACTTTTCGCCGCAGCGCTCGCCAACCTCACCCGCCACGATCTCCGTGGCCTCGACCGCATGTGGGCACCCGTCGACGACGAGCAAGACATTGCCCGGCTGCGAGTATGCCTCAATCTCAGAGGTGACACGCCGAAGCAGGTCCGCCATGTCCCCCACAGCCACGCTCTCGGGGAACCAGATCGGCACCACCGTGCCGAGCGATTCTTGCATGCGCCTCAACAGACTCATTGGCGACCTGCTAGCGGCATCTTCGCGAGCGGCGAGATGTCGAGGTATGACATCGGCGGGCGGGCCGCCGGAGTGGCGATCTCACGAGCCGCGAGGATCTGCTTGATCCGGCCCGGGATCTCGGCGGTGACGATCCAGTCCTGCGTCGGCACGATCCCGACCTTCAGGCGCACCGATGTAGCCCCGCTGTCTGAGACGGTCACGGTCGGTTCGGCCGCCTCCCCAATGTACTCAGGGAACTCCTTGGTCACGTCACGCATCACGTCGAGCACGGCCGCGGTCGCGGCTTCAGCCTGCGCCGGATCATCGATCGGCACCTGGATCACGTAATCCACCGACGGGTCATCGTAGGTCGTGACCATCGTGATCGTCCCGTTGGGTATGAAATACAGCTTGTCCTGGATGTCGCGCACGCGCGTGACGCGCAGGCCGACGTCTTCGACCTTCCCGAATGCCGCGCCGATTTGCACGTAATCCCCGACGGAATACTGCCCCTCCAGTAGCTGGAAGATGCCGGTCACGACGTCCTTGACCATGCTCTGACAGCCGAACGCGACCGCGACGCCGATGACGCCGGCGCCAGCGAGGTAGGGGTAGGGGTCCAGCCCGAAGCTCTGGTCGAGGACCAGAAATGCCGTCGTTATGATGATGACATAGCGGCAAACGTTGCGGATAAGGTCGAGTATCGTTGTCACGTGCTGCCGCCGGCGGGCGTCGACGAGGTTCATCGACTTCGTGGCCTCGCCGAGTTGCGCCTCGACTCGGCCCAAAGCGGCGGCGGCGATCCGGTAGGCAAGCCACCCGAGAAAGACCAGGAAAACGCCCCACGCGAGCCTCTCGACGGCCACCCAACCCCACCTGACATACCATGGCACGGCCGCCTTGGCCTTCTTGCGGGCCTGTTCAGTCTGGTACCTGAACGCCTCGGTCTCGCTGACAACGCCGTCACCGTCATAGTCGGCCGGGTCCGGTTCGCCAGGCTTGGTGACTACAGCAGGCGCGTCGGGGTCTCCCTCGCCGTCCTCACCTTCTCCGGCCTCGCCATCGTCCGCAGTCTCGCCGTCGTCTTCAGCCTCTTCTCCGGAAGCCTCGGCGTCCTGCGCGTGGACGACGACGCCCACCATCAGCAGCAATCCGAGAATCAGGAAGAGCGCAATCATCTGTCTCATGTCAGGCACCTCTGAGCGGCTGTCGGTTCGGACGCGATATTCCCGACGAGAGCGGCGATGGCCTCCGATACCCAGCTGCACGAATTAATTAGTGTCAGACAATAGTTTTGCAGCCATCACAAGCCTTGTAGCACCGAATTAAGCCCTATATTAAATAGTGTCTGGCACTAATTAATTCATGGCCGATCCCGAGGCATGGATGCGGGCTCTGGCCTCCGACACCGGAAGGCATCGGCGGCCCCCGTCGCGAAACCCGGCCATCACACCATGACACGCAACCCGAGAGACGAGTACGTCGATAGGACCTATCGAGACGCCATGGGCGCCGATGACATGGTCGGATTCTCCGTGGCGCTTGAGACGACCGATCTGTTCATCCTCGCCGAGCGTGATCTGACCTCGGAAGCGACCGAGGCCGCCGCCAAGGCGCGCCGAACGGTCGAGTTGTGGATCGGGCGCGTGCCTGAGTTCGCGAGCGCTCTCGCGCCTCTTCCCTGCCCGGTTGATGCCCCGCGGATGATCCGCGCGATGTCCGCCGCGGGCGAGGCCGCGCAGGTCGGGCCGATGGCCGCCGTCGCCGGCGCCGTCGCCGAGAGCGTGGCGCGCGACCTATCCGAACTGTCTCCCAACGTGATCGTCGAGAACGGTGGCGACACGTTCATCGTGGGTACCCAGGACCGCACCGTCGCGATCTTCGCCGCCAAGTCCCCCTTGAGCAACCGGATCGGGCTCACGATCCCCGCAGCTCGCCAACCCCTCGCCATCTGCACGTCGTCCGGAACAGTCGGCCACTCGCTCAGTCTGGGGAAAGCGGATGCCCTGGTCATCATCGGTGAGGACGCCGCGCTAGCCGACGCCGTCGCCACCGCCGCCGCCAACAGGGCGTCCTCTCCCGCCGACCTCGCCGAAGCCGTCAAGTGGGCCTCCGCCATCGAGGGCATCCAACACGTCGTGGCGATCATCGGCGACCAAATGGCCGCCTGGGGCGACTATGAACTGAAGCGCCTCCCGTAGCACCGGCGCCCTCGCCGGTGCAGGTCCTTCCGCTCGCCTCGCAGAACACTAGGACCCGAGTGAACCGTCCTCCCATGCACCGAATGATCCGCGCGACAATCATCATCTGCGCCACGCTGGCGGCGCTGACCCTCACGGGTTGCCGGGAAGAACCCGAGAGCGACCGCGTGCTCGTCACGTATTGGGAGAAGTGGACGGGTTTCGAGGGCGAGGCGATGCGCGACACGGTCGATGCCTTCAACGCCGTCCAGGATCGCATCGAGGTCAAGCTCCTCACGACGAGTCAGATCGACCGCAAGATGCTCATGGCGACCGCCGGCGGCATCCCACCTGATGTGGCGGGGCTCTGGTCAAACAACGTCATCCCCTACGCCGACAAGAACGCGCTGATGCCCCTCGATGAGTACATGGCGGAATCAGGCATCGGCGAGGACGCCTACATCTCCCGCTACTGGGACATCTGCCACCATAACGGGCACTTGTGGGGGCTGCCGAGCACGCCGGCGAGTCTCGCGCTGCACTGGAACAAGCAGCTCTTCCGCGAGGCCGGACTGGATCCCGAGAAGCCACCCGAGACGATCGAGGAACTCGACGAATACGCCGCCATTCTAACCAAGCGCGACGCCGACGGCGACATCGAGCAGATCGGCTTCATGCCCGCCGAGCCAGGCTGGTGGCCGTGGGCGTGGGGTCCGTACTTCGGCGGCGAGTTGTGGAACGGTGAGGACAAGATCACCGCTACTCACCCCGGCAACATCCGCGCCATGGAGTGGGTGCGGGGCTACGCTGAGCGACTCGGCGTCCAGCAGCTCCAGGTCTTCTCCAGCGGGTTCGGCAATTTCAGCTCGCCCGAGAACCCGTTCCTGAGCGGCATCGTCGCGATGGAGCTTCAGGGCGTCTGGATGCACAACTTCGTCGAGAAATACGCGCCTGATCTCGAGTGGGGCGCGGCGCCTTTCCCCTATCCCGCGGACCGGCCCGACCTGAAGAACTGCACGCCGGTCGAGGCGGATGTGTTGGTCATCCCCCGTGGGTCGGAGCATCCGGACGAGGCCTTCGAGTTCATCAGGTTCGTCAACCAGCAGAAGGGCTCTGAGATCCTCAACATGGGCCAGCGGAAGTTCACCCCGCTGCTGGATGTGACCGACTGGTTCCTGGCCGAGCACCCAAACCCTTACATCGAGGTCTTCATCGATCTCGCCAAGAGCGAGAACGCGTTCATCCCGCCGCAGATGCCGCTCTGGCAGGAGTACAGCAACGAGATGACGACGGCGTTCGACCAGGTCTGGCTGAAGACGAAGACACCCGAAGAAGCCCTCGTGGACGTCGAGACCCGCATGCAGGGCCGACTCGACCGCGACCTCAGACGCTACGAACGCGCCGGAATGCAGTACGGGGAACCGGACACGGCAGAGGCTGAGGAAGTGCCGCCCGCCGTCCGTCAGAAGACCAGGTAGTGGTGCCACGCGCGAACTCATGGAGTTCGCATGCCAGCCCGTGGAAGAACCACTGACGGAACGAGAGCCGTCACGCGACAGCGCGGATGCCGCATACGGAGGTCAACCATGGACGTGCAACGACAGATTGACGCGGAGCCGCCCCTCTGGGTCTCGTTGGCCACATGGTACAGCGTGGTCGCGCTGCTCCTGCTCGTGGCTCTCGTCGCAGCGCGCTTCGC
>CAZKUN010000117.1:0-1892 GCA_964555935.1 uncultured Armatimonadia bacterium | reverse complement strand
CGAGGGCGCAGATGCGAGCGGAGGTCGGTGGGGCCGTCATCAGTGGGGTGTCGGCGGTGTTGGCGGGCGTCGCGCTCTGGCCATGTCCAAACGATCCCGCATCCACGCCCTGGCCCTCACGAGCCTTGTGGTGAACGCAGGGACGTTCGTCGTGCTAGCCGGTCTACTCGTCGTGCGATGACCGAGCTGGGACTGGCGCCAGCAACCTTGACGGGAGGCTGAAGAGTGACCGGAGCCGACAAGCAGCGCTTGAAGAAGGGCCTCGCATTCGTCAGCCCATGGTTCATCGGGCTCGGGCTCTTCACGCTATATCCGATCCTCGCAAGCCTCTACTTCAGCTTCTGCGAGTACTCCGTGCTGCAGGATCCCGTCTTCATCGGCGCGGGCAACTATCAGGACCTGGCGACAGACTCCGTCTTCTGGAAGTCGCTGGGCAACACGGTCGCCTACGCGGCCGTCGCGCTGCCCCTTGGGCTGGTTGTCTCGCTCTCACTCGCGCTGCTGCTGAACTCAGGCGTCAAGGGGTTGGCGGTCTTCCGCACGATCATGTTCCTACCGGCGCTCGTGCCGATGGTCGCGCTGGCGATCGTGTGGCTGTGGATCTTCAACGGCCAATACGGCCTGCTCAACAACCTCCTCAGCCAATCGCAGATCTACTGGGTGCTCTACCTCGGCTACGCGCTCCCGATCGCGGGCGTCATCGCGTCGTGGCTCTTTGACCGGCTCTCACTCATGTGGGGATCGGCGCGAGCATGGCGCGCAGGACTCGCCGCGGTGGCGACAGTGATCGCGATCATCGCCATATTGCACCCCGAATCGGGCATCTTCTCGTTCCTCCTGGCCGAGCGTTTCGCGGCGCTGAGGGAGGGCAAGCCCGGTTGGCTCGCTGATCCCGACTGGTCGAAGGCCTCGCTCGTGGTGATGAGCCTCTGGGGCGGCGGCAACGCGATGGTCATCTACCTCGCGGGCTTGCAGGACGTCCCCCAGCACCTCTACGATGCCGCGGAACTCGACGGAGCGGGCTGGATCCAGAAGGTCCGCCATGTCGCGCTGCCCGCGATCTCTCCAGTGATCCTCTTCAATGTCATCATGGGCATCATCGGCAGCCTCCAATTCTTCGCCGTGCCCTATGTCATCTCGCCCACCGGATCGCCAGATCGGTCGATCTACTTCCTGACGATGTACCTCTATGACAATGCCTTCACCTACCTGCGGATGGGCTACGCCTCCGCGATGGCGTGGATCCTGTTCATCATCATATTCGGCCTGACGCTGCTGTCGCTACGCATGAGCAAGCGCTACGTCCACTACGAGGGGAACTAACGTGACGGCGAAGTCGCCCATCGCGAAGATCATCGTCTACGCCATCCTCGTGATCCTGTCGATCATGTTTCTCATGCCGCTCGGGTGGACGATATCGACCTCGCTCAAGCCCTCCGACGAGACGATGAAGCTCCCGCCTGAGTGGCTGCCCAGCGAGTTCGTCTGGAAGAACTACGCCGACGCGGTGATGTACCGGACGGACGAACTCGGCTACGTGCCGATGTTGCGATACGCGCGCAACACCCTCTACGTCGCGATCCTCTCGCTGATGGGCGTCATCATCAGCAACGCGCTCATCGCCTACGGCTTCTCGCGGATCAAGTGGCGCGGGCGCGAGGTGCTGTTTGCGCTAACTCTGGCGACGATGATGGTCCCGTTCCCGGTGACGATGGTGGCGATCTTCAGCGTCTTCCGGGATCTCGGCTGGATCGGGAGTTTCAAGCCGCTCTGGGTGCCGGCGTGGTTTGGGAGCGCGTTCAACATCTTCTTGCTACGCCAGTTCTACATGAGCATCCCGCAGGATCTCTCCGACGCGGCGTCCATCGACGGCTGCGGCGAGCTGGGCACGT
>CAZKUN010000116.1:3870-26963 GCA_964555935.1 uncultured Armatimonadia bacterium | reverse complement strand
GCCGGCTCAAATGGAGCCGGCGGTACTGGCCCTGCGCGATCACACGCGCAATGAGATGCGGCTGCAGCGGGATCGCGGATGCACAGATGTGTACGTCCACGTCATTCGCCTGGGGATCAAGGCGTGGTACTACAGTGACATCGTCGAGCGGGAGGCCATCGGCACCGAGGAGGCCTTCCAGCGGGCCATTGAGAGAACGCGGAACGTGTTCGGTGGTGCGGTACGGGGTCCGGCGGAGTCGCTCAACTGGCGCGGCGCCGCGAAGTGGGCTGCGTGGATGGAGCAGGGAGATCCTCTGGCTGTTGCCATCGAGGAGGGCCGGGCCGCCGGGCTCAACGTCTTCGCCGACATGGGGATGAACGTAACCCACATCACAGACGCCCCGCAGCTCACGGAGCGCTTTGTCATCGAGCATGGGAAGTGTCTGTCCGATCACGTGATGTTCCTGGATTACCGAGAGGAAGCTGTGCGAGACTACGCCGTGGCCGTTGCTGGCGAGTTGCTCATGAAGTACGACCTTGACGGCATCAATCTGGACTTCGGGAGATGGGGCTACAAGAATGCGTACGATGAGGCCTCGCTAGTGGACGTCGTGCGCCGGATCCACGAGCGCCGGGCGGAGGCGGAGATGAAGTGGCGGCACCCGGTGACGATAGCCACGCGCATTCCCTCGTACATGCTGGCGGACAGCCCCGGGCACGAAACGTATGGAGGCGAACACGCATGGTTCGTGGCCGCGCTGAAGACGTGGGCGCAGAATGGGTGGATCGACCGGGTCATGCCGCTGGTGTCACACGTGCGGATGCAGGAGTTCTCGATGAAGCGCTACAAGGAGGCCATCGCCGGCACTCCCGTCAAGCTCTGGGGGGATCTCTACTGGCAGGGCTTCGACACACCGCGGTCGCATCATCTGGACATCGCCCGCGGGTGGGTCAGCGAGGGGTTGGACGGTGGGTTCTTCTTCTACGCCCATCACCGACCCACTGAATACGAGCGCATCAACTGGATGCTGCGGCTCATCGACTTCCCGAAGGTAGCGGTCGAGCCATACTGACGGGGGACTCGCCGCCCGGGCCGAAAGCTGCAGGGCATCCCGCCCGGAGGCGGTTCATTTTACTGACACTTGAGTTGGCTCCTCCCATCGCCGTCGGCTGATAGCAAGAAAGCGCGCGGAACCCGTTACCGCTGTTACCGGGAGAGCCTAGCTGGCGCCACAACTGACCCGAGTCAATGGGAAGAGAGCCCTGAGTTCTGGCGCGCAGCGACAACGCAGACCAATTGTGGGACTCCACGGGGGTGTGTCTCTCTCTTCAGGTCTTCAGTGAATACGAAGTCCACGAGCCGCCAATGCGTGCGGCAGACCCCGACCACCTCGGTTTTCAATACCGCATGTGCAGGCTTGCGGAGCCCAATTACCGAAGGACCACGCCGAACGGATTACCGTTCGGCTAACGCCGGGGCGCCCAGTTCCATATCGGTAATCCCGGCCAGAATGTACTGGCCTGTCTCACGAAGTAGCGTTCTGCGGGCACGGGCGGCGCTGCTGAGGCCTACCGTCCAAGGAGCCGTCTGGATGCGTAAGCGCGGAGGAGGATCTTCGATGAAGAAGCGATGGCTGTTGGCAGTCGGACTGATCTATCTCCATTTGGCGACGTCTCTGTCAGTCACTCGCGCCGACCAGATTGACTTCTGCAGCCCTGATGCCGAAGGCGTGCTCTGGGAGGGCGAGAAGGCTACCGCGACGCTTTCGCCGGAGGTCACCTTCGAGGACGGCGCGGTCAAGGCGACGGCCGTGGTCGACGGCAAGTATCAGGGGATCAAGTGCACGCTCGACACGCCGATCGATCTCTCGGAGTATTCGGCGGTCAGTCTGGAGATCCGGCAGGGCTTCTACGCCGACCGCAAAGCGACTTGCGTCATCAAGTTCTTCCTCGATGGGTCCGCGCCTGGGCCCGAGTGCATCTATGGCGACTTCAGCGCCGGGCTCGGAGAATGGACCAAGGTCACCGTTCCTCTAGAGAAGCGCGCCTGGGAGGGCTGCGGGCATCTCGAGCCGCAATTCCTCAAGGTCAGCCAGATGCTGTTCTACCCCTACTCGGCGATGGAAATCAAGGACGAGTTCATCGAGATGAGAAACATCGAGTTCATTCCCAAGGGCGCCGGCATTCAGAAGATCCACGTCGACAACTACGACCATATCAACAAGCCCGACAGTGGCGATCCCGAGGCGACGGTTCTTACCGACGGCATTGCGGGCCAGGACGAGCAGGCGCTTTGGGGCGCGTACAAGGCGACCCCTGAGATGCATTTTGACCTCGGTGGAATCTATCTGATCGACTCGGTCAAGCTCGAGGCCTTCGCCGCGCCGTCGCACAACATCGATACCGTAACGATCGTGGCGAGCAACGATAGGGTCAACTGGCACGCGTTGGCGGTCATCGAGAACAGGCAAGAAGGGGTCGAGGAAACGCACCAGACGCTGTCCGCCGACGAGCTTGGGGTCCCGGGGAGATACGTGAAGATGACCGTGTCACGGAACCGGGTCGATCACTCCGTGCGTCTGAGCGAGGTCTCCTTCTTTGGCAAGTTGCCCAGCGAAGAGGAACTGAGGCTGGCGGCGCGCAGGGACTACAGCGTCGGCCCGGCGATGCCCGCGATCTCGAAGAAGGACTACCTCAAGGTCAGTCAAGACGGCATCGAGTTCCATGCCGCGCGCGGCAACGGCGTGATCGTCGGTTTCAAGTACAAGGGAAAGGTGCTCGCCGAGCGGATCGTCGATCAGTACTTGCTCTCCTTCCGCGAGGATGATCACAAGTCCGACGGGTACTCCGACGAGGTCGTCCGGATCGAGACGAACCGCGGGGGAGTTGCGGTCCACTCGACCAACCCCGAGCTGCCGGGGATCCGGATTGAGAAGCGCTACGAGATAGACAACGGCGCTCTTGAGCGCACAATCAGATACGTCGACGCCGGCGCCGAACAGAGGGCCTTCATCACGACCGCGACGCGGGTCGTGCTCAGTCAGGCCTTCCGCACCGGAGGCATTTACGAGACCTCCGGTAGCTCGCACTCGCTCAAGCGGCTGTTTGCCGAAGAGGTCCTGATCGACACCCAGGCGACGCGCCAGCCGTTCCTCACCTTCGAGAGGCCCGAGGACGATCTGACGCTGATGCACTGTCGCTTCAGGTCCGACGGTGAGTTCCTGTACTTCGACAACATGGCCGAGTACAAAGACACGACCCTGTTCACCCCCAACGGATGGGTTCTGACCAGCGCCTTTATGGAGTTCGGCCCCGGCGTCACGACCTCCGTGACCAATCGGCTGGATATCGTCAGCGGCGGGCTGCATGACGCGTACCTGAAGTACATCAATCTCCCCGAGCCCAAGGCCTACCGCGACGAGATCACGCGACCCGCGTGGTTGCGCGATCTGGTTGTGACGACCAATCTGGACTGGGAAGGGATGTGGAAGGGCGTCGACGTTCGGATGACGCGGCGAACGCCGGCATTGCTGCGAGATGGGTATATTGTGGATTCGTCCCGCAACGACCTTAACGGTCTCTTCGGCGAGAGCCCGATCTCGGGTGAGGTCCGCAACTGGTTCGGTGGCCGACAGACGGCCGAGGAAGTGAAGAACAGAATCGCGGCATGTCGCGCCGTCGCGCCGGAGCGCAACAAGATCGGGATCTACACCTGGCTCTTCAGTGCCATGCCCTACGCCAAGTCCGCGCGCGAGCATCCGGAGTGGTTCGTCTGGAAGAACCGCAACGGCTCAGACGCCTCCTGGTTCCCGGGGATTGCGCGGAACTATCTGCGCTTCTGGGATGTCCCCGAGTCGCGCGAGGCGGCCGTCGAGCAGGTAGTGGACATGATGAACTACTACGATCTCGACGTCTGGTACCTCGACGGGGGCAACGGCGGCACGCTTACCATCGACTGGGAAACGATGCGGGCGGAGAACCCTCTGGCGAAGACCAAGATGTATAAGGCGGTCATCAGCGAGATGCGCAAGGCCGATCCTGACCGCATCGTCTTCTTCAACGCGCCGTGCAATCCGCTGGGCGATCTGGGGTTCAACGAGTCCTTCTCGGGAGTGATGACCGCCAAGTGGCGCGAAGGCGCGGCTTGGATGTGGAAGTTCAAGCTCTTCCAGGTCAATGACAAGCTGAAGTATCCGGTCTACATCTACTGGCTTGAGGGCGTGGAAGGCGCGTATGAGAACTACATGGTCGGTACGGGGCTTCTGCCCTCGTACAACAGCCGGCTCATTCGCGCCAAGGACATCCCCTACGTGACTGCTCGCTACGAGAACCGCATGGTCGAGATGGTCGATGCGGACGTTCTGCCGAACTGGCGGACCGATCCCGAGACCGACCTCGAGGTGATGGCGCTCAGGAATGGTGAGGCGGGGATTCTCTTCGTCAACCCGCGCGCGGAAGAGACGAAGAGCTACACGGTGTCCGCTTCCAGCGCCCCTTTAGGCCTTGAGGAGGGGGAGACGTACTACTCCTGGAGCATGGCGATTCGTGACGCGCGCGAGTGGGACGGCAGATTCGGCGAGCCGGAGCTTGAGGACATCTACGCCGATTCGGGCTGGGCTCCGGATCGCATCAGCAAGGTGGAGTTCCTCGGCGCCGCGACTGCCCAAGAGCGGGTCGAGCGCGAGTTCGAGATGACGCCGGGCGAGCTGCAGCTCTGGGTGGTTAGCCCGACTCCGGGCTTCATCTGGAGCACCGAGAACATGCGAGCGCAGCTCTGGCTGCCGGAACGCCCGAAGCTCAGGCTCACCGGCGGCGCGGAAGCGGACAAGGTGACAGTGCGGGTGGATTCCCAGTTCACGAGCGCCGAGATCGCCGTGCTGATTCCTCCGGGTAAGTCTCCCCTGGCGGCGATGGTGGATGGCGCGGGCACCAGGTTCAGTGCCCTTGGCTACGGTGAGGGCGTGGTGGCCGTCGTTCCGGTCGCGTCCGGCGAGAGCGAGATCGTCGTGAGCCTACAGGACATGATCGCCCCGACGGAGAGACCAAAGCTCACTGTCGACATGGATGAGAAGCTGCTGAGGGTAGCCCTCGGCGAGTCCTGGCAGGGCAGGCACCTCAGCGCCAGAGTCGAACTTGACGGCGGCGTGCTCTGGCAGCAGAGCGGATTGGTCACCGGCGGGAGTCATGAGTTTGCGCTGGACACGCCCGCATCACTGCGGGAGGGCACGTACCGGGTGGTCGTCTGTGATCTAAGCGGCAAGCAAGCCGCCGAGAGCGACATGGCGCTTGCCGGCGGAACGCCGAAGACGGTTCTGCCGTATTCCGAGATGCCCCCTCTCGCCGTCATGAGCGACGTCAAACCCGCGAGCTTCACGGGTGAGGGCTTCGAGGGCACCTCGATGGGGACCGAGCATACGGATGGAGCCGGGATCGCCTCTGTTGATGCCGCCCAGGCGACCCTGAGCGTCGGGATGGAGCCAATGTACGAGAGCCACATCAACACCGCCGCCGCGGGGGTGGAAGTCCAGGCGAGGCGCTTTCTGAAGCTTCAAGTCACCAGCAACTTCGAGTACTTCAACCGCAGGGGAACCATCCAAACCAAGCGCCACTTCATCCGCTACGACCGGGTCGCGTCGTTCGCTGGGATGGTGCTCGACTTCGCGGACGCGACGGGCTACTCGACACGAAGCGCCCTCGGCTTCGGCAAGGTGAGCAAGGACAAGTCCGACGGCGTTCCGGAGGCTTGGGGTGCGAGGAAGAAGCCCGACCGAGTGTTCGCCCTCAACGACTACATCCATGGCGACGAGGAGAGCGTCACCTTCTGGATCGACGCATATCAGCTCGGCGTCCCGAGCGACTGGGACGGCAAGCTGTGGATCAGCGCGGTGGTGCAGAATCTTGGACCGGACCGGTGGATGAAGCTCAAGTTGCTCGAATCCAGCGATGCCCTTCCAGCGGAAGCAGTGCTTCACGAGGGGCATGACCTGGTGAACACCAGCGTTACCAAGGTCATTCCCCTGAAGAAGAGCGAGAAGACGCTCTCAGATGTAGAGGATCTGACCGCGCTCGACTTCACCGGGGCCTTCGCCGGGAGCGGCTTCACTTACGCGGGCAACACGGCCCGCAAGTCATCGCAGGAGACCTCCTTCGTGCTTACGTATGACGACACGAACTTGTACCTGAAGGTGACCGCCGAAGAGACTGAAAAGCAAGTCTACAACACTGAACAAGGCCGCGCAGGCAAGCCCTGGCACAGTGACAGTGTAGAGTTCTCCTTCACCGTCGGTGCGGGTGATGATATCCATCACGTAATTGTCGACGCGGACGGCAACCGCGCGGAGTTGGTCGAAGAGGCCGAGCGCGTCGGTGGCAAGAAGACCGAGGTCAAGTGGGCGAAGCTGCTGGTCAGGCAGGAACAGGATGCGTTTGTCCTCTACGCGGCTGTTCCGCTGGAGAAGCTGGAGATCAGCGCGCCGCTTGCGGGCCAACTGATCGGGTTTAACGTCATGCGCAATCGCGTGGGTGCTGACGGGACGAGCGAGTACCTGACCTTTGTTCCGGGACCATCGTACTTCTCGGGACGGAACTATCAGTTGGAGTTGGAATAGGGACGGACCAAGCCTCGGTCGCTCGCCATGCTCAATGGGAGGACACGATCTGATGCACCTCAAGGAAGCCGGAGTTGTCTGGACACACCCCAAGCATTGCGCGCCGCTCGACGAGGTGAGGATTGTCTACGAGTGGGCCGGGCTCAAAGGACAAAAGGTCCAAGTCCAGCTCACCGACGCCGACCACCAGGTGTACCTCGAAGAGACGGTGACAGCCGGCAGCGGCAAGGCCGAGTTCGTGGTGAAGCCCGGCGGAAAGCCGGGCGTGCATCGCGTCCGAGTCTCTACGGCGGCACCGGGGAAGCCGACGTACGTTCGGCATGGGAGCTTCCGAGTCTGCGCCAAGACGGCCATTGCCTCTGACACGGGCGAGATGGACGAGCTTCTGCAGATGCTCGAGGAGGGGCTGCGGCAGACCATCGACGTCACCCAGGTCAACGGCAAGACCCGGACCTACTACGAGCACGCCGACAACACGCGGCAGAACCTGGCCTTCCCGGCCTACGGCGTCGGCGCATTGCGGTACTTCATCGACGACGTCAAGAGCATGTTCGAGGCGATCTACGACAACCAATGGCCCGACGGCCGGTTGCCCGATCATGTCTACGGCGACAACTACCCGTGTCCGGTCACGGGGCGAAGACTCCGCACGTGTATGGCCGACCTGGAGACAGGAATGGCCTCGACTACGTGTCTGGGATGGCACGCCCACGGTGACGACCAGTGGCTCCGCGAACTCCTGCCCAAGGTCGAGGCCGGGCTCGAATACGTCACCAGCGACCCACGGATGTTCGACCAGGAACACGGCGTCATCAAGCGCCCGCACGGACTCGACGAGTGGGACATTTCCTTCACGGAGTCCGGCGGCGAGGAGCCGTGCGGGCACGACCAGAGCGGCGAAGACTCGAGCTACGTGTTGATGCAGGGCGATACGTCCGGGCTGTACTTCGCCTGCGTGCTGCTGGCCCAGGCTTACGCCGCGCTGGGCGACCGCGATCGATCAGAACGCTACGGTACGCTGGAACGGCACTACTACCAGCTTGGGAATCGCCTCTTCTGGGACGGCGTCAAGTACCGCCATCACATTCACCTCGACCCGTTCGACCACCGGGATTTCGACGAAGACGACCAGCTCACGATGAGCAACTCGTGGGCCATTACCCGGGGATTCGCCGACCACGAGAAAGCCGTCTCGATCGTCAACGAGTACGCGCGTCGCTGGCAGGAAACGGGTGACCGATTCCCCTGGTGGAGCTTGCAGCCCGGGTACCCCGACAAGCTGGGTTACTTCGAAAGGGGCGGCGCTTGGTCGAAAGGACAGGGGGAGTATGCGAACGGCGGTCTCTTCCCCTGGGTTGGGGCCGAGTTGTGTCGCGGCGCGTTCCGGCATGGCATGGAGGACCTGGCGGTCAAGCTGCTGCGCGATGCTCACCACGTGCTGAAGCGCGACAGCGGCGCCATGTTCACCTGGTACCACCTCGACGGCAGCGTCGCCATCAACGCACCCCACAACCAGACCAACTATGACAGCTGGGGGCTGTCGCACTGGACGCAGGCGGTCGTTGAGGGACTGATGGGCATTACGTCGAACGGCAAGCTCTTCGAGCACGTCCGTTGCCAGCCGAGTTGGTCGGCAACAGACGTGAAGGAGGTGACGGCAACGGCCCATTTCCCCGCCTCGGACACCTACTTCTCCTACCACTACTCGCTGTCGAAGAACCGCATCAGCCTGTCGTTCGCCGGGACCGGAGATGATGTCGCCTTCCGCATCATGCTCCCAGGATGGAAGAAGTGCAGCCGCGTGACCGTAGGTGGCAAGAGCGTCCGGTTCAATACTTCGGTTGTCGAGGGATCTTCCTACATCGCGGTGGACACGAAGATCAGCGGGGTGCGCGAACTGGTCGTGGTTAGGTAGGCTGAAGTCACTGACGCGCGACTCACGCTGCTGGTCTGCCTCGGGTCGATGAGTGGCGAATGACGAAATGGGGTCGGGTCATTAGTGATGAGCGGGTGGTCTACTCGGGTCGCGGGCCGCAGGTCGGTTGTCGCTCGCACAAACTCCATCCGGCTTGTTGGCGTTCACTTCTGGGGTCTGCAGTGGTAATCCTCTTCTCCATGGGAATAGGGAAGAGCCCGTGGCGTCCAGAAACTCATCGTCCGTGAACTTGGGGGAATCCGGCGCCCGGATCGGTGGGCGATATCGGACCTTGCACTGGGATCGCTGTGGTGCCCTCCGGCTTCTGCAGACATCCCGACGCCCCCAAGGGGACACGAATGGTAACCCCCACGTTCCTGGCTCGAGCAATGCCCCGGGAGCGGTTCATTCTACTAACACTTGAGCTAGCTCCTCCCATTGCCGTGGGCTGGTAGAGAGAAAGTGCTCTGAACCCGATACCGCTGTTACTGGATGGGTTCTTTCGGTAGGGCAGCCTGCCGCGGCGGGATATCAGCAGGCGAACGGCGAACCATGTAGTAGCCCCGTCTGACCGACGAGCAGAGGTCCCGGATGACCCAGGAGCAGGATACGAAGCTCTGCCCGCACTGCGGCACGCCCAACCACCTACCGCCGATTGTGACCACGTGCCGCAAGTGTCTGAAGCCGTTAGCAGACGCGCTCCCCCCACTGGTGACGCCGCCGCCGGTTCCACAACAGCCTGCGGACGAGCCTCCGGCTCCGCCGCCGGTCATTGCTCAGGTCCCGAGGCCAGCCGACGCCGCGCCCGTTGCGGCGCCCCCGACGATCCACCGTTCCATGACCTCGCGGGCAGGTTCTTGAAGCCCGAGTGGTGAAGCGTTGCAGCGAACGGCTGACCGTTCAGCCAACGCCGGGGCGCCCAGTTCCATATGGGGAGCCCTCGCTTCGATGGGGGGCAGATGTCGAGGTTACGCTTCCGTCACTCGGGCCGCACAGCCACTTCGGCATCGAGTCGGCAAGCCAGCATGAGGCGCGGATACTTGGGAGCAACAGCGGTGGTCGCGGCCCACCTGCTCGCGGTGGGGCTGTCCGCGCAGCCGCGCGCACTCGGGGGGGGGATGGTGCTGCCATGGTCGTCGCGGAGCGCGGTGCAAGCCGCTATCATCTCTCGCTGCCGGCCGGCGCAGGGCCAACCGAGAGGCTGGCTGTTGACGAGATCGGCCGCTACGTCGAGCGGATGACCGGCGCGAAGCTCCCGGTGGTCGAAGAGCCTGGGCCGACTGGCGCCGCCATCGCGGTGCGCGCGAGGGCCACGGAAGGCGAGGGCTTCTCCATCGCCGCACGGGGGAGCCAGATCACGATCGAGGGCGACGGACCGATAGGCTGCCTCTACGGCGCCTACGAACTCCTCGAGCGCCTCGGCTGTCGGTGGGTCTTTCCCGGCGCGCAGGGGGAGGTCGTGCCGAGGCGATCCCGGCTCGAGCTGCGGCCCTTTACGGCCAGCCAGGAGCCCTCATTCCCATCGCGCTCCATCATCTTGGGACACCCCGCGTGCTTCCAGGACCTCGACGAGTGGATCGTCTGGTGTGGGAGGCAGCGGATCAACAATCTCTTCTGCCACGCAGGCGCTCCGACCGACCAACAGATCGAAGATTTGCGGAGGCGCGGTATCGCGCTTGAGGTGGGAGGGCACGGCCTGCCGGGCTTGCTGCCGCGCAACCTGTTCGAGAGCCACCCCCAGTACTTCCGGGAGGCAGATGGGCAGCGGGTCAGAGAACACAACTTTTGCCCGAGCAACCCGGACGCGCGGGAGATCGTGAAGGAGAGCGCGCTGGAGTACTTCCGCCACGCTCCCGCCGCCGCGTTCTTCCATCTTTGGCCCGACGACCTGTGGGAGGGCGGCTGGTGTTCCTGTCCCCAGTGCGCCGGACTGTCGTCCTCCGACCAGGCCCTCACGGCCACGAATGTGGTTGCGGAGGCGCTCGAGGAGGTGTGGCCGGAGGCTCGGTTGGCGTACTTGGCATACCACGACACCACCGAGCCGCCGACCAAGGTGCGTCCGCACCGGAATGTGTTCCTCGAGAACGCCCCTCGGGAGCGTTGCTACGCGCACGGGCTGGGCGACCCTCGCTGCGAGCGGAACAGCCGCGAGTACCGTCCGGCGTGGGAGGCGCTGCTAGGGCTATTCGAGGCGGACGGCCGCGGGAACTCCCATGCTTTCGAGTACTACAGTGACACGATCCTGTTCCGCACCATGCAGCCGCCTCTCCTCGATGTCATCCCCGCCGACGCGCGCTACTACCGCGATGCGCGCACGCCCGCGTACCAGTCGCTGGTGGTCTCGACCAGAGCCTGGCACTCGCCACCGTTCTCGCTGTACCTGTTCGCCCGGGCCGCCTGGGATGCGGACGCAGACGGCGAACGGGTCCTGGCCGACTACTGCCGCACGTACTTCGGCCCGGAATGGGAAGCGGCCAGGCAGTATTTCCGGCTCCTGGACCGCGCGTTCCGGTCTGTATTGGCATTCGACGTCTACGTTGGACCTATCCCCGATCTGCGGGCGCCGAAGACCGAGCCCGCCCGTGTGGGGGAGAGGAAGCTGCGTGAGGTCGAGCGCGGCCGCGCGCTCGTGGCCGAGGCCGGCCAAGTGCTCTCGGAGGCGAAGGAGCGCGCCGCCGACAGCCCCTTCGCCGAGCGTCTGCAGGCCGAGTGGGAGGTGTGGCAGGTCACCGAGCAGGAGCTGACCTCCCTGCGGGCGCAACTGGCCTCCGCCGTTCGTTTGGAGCAGTACGGGACAACCGGCGAGGAGTCCCTGCGGCAGGAGGCGATCGCCGCCGCCGAGGAGGGATTGCATGCCATCGAGCGCTCCCGTCGGTGGATGCGGCGGTTCCCGGACAACGAGCCATACGGCGACACCTTCCGGTTCGACCATGACCCCCAGGCCTCGTCGCTGGCCGCGATCGCTCGGCAGGCACAGTACCGAACCGTGCGGCTCTTCGGCCGGGAGTGGCTCGCGTCACCCAGGGCAGTCGTTGAGGCCGATGAAGTGCGGACCGAGTCATCCGATGACTGGCATCCGGAGGGCCTGGTGACCCCGCGGCCGATCGACGTACCGAGCGCGAGCCTGAAGATCACCTACCGGTTCGTGCCCGTCCGCATGGGGCGAGACAGCCAGGCCTTGTGGTCGACCAACGGAGCGGCGACCGCCCAGCGCTTCTGCGTCTTCGTGGGGGACGGGCGCTTCGTTGTCTACACCATGCAGCACGGGCAGTGGGCCCCCCCGCGTCACCGGTGGAGAAGTGGTCGCCGGGCGGGGTTACGAGGTCACCGCAGTCGTGAAGCCGCAGAGTTTTAGGGTGACCGTTGCGGATGAGGCTGGCGCGCCCGTGTGGTCGCCGGACGAGATCAGCATGGACCGCGTTACGCGCACAGGCCTGGGGTTCCTCGACATCGAGCCGCAAGCGGGCGCGACGGCGACCCGATGGCAGGGGGTCCACATCGGCCCCGGGCTGGGACCGTCGTCGCCCAGTGCAGAATGATGGAGATGGGCGGATGGCGTCCTGTCCTTCCCGGAAACCCGTGACGGCGTGTTGAGCTCTGAGCGGCTGTCGCTGGGAGGCCGCATCGGGCGAACGTGTAGCCGTCCGGGCGCTCCAGGGCGTGCCGCCAGGTAGAGAGCGCCGGTCACGTGGACTGAACGTAGCGCGGTCAGGCTGTCCGCCTCTCGTAGTGATGGTGTGACCCGCCGACTTCAGGGATCTCGATGATGTCCCCAGCTTTGGCCGGCTGGACAGCTCTAGGTTCTGGGCAATCCATGCTCAGCGAGAGGTGAGTCCGCCAGTCGTGGTAGTAGGCGAAGTAGCTGCGGAGGATCCGTCGTAGGTGTTCTTGGCTGAATACGATGGCATGGTCCAGACAGTCGCGTCGGATGCTACCGATGACGCGTTCCACGAACGGATTCTGCCATGGACTCCGGGCCGCGATGAGCACTTCTTCGATGCCCATGTTCTTAACCCGCTTCCGGAAATGAGCCCCGTAGATGCTGTCTCGATCTCGTAGTAGATAGCTCGGCGCCTCGTCCCATGGGAAGGCGTTCACGATCTGTTGAGCCGTCCACTCGGCCGTCGGATGCTGAGTCACCCCGAAGTGCACGATGCGCCGCCGGTGATGGGCCAGCACGATCAAGACGAAGAGCACCTCGAAGCGGACCGTCGGCACCACGAAGAAGTCGATCGAGACCAGGTCCTTGGCGTGATTGCTCAGGAATGCCCGCCAGGTGAGTGATGGCGGCTTACGCTTCCGGACCATGTACTTCTCCACCGTCGACTTCGCGACAGTGATCCCGATCTTCTCCAGCTCTCCCACGATTCTCGGCGATCCCCAGTGTGGGTTCGCCTTCGACATCCGCCGGATCAGCTGCCGGATCTCCGGCGACACCGGTGGGCGGCCAGGCTTCCTCTTCTCACTCAGCCTGGCCCAGTGATCTCTGAAGCGCTTCCGTTGCCAGGTGATGATCGTCCGTGGCTGCACGAACGCCAATGCACCCCGCCAGCCTGACCAGACGCGAGACAGCCAGGACCAGAACACTCGGTCGACAGACTGGATCCTGGGTTTGACGGCGGACCGCTGGTAGACTGTGAGCTGGTGCCGAAGGGCGAGGTTCTCAAGCCGGAGCGACGCTCGTGTATGGAAGGCGGATGCTACGGTGGTGAGCAATACCTGCGCAAGGGCTCTCACGTAGGAAGATCCCATCCGGAGTCGTGCGTTGGTGGACCGCTGCCTCTTCCCGGTGATCCCGAGGTGTACCTCGAAGGCCAAGAAGGCCCGTCATCTCAGGCGACGCCGGTTTTCGGGAAGGACAGCCAGCGCCAGATCAGGCTGTTCATTGTGGGGTGACTGGCCGATGGCCGGTCACAGGAAGGGCAGCTTCGTGTTTCAGTTCCTCGGAGGGATTCTCATGCGCGTATCGGGTCTCGGTTGCGCATCCTGGCTCGTCGGACTCGCACTTCTGTCCGGTTCCAGCGCTCTTGCGGGAGATGTCCGCAGGACTTTCGACCTGCCCCGAGTCGAGGGCATCGAGATCGATGGCGATGCCGACGATTGGGACGGCAAAGGCCACGGTTTCGAGATCCTACTTCCTCAGTACGGCAAGCACCGCGAGGCTGAGGATCACAACGCCTCCATCAAACTGGGTTGGACGCCGGACGGGCTGTGGTTTCTCGTCTGGGTGCAGGATGATGTCTGGCACAAGAAGGCCGGCGCTAACGACCCGATTGGCCCGGACCATGTGGATATCTACTTGCGCAAGGCCCGTCGCGGTGAAGAGAGCACGGCCTATCACTTGACGCTCGACCCGCAGTTTGGCACGGCGCCTCTTGAGACGTCCTACTACGGCGGGCTGGAGATTGGCCCCGGCAATGTGGACAGATCGGTGCCCCCACAATGCGCCATCACGGGTGAGGGACAGCGGTATGTGCTCGAGGGGATGGTCCCGTGGGAGAGCGTGGGGCTGGAGGCCATCCCCGGGGCCACACCGTCCTTCCAGTTGTGGGTGCAGGACGGGGACACCCGCCAGAACGAAGAACTGCGCAAGCACCGGGCATCCTTCCACCTTGGGCGCGGCACCAGTTACAACGGCGACGACATGCACGAGTTGAGACTGGTGGACGACACGAATCCCCGACTCCGGCTGTCGGCCGTAGTCGGCTATGACCTCTCGACGCTTCGGTCGCACGTGAAGGTGATGGCCCGTGGGGTACGCGTGGGCCACGAGGTGACTGTCGCGAAGGGGGGAGAGGTCCTGGCGACCGGGGTGCTTGGGGATGACGGTCCGGGCCGAGCCTCGGTGAAGCTCATGCTACCGCCCCCACAGAACGACGAGCCCTACACGGACCTCACCGTCAGGTACAGGGGAGCCGACGTCAACACCGTCGATCTGCCCCATTCGGTTGCGGTGGGGCAGCTCGAGGAGCTGCTGGCGCGGAAGTCCGAGCACGCCGAACTCTACAAAGTGCACGAACCATGGGTGTCTCAGCTGGATACGCCCGTGCTGGACCAGCACCGTGGACTGGTCGCCGCGGCCCTCGCTCTGTTGGACCGGGAAGAGCCACCAAGTTCCCAGGCCGACTTCGCCCTGTTGTCTCAGGCTGCTCAGGCGGTGAAGATGGCCGACCTGGGCGAGAGTTACTACGGACGGAAACGCGGGTGCTTCTTCGGTTACATCTACAGCACCGCGCTTGGGACGGGCTCCTACTTCCTTTGCGTGGTCCCGGACAGCTACGATCCATCGAGGAAGTACCCTCTCGTAGTGAACCTACACGCGGGCGGCGGGGTGCTGGAGACTCACGACGCGCCGGTTGACCGTGAGTACATTGAGGTACAGCCGTGGGGGCATGGCTACAACAGCTTCAGAGGCATGGGAGAGGTGGCTGCCAGGGGTGTTCTGGCGCACGCGTTGCGGTGGTACAGTATTGATGAGAACCGCGTCTATGTGGGTGGGCACTCGAACGGCGGCAACGGAACGTGGTTCCTGACGACGCGCTATCCTCGGCTCTTCGCTGGGGCCTCCGTGAGTGCGGGTGAGCCTCTGGATCATCTGTTCTTCGAGAACCTGGGGAACATGGCGGTACTCAACCGCTGCGGCGGGCTCGATACCGCCCAGCCGGTCAATATCATCCACTGGGCCGAAAGCCGCCTCAAGCAGTTGGGGCACCCGATGGACCTGCGCATTTTCCCGGAGGAGGGGCACGGGCGGAAGGCGCCTTTCGACGCGGACGCCTGGAGATCGGAGCACGTGCGTGACCCCAGCCCTCGGAGAGTCTCCCATCTGTGCGACTGGGCCGCTCATGGTGAGAGTTACTGGTTCAGCATAGAGCGCTTGTCCGATCCCCGTGACGTGGGCCGGGTGGACGCGGAGGTTGAGGAGAGGGGCGGCAAGCAGACCGTGGTGCTTGAGCCGAGGAATGTGGAGGCTATCGCGCTGGACGTGGCAAGCATGCCCGTGGATGCAGGCAAGGATCTGCACATCGAGGCCCCAGGGCTGACCGACGAGATCAGCGCGCCCCTTCCGCCTGAGCTGTTCCTGACGCGCGAGGCTGATGGCTGGCAGGTCAAACGCAGTTGGCAGGCGCCGGCATCCGAGGTCAGACCTTGCCGCTCGGGAGCTGCCGAGAACTTGTACCACGGCGAGCCCCTGCTGATCGTCTATCCCACTCTGGGACCTGCGGACGAGATGGCGCGCCTGGAAGAGGCCGCAAGGAGTCTGTCCACCTACGGCGGCGCTGGGAATATGACGTCTGCTGCGTTCCCTACCAAAGCAGACAGAGACGTCACGCAGGCGGACATGGCGCACTTCAACCTGATCCTGCTGGGGGGGATAGACGACAACAGCGTCACGCATCGGATCTGGTCCAAACTCCCCGTGGTGCTGGAAGCAGATGGGAGCCTGAAGGCCGGCGGACGAGTCTTGGACGCCGAGGATTCGGTCGTGAGTCTCCACCACTACAATCCCTTGGCCCCCCAGCGTCTGGTCTACATCGTGGCGCCGGTTGGTCGGGCCAAAGACAGCCCTGTGTGGACGAGGGCGTTGGGTTATTTCCTCGTCCGCGGCCCTGGCGGCGAGCCACGTAACGCACCGGATCTCGTCGTGCGTGGGATGGACGGGCCGATGCCGGTGTCCCGATACGCGATGCAGTTCACGCGCGGGTGGGATTGGCAGACCCAGGATCCCAACGCTTTGGCGTTCCGCTTCGAGGGCGTCGGGAGAGACGACCTCGTCGAGGCGTCGCGTGCTCTCCTGATGGCCAAGGCCGAGGCGGACTTCTTCCTCACCCGGAAGGTGGAGGGCGCGTCAGATCCCATATGGGGCCTCGACCCGGAGCGGAGCACGGGCGCGGACTGGGTGCTGACGACCTCTGGCGATGCTATCGCGCTCTCGGTGATCACGGGGAAGGAAATGGTCGACCTTGAGAAAGCCCTTGGCAAGAGGGTCAGCGGGCGGTGGAGCGCGAATCTGGCATTCTACCCCCCTCTGGAGACAGCCGAGGTCGATCCTGCCAAGCGCTACACAATCGCGTTCCCGCACAAGACCATCAGAGCAATCAGGACCGCCTACGGGAACTTGCCCAACATCGAAGCGGGTCCCAGGTACACCGCGAGAGAGATCCTGGCGGAACTGCAAGCGCGGGTCGCACGCGGCGATGGGAATGTCTATCTCGACTGGTACGGTGATGCAGCGGATGGCGCCAACGCAGCGCTGCACCTCGGCGAGGCCGTTGCCTGGCACGCCTGCATATTCGCGTTCTTCACCATGGATAGCCGTTGAGCAGTTCCGTCTCGCCGGCCCCATCGGGGCATTATCGATGGTGCCGCGGGGTTGGAGGTTCTGTGCGGGGATTGCCGGGGAACGGCGCCTCGCAAGATGGGCAAGCGCGCGCTGACGGTGGATGAGAGCGTGAAGCAGTACCGACAGGAGAGCCAAGCATGACGAAGAAACAGTTCGCGGTTGCGTTGGTCGTGTTGTTCGGCGGTGGTGTCGTGGGTGGTGTGCTGTCAGGTCGGCTGGATGGCGCGGCCTTTGCGGCGGACGGCGATACGTCCGGCTCTCAGCCGCGGCGATCGATCCGCAGGCCCGCTGGCGTCGGAACTCAGATGAAGCCACTATCGATCATCCAGGGAACCGTGGCGACCCTCGCGAATTGGCCGAGGGAGAAGAACAGCACTGGCACTGAGGCCTGGGTCTCCCGCCCGGGAAACCACCCCGCCGGCAATCCGGTCGATGTGGATGAGCGTCTCGTGACGACAGACCCTCATATGCAGGCGCTGCTGGCGACCGCCCTCACGTCAGGTGGCCGCGTCCTCGTGAAAGCCCGTTCGGTCGATGTTGACGGTCAGCACGCGTATTTCGACCCGGAGAGCATCGTGATATGGCACCCGTCTGTCGCTGAGGAATAGCCTGCGAGATCTGCCGGCGGACCCCTCATCGGCGATGACGACACCACCCCCCGCGCCTTCTTCGGCCAGATCGCCAGCGGGCACCCTCAACTCACTGTGCGCGGCGCTGATGCAGGCCCTCTGCCGGCACTGGGTGGCGGGCGATTCGTCTGCAAGCGCACTGCGGAAGGCGAAGCTCGAGTTGCTGGAGCGCCCGGAGACGGCCGCGCCGTTTCACTGGGCGGCGTTTGTGCTGATCGAAGGACCGTCGGCACTCGGCGAAGACCAGTGGCGGGGCGGCGTGACGCCTTCGCCTCACTCCGTCACGGATCGGCGATGTTGCGCTTGCCGTCTATGCCATTACGGCTGAGGTCCCGTGTCTCGTTGCCCGCTGGTTCTGGTCTAAGGACTGGGATAGGGGGGACCTGAAAAGGTAGGGGTGGGCGTCAGGCCCTCTGGCTGTGGTGTGGGTTCTGTCCCGGCATTCCCGGCGGCACCGCGTGGCTGACTTGGCATTGCTCCGTGCATGCGAACGCTGCCTCAAAGAGGACAGCGGCGGCATTGGGCCTGGTCTGGGCGGACACTGCGGACGGTATGCGCGAGGGTCCAGATGATCGGTCAGCGATTCGTAGAGTGGCTCTGTGAGCCGGATTCTGTACCCAATGCGCCGCGTGCTATCCCGTCCACTGCGGGCGGCCTAACCGGAAGAGCCCTTCCGGTTGAGCCCAGTATGCTGGTATCTGGTGTCTTAGCACGTGTTTTCAGAGCACTGCACACCCCATCCACCACGAGCTGCTTTGGCCCGCACTCGACTGGCTCCATCGCGCCACGTCTTTAGAGCGCCATGACGTTCAGCCAACGGAATTCGCCATAGCAAGGGATCCACTTGAACCTCCTGCGGAAGGTGAGCCAGTTGTCGGGAGATCCATTCGTGCCACCCAACTTGATGAGCGCAACGATCGTGTCTCTGCTGGTCCGGCTCCAGGTGACGGGGCCGACGCTGCTGCTGCAGTCCAGGCGTTGCCGTCCGTCCCCGACGTTCTCGCGCAGGTCCATCTCGAGAGAGTATGTGCGGAGGTCCTTGCTGTCCCCTGGAGTGCGGATTCGAAAATGCAGAAGGGAGGCGTCGACGCTGTCAGAACTACTCAGACGGCACGCCACCCAGTCTGCGGACGGCGGACGATGCTTGCTGGATGCCCAGCCTCGATACGTCCAGTACTCCAGCGGAGGGGTGTCGGGCACGAGGCCAGTCCAACTGATCTCCCCGGATGCCTCTAACCTAATGCCAGTTGCGGACGCGTAGGCCTCGGCCAGGATGTTACCCGATACCCTGAGCCGCGACTTCCAGTGGCCGCTGAGACTGTATTGCGGTGCTTGCGCGCCGTCTCCCGTGGCAGCGACACCCAGATCGCTCAGAAGGCTAGCGCCCGCGCGCGAACTCGATATAGCGTGTATCAACTCGTTCCTGGGAGTAGGGCTGAGTAGGTCGTACTCGGCCACCTCGCCGAGGTCGGGAGGCGGAGCATCGGGCTCTTGCTGGGCGACGCCCCTGGCGAGCGTGGGTACGGTCTCAAACGACATGCCTTGGTTGCGGACGGCGAGAGTTGGTCTTCGGCGGATCTGGAGCCGGGCATCCGCTGAGATGGCGGCCGGCGCGACCGACAGCCCGAGCCCGGCTGCGGCGACATTGCCGATGAATCTGCGGCGCGTGGTGTCGTCGCGGTCCTGGTCTGACATGTCTGATCTCCTGTTGGGGCCGGATGGCGAGAATCAGGGAAGCTGTACCTGACTGCCACCAGACGTTTCGCCCCGCCCGAGGCTCCGGCCTGCCCGTGGCCTCCCATCAGAGACCGTGAGGCCCCGGTACGCCTGCGAGTGGGTGCGGGAGTGCCAGGGGGCAGGTCCGTGCCGCGCGCTCGCCATCTGGAGGTCAGGCGCCCACATCCGGCACGCCATCCGGAAACTCCCAACCGCAGTCTCTGAGCCACCTGATCCCCGCATCGAACTCCCGCTCGACGTCGTCAAGGGTCATGTCGCGATACTCAAACTCGAGCGACACCGGTCCCTCGTATCCGGCGGCATCGAGCGCATCGCCAAGACGGCGGAAGTCGACCGTACCACGTCCTGGCGTCAGCTCCAGGTCCTGCCTCCGATCGGCGGTGTCGGGGCCGGCGGAGTCGCGCAAGTGGACGTGCCAGAGGCGGTCGCCCAGACGCTCGATGAACTCATCGATGTCGTAGCCTATGATGCCCCAGTGGCTGGAATCTATCAGAGCCCCAACGTTGGCGCTGCTGAGGTGGTCGAAGATCCACAGCACCTGCTCGGGGCGGCTGTGGATCGTGTAGAGATGGGGGACCTCAAGCAGCATTCGCACCCCGTGGTCCTCGGCCAGGTGGGCCAGACGGTCGTACGCCTTGACCGCGTTGGCGAGCTGCGCTTCCTGGTCGTCACGGTCGTTTCGCTCACCGAAGAACATCGTCATCATGGGAATCCCCGCCTCGGGGAGCTGCTCTACTTTGCGGGTGAGTTCGGCGACGAATCGGTCGATTTCGCTCGGCCGCCACGCGGAGTAACTGCCGGCGGAGAAGTTCAGGCATGCTGCGGCAAGCCCGAGATCGTCCAGCATGGCGCGGAGTTCGCCGGGGGTTGGGCTCCCGAAGTTGAAGTGGAAGCAGTAGCTCTGGAAGCTCGCGATCTCAACCTGCGAGAAGCCCCGCGAGGCCATTCGCGGAAGCGCTTCGTAGAGGGTGTAATGTGCCCAGCCCAAGGACGATATCGAGGTGACTCTGGCCATGGTTTAGATCCATCCCATCCGCCGGCTCCGCGAGGTCAGGCCCCGTCGCCCGTGATGAGCAGGTTGTCGTAGCAGGTCACGTGACCATCCGAGTCCGACGGGCGGATCGCGAAGACGACGTCTCCCTCGGCGCCTTGTCCGAGACGTCCCCCGCCGACGAGGGTCGGCAGCTCGCCTACGGGTTGCGCGACGACCTGGTACGTGCCGGTCGAGCTGTCGACAGCTAGCTGCAGGTGATTCCAGACATCATAGGCGATGCGAACGCCACTATCGGAGTATTCTTCGCCGTCCCAGCACTCCCACGTGCCGTCCCCCGCGCGTAAGGTTGCCACGGGTCCCCCGGTCAGCGCCGATTCGAGCCCCACGGTGGTGCGGTGTGGTGACTTCGTGAGGGGATCAGGGATCATATACGGGAACGTGCTGGAGGACCGGATGAACACGTCGAGGTCAACCGTCACGATCGGATCCGCCCCGAGGCGGAGCTTACGCTTGCCGACCGCGACCAGATCGGCGCCCCCGCGGGCGACCACGCATTTAACGCCGTCGCCGAATGACGTGCGGTTCTCGATGACGTAACTCTCCGCCGGTCCGCCCCTGACCTCCCACTTGCCCCCTCTGGTCGCCTTGGTCCCGTCAAGTTGCCCTCCTGGCGCATGGGCCTCGAAGTCATCCGCGAAGTAGACGCGCTTGCCGGGCTCGCGATAGTGGAGCGTCGGGACCCATGTTAGCGATAGGTCGTCCAGGCAGGTGGCGCTTCCCGGCGGCCCGTCCGGCGCGAAGTACACCTGCCGGAACATCTTGTAGACCGGCACGGGGATCGGCTTGTTGACACCCGGCTCCTCAACGAACCTGGATTCTGGGATCTCGCACACCACGCCATCACAGAGCACGACTCCCTCGTCCTCACCTGCATGGGCCGAATACGTGCCCGCCTCGAGATCCACGCGGATCGTGAACTGCTGCCAGGCCCCCGGCGGCATGGCGTGCCCGGCATCGACCCACGTGCCGTGATCGGAGTACGACAGCGCGCCTGTGCCGCCCGCAACTCGCAGTCCGACGTCGGTCGCCGCGCCGTCCGACTGGAGGAAGGCCGCGAGGCCGCTCGCCTCGCTCTCGCGGTAGAGCCAGTACTTGAGCGCGCAGCGTCCGTTGGCGATCGCGTTGTCCAAAGACGTCGTGAGCGTGCTCCGGTCCGGCGCGCTGTTGTGCCAGCCCGTCAGCCCGCCGCCGCCGTCAGCGGAACTGGTCAGCCTCACGGCGCGGCCCCCGGCGCCTCGCCGCACGGTCTCCTGCACGGTGGGACTCGAATCGTCGCCATGGCCCAACTTGTACCAGCCGCCCGGGCAGGCCCGCAGGCTCGGGACGTGGGCGGGATTGCCCCACGCATCCAGATCGCTCTCGCCAGCCAGTGGCGCGTCGTTGAAGTCTTGCTCCAGGAACTTGATGCACCCGAAGTCATCCAGGTCCTTCCGCCATTGCCGCCAGCGCTGGAACCAGGCGAGGTGATACGAATCGTACCAGACGTCGGTCCGCCAGCCGTCAGCGCCCTCGGGAGGCGTGGCCGCAAAGTACGGGTAGGCACCCGTGGCGATGACCTTCGTCCCAGGACGCTCGCTGTGGGCTATGTAGTCGCTCAGGGCCGCGTATGAGACCGTCCCCTTCCCGCCACGCACGTCGGTCAGGTAGTCTTTGAGATGGGCTTCGTGGTCAAAGGTCGCCTCGAAGAACACCGGGTTGACGATCTCGTCCACCAGGCCCTCGTCCACCCACGCACGCCAGTCAAGTCGCCAGTTGCCTAGGGGCGGCCCAACGTGGTCGCCGGAGAGGGTCACGGCGATGTGAATCTCCGGGTCCACGTCGTCCAGCGCCGCCCTCAGCTCGCGGAAGAACTGCGTGACATAGCCACCGCGCAGGTCGCGCCACTTCTCGAGCATCTGGTCCAACGGGTCGAAGGTGGGGCTGTCCACATCGAAGCGCGCGTCCGTGAGGATATCCACACCGTGGAGCCGCTTCATGTCCGCGACAACGGGCTCGTTGAAGCCGAAGCGATCCGCCTTGTCCGGCGGGTCTACGAGCTGCGACACCTCACTGCGCATGCAAGCGAGGAAGCCCCTGATGCCTTGCTCCCTCGCCATGTGCACGAACTCGGCGATCTTGGATGCGCGGGCGCCCGGATAGGCGTACTCGCGCACCATCCAGAGCATGTTGCCCGCGCGGTCCACGGTTATGACCTCGGGGTGGTCGTGAGTGTACGTGCTTACGTAGCGCCAGGGGATCATCCGTCCCACGCCTGGCGTGCCCACATCTTCCGGCGCGCCGTCGCTGTAGAGGTGAGGGTGCCACGCCCAGAAATCCAGGCCGTCCCGGTCACAGAACTGCTGCGCGAGCCCGTGCAGGTCGAAACTCTCGGCGATCTCGTCGGTATGGCGCCAGAACCACGCGAGCCGTGGGTTGGGGTGGGCCACCGGATTGAGGTGGACGTGCTCGGGGCCCAGTTGGACCAGGTCGGTCCGCAGTAGCAGGCCCGTGTACCCCCGCCCCTTCCAGTGCTTGATCATGTTCCGCAGGGCGTCGGGCGTGTCCATGGCCGGATCCGTGCCGGGACCGTACGCGACGAGTGAATCGCCCCAACTGGGGACTACCATGTTGTCATACGCGGCCTCGGGGTCCGCGGAACCTGGTGTCGTCATCAGTAGCACCACCATCAGCGCGATCGCTGGGTTTGTCGTCATGGTTGCTTGCGCTCTTCATCTCCACGCGCGGCTTTTGCGGGACTGCCCATGTGGGACCGGGCGCCCCCGCGTTGGCCGAGCGGCGTGGCCGGAGCTACTCGTCTGGCGTCAGGCTTGCCGACACCTCGAGAT
>CAZKUN010000116.1:0-3860 GCA_964555935.1 uncultured Armatimonadia bacterium | reverse complement strand
TGCTGCTGGCGATGTTTGTCTTGACACCCGCCGACGCGCGTAGCTCCACGCGGACCCACAGTGGCCCGCCCGCCGGAATATCGCTGGTCTGCGCCGGATCGACTGCGAGCACCTGCGTGCTGGCGCCCTCGGGGTCACTGGCCGCCGCGTCCACCCAGCTCTCGCCATCACCCGACACCGACACCTGGACCGATCCGCCCAGAGGGCGGACCGAGGTCACGCCGACCGCCACCTGCCAGTCGGCCATCGACTTCAGCGGCTCCACGCGGAATACAATGGGGACGGCCGCGACTCGTCCGTCAACGCTGCCGAGCGCCAGGCCATCCACGAGGTCCGTGGCCGACGCATCGAGCGTGTATGACAGGCGCGCGTACGGATTCTCACGCGGCGCTGGCACGTCATGGGCGCCCGGCTCCGTGGCCGCTCCGGGAAAGCCCGTCCGCCACGTGAGCCGCTTGCGATCACGCTCATCGAGATTGAACCTTATGCTGGGCGCGGATGATGCGTGGGCCCACGCGAACTTGCTCTCAGTCGGCACGCGGAAGCCGATGGCCTCGTCGGGGAGGTGGTCAAACTCGGATACGATCGCATCCAGTTCGAGAAACCAGCGCCGCGTGGTGGGATCAACCGCATGCCAGCCCCAGCGGATGGGCGCCACGCGCTTGCCGTCCACGACCTCAGCCTGCTGGGTGCAGAAGTACGCCACCGGCACGTTGTACTCGCGGCAGATCCGCACCTGGTCATCGAAGACGGGCCTGCCGGCCTGCTCCCACCAGTCGTCCTTCGTAAAGCCCTCGCGGTCGTGGAAGATCCACGTCGGCGACGCCCACGCGATGTGCACGAGGGGTTTGCCGGTCTCAAGGAACTTGAGCGTCTTCTTCTCGAACTCCTCGGCATGCCGGCCATACAGATCCATCACCCAGCCATCTGCGGGCAAGGCCACCCACCCGCTCGTCGCGTTCACCTCCGGCGCAATCATTGGCGTCCACCACTGGTACACGGGCAGCTCGGGCCAGCGCTCCTTGGCGTAGTGGTAAAGCTCGACCAGGCGCGGCTCGTTGCCGTGCCAGTAGACGTTCTCTTCGTCGAGGGTGATGGCATAGATCCAGTCGGGGTCAGTCTCCTGGAACAGATCCTCCAAGCGTTGCTTCGCGATCTCAGTGTCGAGGACTTGCCCATCCTTGCCGAGCAACACGCGGAGGATGATCTTCTTCCCCTGCCGCGCGAACTCGCGCAGTCGCGCCGCGAGTTCGGGGCTTGGCTCAGTGGCGTTGTACTGCATGATGTAGAAATCCCACGGGGTGTCGGGGCTGGTGGCGCGCTCGAATGTCAGGAGGTTCTGCGTGCCATCCGTCGCCGGGTCCACGCCGTGGATGGAGTTGAGGTTGGAGTAGAGCCCGCTGTCGCGGAACGAAAGCGGGCTCCGGTCAATGGCGATCTTCTCCTGGCCACCGACCGGCCCCGTCGTCAGAACGGCAAGCGCGGCCAGGATCGTGAATGCGGGCATGGTTCCCTTCATGTCTCTCACCTCGTCATCTGAGCGCGAGTATCCGCACTTCCTTGCTTCGCATCGGGATCAGGATCGAATCTGCGCCTTGCGCCAGCGCCTCGCCCGTGACCGCATCGCTCACGGTCGCTCGTCCAGGCAGTCGGAGAGCGACGTCCTCGGCTCGGCCGTCGTTGCAGGCGGTCACGTAGTGTTCGTTCGCGAAGACGGCGATGTCGGGATCGTCGCAGTAGATGTGGACTCCGGCTTCCCTGGCCACCTGCTTCAGCAGCGCCGCTCGGAGCGGGATCGCGGCCGTGAAGATCGAGGTCCATTCGTCCAGGTCGCGCCGCCCCGCAACGACCGTGCCATCGTCAAGTCGCGCCAGGCTCTCCGCCCGGTCATCATCCACGCAGAACGCAAGTCCGCGTGGGACCTTGAGCGCGTCCCTACTGACGCGGCCCCGGCCGCTCGCGGTTGCCGAGCGCCGGTCGCCCTCGCCCAGCGTCCGGACGCGTATCCCTGTCAGGTCGGCAATGTTGTCGACGTCGGCTCCGTCTTCGTCGATGTACCCCGGCGCGTGGCACCAGATGAGTGTCTTCTGGCCCCGCTTCAGCTTGCGCGCGATCGTCTTGCGCATCGCCCGTGTCACGCGGGCCGAGTTCAACACCAGCACCAGCCGGTATCGCGATGTGTCGAGTTCGGGTAGATCCGACAGCAGCGCCGTGTCGTATGGGGCGACGAAGGGCATCTGCGCAATCTGCTCGCTCAGCAGCTCGCGCATGATTGGGTTGCGGAAGGAGTAGTAGTGCTCCGAGTCCTCGTCGACGAGTAGGAGGATCTGGGCGCGAGAGCCTCGCTCGGGCAGGTCCAACGCCTCGCGGCGGAGGTCGATCAGTTCTCGAACGCTGGCCATGATTGTCTCGTTGTCGTAGTAGCCACCGTGGATGTCGAAGTGGGCGAGCTGCACGCCGGGGCCAAGCTCCATGCCAACCTCCCGACGGTTCATCCAGACGAACTCCTCGGGGGTCTGAGTGAGGCCCATCTGGTACTCCCATGTCTTCAGATTCGGGTCGTCCTTCAGCTTGTCGTAGTACTTGTAGCTGACCTGGTCGAAGTCGTTCCAGAACACCTTGCCATGGTGTTGGAGCGACGCGATCGGCGCGCGGAAGTAAGGCTTGCCGGGGAGGTTGCGGTCGAAGTAACTCGATGGAGCCATGATGAAGTCGATATCCGGGCTGCGCTGGAGCGTCCCGGTCCCCAGGTGCCCGGCGTCCTCGGCAAGCTCTGTGAACTCGAACGTGTATGAGTAGAAGGCGCCGACGATCTTAGTGCTGTTTGTCTTCACCTTCACCGCGTGGGCGAAGTGCTCGATGGTGTCGACCATGATCCACTGCCAGAAGCGGTGGAAGTCAACGACAGCGGCTTCCGCGACCGGGTCCCGGAATGTCTGGTCCTGGTCCCCGTAGCGCGCTTCCCGCGACGGGATCTCGGCGGTGGCGATGCGAGCGTCAGGTTGGCTCCACGCGTGTCGCAACGTATCGTCGTCACCGTAGCGATCCGCCAGCCAACGCCGGTACGCATCCACCATGTGCGAGCTGTAGTCGCCAAGCGGCGGCGTGTTCATGCTCCAGTGGTACCACTCCTCGGTTTTCTGCCCCGAGAGTTGGTAGCCAATGACCCGGTCGCCGTAATCGGATGCCTCGACGTGATCGATGACCTTGCCGAGGGCCATCACCATGTCCTGACGCCAGCGCTCGGAGGCGAGGGATGGGTAGTTGCCCTCGCGTGCGAGGGCGAAGAGCTTCTCACCGAAGGAGGCGGAGCCGTCATCGAGGAGCATCATCTCCTCCGGATGGGCCTCGCACCACCAGATTGGCGCGTCAATGTAGATTCTTGGCAACAGCATTCCCTCGGGCGTCGCATCGAGAATGGTCTTCGCGCGCTCGTCGAGGTTGCCGAAGTCCCATTCGTCCGGACCCGCCCACATAGGCCGCGAATAGCCGTAGCCGGAGATCTCGACGACGAAGTTGTAGATATCGCAGCCCGCCTCACCGAACGCCTCCGCGCGGGCCGCGAGCCGGGGCGGGTGAGTGTCGTAGGTGGAGTAGCACGTGCCAGGATGCGGCTTGCCGTTGATGACGAATGTGGGCACGCCCCCGACGCGCTCGATGTGACACTCCAGCGCGTGGCCGGCCGTGGCCAGCAGGCATAGCGCTGCTATAGATAGCAAGACTTGAGCGCCCATGGACATGCGCGGGCCTCCCCTGCAGCCGGGATTGCCCATATGGAACTGGGCGCCCCGGCGTTGGCTGAACCGTCAGCCGTTCGCTGTGATGCTTCAGCAACTGACCTCCGGAAACCTGCACATGCG
>CAZKUN010000115.1:19567-26967 GCA_964555935.1 uncultured Armatimonadia bacterium | reverse complement strand
CGATAAGCCCGCGGCCGTTCGCGTTCAGGAGTCGAGCGACGTCTCCGTCGGCGCCGGCCCGCCGTCAACGAGTGTGCCGATGCGTTCGCCGGAGGCGGCGCGTGCAATGTTGCCCGGTACGGTAATGTCGAAGACAATAATCGGTAGGGAGTTGTCCATCGCCAGGGCGATGGCAGTGGAGTCCATCACCCCAAGGTCCCGCGCCAGCACATCCTTGTACTTGATGTACGGGAGGCGCTGGGCCTCGGGGTTGGTATCCGGGTCCGAATCGTAAACTCCATCAACGTCGGTTGCCTTCATGATGGCGCTGGCGTTGATTTCCACAGCGCGCAGAACCGCTGCGGTATCGGTCGTGAAGAACGGGTTGCCGCTGCCCGCGGCAAAGATGACCACCCGCCCTTTTTCGAGATGTCGCAGGGCGCGGCGCCGGATGTACGGCTCCGCCACCTCGCGCATCTCGATGGCCGTCTGAACCCGCGTCTCCGCGCCCAATTCTTCCAGAGCCGACTGAAGCGCGAGGCCGTTGATCACCGTGGCAACCATGCCCACATAGTCCGCGCCACCGCGATCCATTCCCGATTCCGCTGCCGTCTTCCCCGCCAGATGTTCCCGCCGCCAACGACGACCGCGACCTCGGCTCCGGCTTGCGCAACGGATTGGACTTCCCCCGCGATCCGTCGAATCGTCGGCCAGTCAAAACCAAAACCTCGCTCTCCGGAGAAGGAGGCTCCGCTGAGTTTCAACAGGATGCGCGGGTAACGCAGGGCTTTGTCGGCCTCGGGTTCGCTAGTCAATCAGAGCTCCTCGCCGAGCGAGTAACGCACGAACCGGCGGACCTCGATCTTCTCTCCAACCTGGCCCGTGAAATCCTCGATCAGGTCAGCGATCTTCACCTTGTCGTCGCGGATGTACTCCTGGTCGAGCAAGCAGTACTCCTCGTAGAACTTGCGCATCCGGCCCTCGACCATCTTCTCCGCGATGTTGTCGGGCTTGCCCTCGGCTTTCGCCTGCTCGATCAGGATGCTGCGCTCGCGCTCGAGGTCGCTCTCGGCGACTTCATCCCGCGAGACCCACCGCGGCTGCGAGGCTGCGATCTGCATCGCGATGTTCGTGGCGAGTTCCTGGAACTTGTCCGTGCGGGCGACGAAGTCGGTCTCGCTGTTGATCTCAAGCAGGACGCCGATGCGCCCGTCGTGGATATAAGAGACCACCGCTCCCTCGCTGGCGGCGCGATCGGCGCGCTTGGCGGCGACGGCGATGCCCTTCTTGCGGAGGATATCCTTGGCGGCCTCGAAGTCGCCGTTGGCCTCGTCGAGGGCCTTCTTGCAGTCCATCATGCCCGAACCGGTCGTCTCGCGAAGTTTCTTCACGTCTGCTGCGCTAATCGCCATGTGGCACTCCTCTCACACCGACGGGCCGGCAAGCGTCACCGGCCGTCGGCGGGTTCTTTCCGTAGTCGTACGCTGGCGCGACCCGTTGGGTGCGCCTACTCGGCGGCCCCGGCATCAAGTTCGTCCAGCGCGTCGAGCGACGTGTCGACCTCAACCGCCTCCGCGGCGATGCGCATGTCCTCGGCTTCCTTCGCTGCCGCTTCCTCAACGAGCTTCTGCTGGTAGATGCCCGTGCCCTCATGCGCCGCGTCCGCCATCTTGTTGGTGATCAGACGGATCGCGCGAATGGCGTCATCGTTGCCCGGAATCGGGTAGGTGACGGGGTCGGGGTCGCAGTTGGTGTCCAGAATCGCGACGGTCGGAATGCCGAGCTTCACGCACTCCGCGACGCAGATGTGCTCTTTCTTCAGGTCGACGAGGTAGGCGATGTCCGGGGGCTTCGTCATGGTCTTTACGCCGCCGAAGTAGCGCTCGAGCTTGTCGCGGGTCTCGCGGAGCTTGAGGCCCTCACGCTTGGTCAGGCGCTCCATGATCCCCGTCTCTTCCATCTCGTACAGTTCCTGCATCCGCTTCACGCGGCCGCGCATCGTCTCGAAGTTCGTCAACATCCCGCCCAGCCAACGCTGGTTGATGTAGAACTGACCGCACCGCTCCGCAGCCTGCTCGATCGACTCCTGCGCCTGACGCTTCGTTCCGACGAACAGGACCGTCCCGCCCGCGGCCGTGACGTCGCGGATCGCGTTGTAGGCCTGCTCGAGACGGCGTAGGCTCTGGTGCAGGTCAATGATGTAGATCCCGTCACGCTGGCCGTAGATGTAACGCTTCATCTTCGGGTTCCAGCGGCGCGTCTGGTGTCCGAAGTGGACACCGGCTTCCAGCAATTCCTTCATCGATACTAACGCCATTGATCGGCCTCCTATGGCCACGCCGCCCATTCTTGGGGCGACGCACATCCCCGTCCCGCTTCGTCACCGGAGCGAGCCACATCCAGGCTCGGTGAGCCATGCGACGTGCGCAAACGCTGTCGAGCAGGTCAGAGACGTTAGGTTGTGGATTGCCCAAGCACACGCGTTCGCGCGCCCGCCTGGCGATGTGCCAATGCGGACCCGCAAAGCCGCGAGCGCCCAAGCCCTGTAAGCCACGCTTTCGCGTAGCCCCGAGAACCTACCACAGAATCGCCGTAGCGTCAAGAAACCGGGCAGTCTGGGACTTCAACGGCGTTTTGGGCAGGTCCCGTTCCGGCGTCTACTGAACCTGCCTCTACCCCGGAGGCATGCCCATGAACGCGCTCGCAGCCCTGCTCATTCTCCACGCCCCGCTGCCCGGCGATGGCCCGGTCGTTCTCGATGGCGTCACCGACTTCGTGGACCTGGGCGTCCCCGATCCCGACGTGGCGGACGAGGGCACGGTAATGCTCTGGTTCAAGCCCGAGGCGCACCAGGGCGGGCTGATCACGCGCTCCACCGGCGGAGGCTGGGGAGACCAACGCCTGGTCCTGGCCTACAACTCCTACAGCGGCGACCCGACGCTGATCGTGGCCATCGCCGATGGCGAGAAGCATCAGTTCGTCAAGCTGCCCCTCCCTGAACTCGGCGAGTGGTCGCATCTTGCCGTGACTTTCGGTGGCCGCCGCCTCACGGCGCGACTCAACGCCGTCGAGGTCGCCTCTGCCACCCAAACGCTAACTCCGAACGTCACCGACGTCCCGGTTCTCCTCGGAAGATGCTCCGGTCTCGGCCATCCCTTCTTCAAAGGGGCGATCGACGACGCCCGCATCTACTCCCGCGCGCTCAGCGGCGCGGACATCCTGGCCACCTACAGGTCCGGCGCCGTTGCCAAGGGCCTCGATATGGCCCAGTTCGAGACGCCCAAGCTCCGAGTCTCAGTCGACGCGCGGACCGGCCGGCTGAGCGCTTCTGTCGACTGTGCCCTGATGCAGCCGCTGCCCGAGAACGCCAAGGGCCGCGTCGAGGTCCGGTCCGCCCGCGGCGTGGAGGACTGGCCCGCATCCATCAACCCCGGCAGTTCCACCCACGTGGATCTGCTCGACTCCCCCCCGGGTGAGTTGACCGTTACGGCCTGGGTCGAGGCAGGCCAGCCTTACGGGAAGCCCGTGTCTGCCACCGTCCAGTGGCCCGGGCGAGACCCCGCCTACAAGGGGGCGAGATTCCTGAACAACTTGGTCTACGAGCTCCTTGACGCCAAGCGCCCTGGCACGCGTGGCCACAGCTTGACCGCGCCGCGTGAGGGCTGGCTGTTTCTACGCGTGACGCCTGGCGACTCCCTCCCCGATCGTCCCATCGTCGCCGCGACGGTCGATGGGCGTGAGGTGGTCTTCCGACCGGTCGGAGATTCCCTCGAGGCGATGCATCACGTCACGTCCGGCGAGCATGTCGTCGCGTGCAAGCCGGGCATCCGCCCGCGCCGACTCGTCGTCCGCGCCGTTGGTGATCTCGTCTACTCGATGTATGGCTCCAACCCAATGGTCGAAGAGACCGGCGTCTACACGTGGGAGTTCCTCCGCGAGCATTGCCTCGACCACTACAACATCGTCATTGGCGCGGAGAACCCAGGCGCGTTTGACGCCGAGATCAACGAGTGGACCGGCGAGGGCAAGCGCTGGATGACACAACGCGGCCTGCCTTTCGTCGATTCAGCTCAGGAGGCGTATGAGTTCTGGTCCGGGCAGCTTGGCATGACCGATCCGCGCATGAGCGGGATCTGGGCGGACGAGTTCCTGAGCGGCGGGCGCTTCGCCGAGATGTATGACATCTGGTGCGAGGGGCTGCGCATGGTGGCCGACGACCCGGCGCTGAGGGGCCGCCAGTTCTACGGCTACATGGGCTCCACGTTCAGCGATGTCGTGTCGCCCATGGTCGAGACGATCATGGACTCGGGCCTTCGGCTGGCGCCCGAGTGGTACGTGCTTGAGGTGCCGACTGAGGAGGGCGTCGCGGGGCACTTCGGCAGCGAGTTCGAGCGAGGCAACCGCGCGCGCTGGCAGGCCGCGAGCCCGGGAGCGGCCGAGAACCGCGTGATGATCCTAGGGCTGTTCACCCAGCCGGAGGAGACCTGCGATATCTACCCGCACTGCGACTTCAACGTCTTCCTCGACCGGCAATTCCAGTTCCTGGCGAACGACCCCGCCTTCGCCGGATTGCGCGGGCTGCAGGGCTACTACTCCCCTTACATGGGCGAGGAGCAGACGCGGCTGTTTGCCGCACTCGTCCGGCACTACGCCATCGAGGGCCGGACTGACCGGATGCTCGCCGGCACGTACATCCTGCCCCACCTCGCGAACCCCGACTTCACCGAGGGCGCCGACGGCTGGGACCTCTCACCGGCCGAGACGGGCAGCATCTCTGCCATCGAGGCCAAGCACTTCGGCTGGTTGCAGGCGCGATATACGCGCAGTGGGGTCGGTGATACGGCGCTGTTGACGCGCAGATCGGGAGATGGTCCGAACAGCTTCTCGCAGATTGTCCGGGATCTGGAGCCGGGGCGCCCGTACTCGCTGCGCTTCTACACCGGCAACCACCAGGACCTGCTGGCGGGACGGTCGCGCGAGTACGAGCACGCGGTGTCGGTGACCATCGACGACGTCGATATCGATGAAGCGAAATCGTTCCAGGTCAAGATCAAGAGCTGCTACTCGCACACGACCGATCTCTTCGATCGCACTAACCCATACCGGCTGAACTACCACCAGACGATCTTCACGCCGCGCGGCGAGACGGCCAGGCTGACGTTCTCCGATTGGGCATCACCTACCGGACCCGCCGACGAGGAACTGATCTGGAACTTCATTCAGGTGCAGCCGTATTTCGCCACCGGAGAGTAGGGCAGGGGGGCTGTTGAGAAGATCGTCCTTCCGTTCGGGACTGTCCAAGCCACGGCACGTAGTGCCCGTGGCGCAGGACTGTCCCCTGTTGACTGGCTCCATCCACCCGCCGCGGACACGAGAGGTAACCTCACTCGCCAATAGTCGCCGCGCCGGGGAGGAAGTTGCGCACGTAGCAGTCGGCGGCGTATCGATCGGTCATGCCGGCGATGTAGTCACAGACCAGCCGCGCGCGATGTCGCTCGTCCTCTGGCACGAACCCCAGCGCCGTCTCCACCGCATCATTCGAGTTCATGTGGAGTTCGAACAGACTCTCCACCACAATGCGGACGCGCTCGCGCTCCTCCAGCATCGGCGGCGAGTGATAGACCCACTCGTAGAGGAAGTTCTTGAGGCTATCGGTGGCGGCAGCGACTCTCGGGCTGATCCGGATCTCGGGCGAGCCTTCGCTCTGCTCGATGATGTCACGGATCATGGTGCTGATCCGCGCCGAGTAGCGATCTCCCAGCACGGCGGCACAATCGTCGGGGATATCGTCGGCATGGATGAAGCCCGCGCGGATGCAGTCGTCGGTGTCGTGGTTCGTATACGCAATCCGATCGGCCAGCGCGACCACCACCGCCTCCAGCGTCCGCGTGCCCCGCGTCTGCAGCACTTCCTCGACATCCATCCTGCCCTTGCTGTGAGTCCCTATCCCGTCGAGCGTCTCGCCACACAAGTTCAGGCCCCGGCCGCCGCGTTCGAGTTTCGTCACCACTCGAACGCTGTGCTCGGCATGCTGGAATCCATCGGCGCCGAACCTCCGACAGAGGCCGTCGACGACCGTCTCTCCCGCGTGCCCAAACGGGGTGTGGCCAACATCATGTCCCAGGGAGATGGCCTCGGTGAGGGGTTCGTTAAGCCTCAGCGCCTTGGCGATCGTCCGCGCGATCTGGCTGACCTCGAGGGTGTGGCTGAGGCGGGTGCGGATGTGGTCGCTGCGGGGGGAGATGAAGACCTGCGTCTTGCCGGCGAGGCGCCGGAAGGCCTTGCACTGATGGATGATCCGATCGCGGTCGCGTTGGTAGACCGTGCGCACGTCACACGCGTCTTCGTCGATCTCTCGGCCGCGCGAATCGGCGCTCAACGCCGCATACGGTGACAGCGTCTCTCGCTCGAGTTCCTCTATCCGCTCACGGATCGTCACTTGAGACCACCCGTCATTCGCCGTTACTCGACCACGATCTCCGTGAAATCACCAACACGCAGGAACAGGGAGTCAACCTCCCGCAGCATCGCGAGGCGGTTGCCACGCACGGCCTCGTCATCGGCCATGACCATCACGCCCGTGTCGACGTCGAAGAAATCCCAGATTGGCTTCTCAAGCTTGGCCAAAATCTGCCACGCCGCCGCGCAATCGCGCTCGCCGTCTTGGTTCTGCAGCGCCTCGACCTCGGCCTTCACTGCGGTAAGCGCCTCGTGCAGGGCTCCCTCGGATTCGCCGTCAAACAACGAGGGGTCGACCGCTGCCGACGCCTTCTCCATGTTGGGTCTGAGGATCTTCCCCGAACGCGACGCGGCGAAGACGACCTTGTCGAAGCCTTCGGAATCGGCGTCGCGCGCGGCCTGCAAAGCGATGGCACGATCGTGGGCGTCGACGAGGTCAGACACCGACGCGCCGAGCACCGCCCGCCGCACGTCATAGGCGACGCCTGCCGATTCCAGCGCCGCGTCCAGCCGCATCCCGATGAATTCCATCAGCGCGGCCAACGCCTCCGCGTCATCGACCTCGCGAGACGGCACGGCCGCGATTGCCTGAGCGGCCAGGTCAGCCACGTCGAGTCGCCACCTGGCATCCAGCACGATGGCCAACACGCCCGCCGCGCGACGGCGCAGCCCGTATGGATCGCTCGCGCCCTTAGGGATCATATCCATCGCGAAACACGCGGCGAGGCTATCGAGTTTGTCGGCCAGGCTCACGACCTTGCCCGCGTCTGTCTCCGGCACGTCGTCGCCGGCAAACGCCGGCATGTAGTGGTCGCGTACCGCGCTGCAGACCGCCTCACCGACGCCCTCCAGTCGCGCGTACTCTCCGCCCATCACGCCCTGAAGGCTCGTGATGTCTTGCACCATCAGCGTGACGAGGTCGCACTTGCAGAGCCGCGCCGCCTCGGCCGGCACACTCGGAT